>JASHOG010000026.1 GCA_030041225.1 Vulcanimicrobiota bacterium | reverse complement strand
TTCGGCCACAGTATCGATCCCAGATTTGGATTCGTTTGGACCCCGACCGCCGAGTCTGCCGTGCGCGCCTCGGTAGGCTCGACCTTTCAGTCGCCGCAGCTACCGACATTCATCGTGCCCACTTCCGCGCAGCCGATTCCGGTCGTTGCGGGGTACGCATCGATCGGCAACAAGGGCGCGACGGCGGAGCGTTCGACCGAGTACGATCTCGGCTACGAGCGTCTCTTTGCGCTCACAGGCCACGATGTTCACGCCTCACTCGACGTCTATCGCACCGATCTGCACAACGGCGTCGCAACATTCTACGGCCCAAAGCAATGCACGACCGATACCGTGACGCTTGCGGGTATAGCATCCGGGCTCTATCCCGATTGCCTGAGTTATCCGGTCAATGTTACGCGGGAGGTCTATCAGGGCGTCGAGCTTCGCACGCAGACGCAGCTAACTCCCGGCCTGACGTTGCTCGCGTCCTACGACATCGATAGCGCGTACATTCAATCCTTTCCGCCCTCGGCGGCCGACGGTGTGGTACCGTTCGAGCAAGACCTGGGCGTTCCACTGCACAAGATCGCACTGGCGCTCGAGGACGAGGGACCGCGCTTCTCCTACTACGCGGGCCTGCTCTACGAAGGCGACTACAACGAGCTGAATCTTCCCCCATACGCAACATTGCGTGCAGGTATGACCTGGCACGTTCGCAGCTGCGACCTGACGCTTGCAGGCGAGAATCTCACCAACGCGTACGATTTTCTCTACACGCGGGCAGGTGGCGGCGTTCCGTACGGTGCGCTGCCCGCTCCGATAGCAACCGACGCATATCCGCTACCGGGGCGCCGGGTAACGTTCATCGTGACGCATAAGATGTAGCGCGTGAGCTCGATCCTCTTCCTAGGCACCGGCGGCGCGCGCTTCGTGGTTGCGCGCCAGCTACGTGCCTCGGGGGGTATGTGGATGCGCTTCGGCCAGACACAGCTCCACGTCGACCCGGGGCCGGGTGCGCTCGTTCGCGCCCTCGCGCGCGTGCCGCCCTGCAATCCGCGCGAGCTCGATGCGATCGTGCTCTCGCACAAGCACCTTGACCACTCCGGCGACGTCAACGTGATGATCGAGGCGATGACGGCCGGCGGGTTTCGCAAGCGCGGCGCGGTGCTCGCCCCGCACGACGCGCTTGAAGAGGAGCCGGTTGTCTTGCCGTACGCGCAGCGCTTCGTCGAGCGCGTCGTCGCGCTCGAGCCGAGCAGCGGTCCGTATCGTGTCGGCGACGTCGAGATTCGCACGTCGATCCCGCACGTACACGCCGGCCAGACGTACGGTTTGCACCTCGCCTACGGTGAGATGCGCGTTGCATATCTTCCGTGCGGGCGGTACTTCGAGGAGCTCGCCGACGACTATGCGAGGTACGAGCCGCACGCGCTCATCGTCAACGTCCTGCGCTATCGCGATCGTCTCGACGTCGATCATTTGACGTGGGAGCAGGCGTGGAGCATCGTCGAGCGCGTGCATCCGAAGGTTGCGATCTTTCAACACTTCGGGACAACGATGCTCGAACACGATCCCAGCGTGCTCGCGCAGGACCTCGAAGATGAGCTCGGCGTTCGCGCGATCGCTGCGGAGGACGGGCTCCTCGTCGACCTCGACGTCGAAATTACAGCTGCGACGGCAAGATAAGGTTCGGCAGTAACCGACTGAGGCGTGCGCGGATGCGTGGATGGTCGGCAAGGCCCCCATTATAGAGGAAGATCGCTCCGGAGGCTTGCGCGGTGACGAACGGTCCACCGGTTCCGATCGTCGCCAGCACGCTGTCGCTCGTGCGACGCATCTCGGTACCGATTGGAAGCGCCGAAACATATCTTCCCGTCACGCTGTGCGCGCTGAGCGTTGCAGCGCCGCCGGCGACACCGATAGCCACCGACCCCTGTCCGGTTGCGAAGTACGCCGGCCCTTGCTCGAAGAGGCCGTCGTCGTAAAGAATCGTGCCGTGCACGGATGTCACGTCGATCTCCTGCGATCGGCACCCTTCGAAGAAGAGGCTCCCGAGCGCCGTGCGGGCGCGCAGACGCTCGAACGCCGCATCGAGCGCGACGACGCGACCGGCATCGGCCTGCACGTACGCGGTACCCCCAAAGCGATCGAGCATCATCTCACCACGCTCGACGTGCCCGACGAGGATGCCGCGGTAACCGGTGACGACGATCGTTCCCGCAGTGTCGCGTGCGATGAGCAGGGCTGTACCGGCGGGAACGAAGACGCGCGTCGCTGCGGTACTTTGGACGGTGACCGCGTCGTGAGCGTAGCCTGTGAGGCGAGGAAGGACGAAGCTCTCGGCGGGGAGCTGCACCGTGCCTCGCGCAGTTCGCAACGTCACCGCCCAGGACTCGATCGCGCTCGGAATCCGCGGCGCCGTTTGTGTAGCGTCGAGGTGGTGCAGTGCGACCCGACCGCGGCTGACGATGCGTACTGTAGGCCTCTGCCACGTCTCGATCGCAAGTCTTCCTTTTGTGACGGTGACGTTGACGATCGGGTTTGCGGTGACGGAAATGTCCTGGGCCCTGGCGACGCCGTTCGTCAGCAGCAATGAAAGGAAAAGTGTGAGGAGCGGGATCGTGACGCGGAAGAGGCTTCCGCCGGTCGGGACGTTGCGCACGGCGACGTCTCCGCCGTAGGCGCGGGCGACTGAGCGCACGATCGCGAGGCCGAGCCCCGTTCCCGGAACGCTGCGCGAACGTGCCCGGTCGGCACGATAGAAGCGCTCGAAAATACGCGACAGGTCACTCTCGGCGATTCCGGGGCCGGTATCGCGTACCTCGAGCCACCCTGCACCGTCCTCGCGCCCAACGCAGACGGCGACGCAGCCGTGCTCGGTGAACTTGATGGCGTTATCCACGAGGTTGCCGATCATTTGCCGTATGAGCTTCGAGTCGGCCAGCACGACGGCCGAATCGCTCTCCGAGCGAAAGCGCAGCTCCAAACCTTTCTCGTGCGCGCGCTGCGAGGCGCTGCGTACGACCTCTCGCGCCTCTTCGATAAGCGAGACCGGCTCCTTGGGGATCTCGTCGCCGCGATCGGCCTTCGCGAGCATGAGCATGCCGTTGACCATCTCACCGAGCGAGGCGCTCTCATGCGCAATCGTCTCCAGTGACTCCTGACGCACGCGTTCGTCTTGAGCGCCCCACCGCAGCAGCAACTGTGCGTTCGCGTTGATCGAGGTCAGGGGCGTTTTCAGCTCGTGAGAAGCGTCGGAGATGAACTGGCGTTCACGCGAGAACGACGCCTCGAGCCGGGCGAGCAAATCATCGAACGACTTTGCGAGCTCTCCGAGCTCGTCTCTTCGCGGCCACGCGAGGCGCCGGTCGAGGCGCTCGGAACCGATCTCGCGCATCGCGCGTGAGAGTTCGTTGATCGGCCCCGTCGCTTGGCCCGCAAGTGCAACCGAAAGCCCGATCACCGCGAGCACGGCAGCAGCCAAGAGGAGGAGCACGCTCTGCCGCGCCTCCCCCATCGCGCGGATGGCGCCGGCGAGCGACTCGGCGACGTGAACGATGACGTTGGTCGTAGCGCCGATGCGCACGAGCCGATCCTCGACGAGAGCGGGACTCCCGCGTATCTCGATACTGCGGTATGTTACCGGATGGAGCGGGTCGAGTGCCACCGCGGGGATGCGATCGTCGCCGAGGTTTGCGCTCTTTACCATGGGAAATCCGGCAGGCGTGTCGATCTCGATCGAAGTCTCGGGTGACGACCAGTAGACGAGGTTGTCGCTGTTCAGGAGGATCTGGAGCGCCCCGGCACCGGAGGTCGCGCCTTGCAATCCGAAGGGCGCGGGGTTTGCGACGGAGAGCATCTGGTTCATCGTCGTGTCGGCGCGATCGCGTGCTTGAGCGTACATGATGCTGTTGAAGCGCCAGAGGATGATGCCGCTGGTTGCCGCGAGAACGGCGATGATGAGCGCCGCGTACCACGCGGCGATTTTCCACTTCAAGCTAAGGGAACTAAAACTCAATCTTTGATCGCGTAGCCGACGCCCCGCACGGTGGTAATCAGCTTATCCTCGTATCCGTCGTCAATCTTCGCCCGCAAATAGCGAATGTAGACGTCGATGAGATTCGAATCTCCTAGGAAATCGTTTCCCCAGACGCCGTTGAAGAGCTCGTCTCGCGTGTGCACTTTATTACGGTGCAAGAGCAGGTATTCGAGCAGGCAGTACTCTTTCGCCGTCAAGGGTATCGAGTTTCCGGCCCGGCGGACCTCGTGACGATCGCGATCCATGACGACGTCGCGGTACTCGATGAGGTTCGATTGCGGCTCTCGCTCCCGCAGGCGCGCGCGCACGCGCGCGAGCAGCTCCTCGGTCGAGAAGGGCTTCGTCAGGTAGTCATCCGCTCCCAGGTCAAGCCCTGCGACTCGATCGGCGACGGCATCGCGCGCCGTGAGCATGACGATCGGTACCTTGCTCTTCGCGCGAATGCGTTTGCAGACTTCAAAGCCATCCATGCGCGGCAGCATGAGATCGAGAATGACGAGATCGGGCTCCTTGAGCGCTTTCTCCAGTCCCGAAAGCCCGTCGACGGCCGTCTCAACATGATAGCCCTCGTGCTCGAGCTCGAGCTGAAGAACGCGCCGAATCGCCGGATCGTCTTCGACGACCAGTACCGTGCGCTGCGATTCCATGGGGCTCTCTTACGGCTTGGCCCGGTCTCTTGCCCTGCGCTGCGGCGCATAGAGCGGTTGGGATAGGGTGAGAAACTCAAGTGCGACGGCGGCCGTGGCGCCGGCCGCGAGCCACGCGAGTAGCGCGAGGTTCGAGAATGCGGCTGCGATCGCGCTGCCGATCTGCGACCCCATCGTGAGCGCGATCCAGCTCAGCACCGCCGCGATGCTCGCGATCGCGACGATCTCGGCGACGGAGAGAATCGGTGCGGGTCGATAGGCCGTTCTCGCGAGAATTGCCGAGCGCAGAGAGGCCGGCGCCTCTTCGAGAGGCAGCGCCGAGAGCGCGCGATCGAGCGAGGCGTCGTCGTATTTCACGGCTCCTCCCTTTCGCTTAACATGCGCCGTAAATGCTCCTTCGCTCGGAAAAGATGGGTCTTCACGGTTCCCATCGGCAGCCCGAGGACCTGCGCGATCTCCTCATACTGCTGCCCCTGGAGGTGGTAGAGCGTAATGACGGTGCGGTACTTCTCGGGGAGCGCGTCGATTGCGGCACGCAGGCGCCGTGCCTCGTCGAGCGCGATTGCCTGATGCTCTGGGGAAGGGGCCGCGTCGACCGGGTCCTGGATTTCTTCGCCGCTGAAGCGCCTGCGCTTGTTCAGCCGGTCGCAGCAGGCGTGGTACGCGATCGAAAAAATCCAGGTTGAGAACTTCGCCTCCGGTCGAAAGGTTCGAAGCGACCGATAGGCCTTGAAAAAGGCCTCCTGTGTTACGTCGCGCGCCTCTTCGGCGTCGTGGAGCGTCCGGTAGGCCAGGTGGTAAACCGGCCGGTCGTAGCGACGGACGAGCTCCGCGAAAGCCTCGCCGTCGCCCCGGAGGGCCGCTGCGACCAAGGCGCCGTCCTGCTCCTCTTCCCACACACTCGCTACACGACGGCCGAGGGCGATGTTTCAGGCCCGGCGGCGAAACATCTCGAGCGTGCAGGGGTATGCCTAGGCGTGGATCGGGACTCGTCCGGCCTCGTCGGCGTCGTTGCCATCGTATGCATCTTCGCGCTCATGTTTCTCACGTGGATTACCTTTCGCGTGCTCGAGCACCGCGAGCGCATGGAGTTGATTCGCCGGGGCCAGATGCCGCTGCCGTCCTCGATGCGCGCGATGCGATACGGGTACGGCTACGACCCCGATCTCTACGCGAACGTTCAGTTGCGGCGCGGTATCTCGGTGACCTTCATCGGCCTTGCGCTCCTCATCGGCCTCGCGTTCATCGGTTACACGCCGTACGATCGCGACGAGATTTTCGGCCACTTCGTCCCCGGCCCGTGGCTCCTCTTCGGCATCATTCCAATGCTCGTCGGGATGGCGCAAGTCATCGGTTCGCTTGTTGGTGGCGGGCGCTTTCGCGCTCCACCCCGCGGCTTCGGCGCGCCGAGCTACGGCGAAGGATTGGGCTCTCCACAGAGCGAGGAGAGCGAGAGTTCAAAAAAGCCGCCGGTGTAAGCCGGCGGCTTTTTCATCGATGCCGAGGGAGGGTTGAAGACGATTCTCGAGACGAATCTCGATTTAGCGGTAGCAAACGAGGGCCATCGCCCAGCCGGCACTCGTGCGCGTGCGCACGACGTAACCGTCTGCAGTGCGATCGTAAACTTGGTAGCCCGCGCGCAGTGCCTCCGCGAGTGATTTGAAGACCATCATGCCAGCCACCTGTTTCCCTCCTTTCACCTGCCTATACCGTATAACGGCATGTTCGGCAAGAGAGTTCAGGGCAAAATCGCGGACTTTTGTGAAAATTTGGAGAAGGCAAGCGCGTGCAGGTGGCCCACATGCCCGCCCGGGTCCATGATACCAGGGTAATCGCGCGGGAGGAGCGGGCGCCCGGCGTGATGATGGTCACCATCCAAGCGCCTGCGCTCTCTGCTGCCGTGTTTCCGGGACAGTTCGTGATGGCAGAGCTCCCGAGCGGCTGCGCCGCCGCCGTTGCCCTCGCAATTTACGATGCGTACGACGATATTGTGAGCCTCCTCTTTTTCATCACGGGGCCGCGAACGCGTGAGCTTGCAGCGCTGGCAGCGGGCGATTCGCTCGCGCTGCTCGGACCGCTCGGCAACGGGTTCGATCTGCGCGATGCGCCGGCAGATGTTGCGATTGCTGCGGGCGGCGTCGGCATCGCGTCCGTGTTATTGCCTGCGCGCGAGCTCGTACGCCGACGTTCGCGCGTGCGGCTCTTCTACGGTGCGCGCAGTGCAGCGCTGCTCGTCGAACGCGAGCGCTTCGTCCAAGCCGGTTGTGAGGTGACGCTCGCAACGGAGGATGGTAGCGAAGGCCTTCGCGGCTATGTCACCGATGCGCTCGAAGCTAGCGCGCCCGCGAAGCTCCTGCTCGCATGCGGACCGACGCCGATGCTGCGCGCAGTCGCACAGATCGCGACGCGTACGCGCGTCCCCGCGCAGCTCTGCTTGGAAGAGACCTTTGGATGCGGCGTGGGTGGATGCTGGGGGTGCGTCGTCCCGGTTGCAGCGACGAGCCCGCGAGCACCGCGCTTCCCTTCCAACGAAGCGGGGATCTCGTACGCCCGGATCTGCCGTGAAGGGCCTGTGTTCATGGCCGAGGAGCTGCGATGGTAAGTGCGGAGGACGCTCGCGACGTCGATCTTTCCGTCAGGATCGGCGGGTTGCGCCTGCGCTACCCGACGATGATGGGCAGCGGATGCTACGGCTCGGGAGAGGAGTTCGCGCGTTTCGCGGATCTCGCTCGCATCGGCGCGATCGTGCTCAAGAGCGTGACGCGTCTGCCGCGTCTCGGGAATCCCATGCCGCGCATCGTTCACACGCCTTCGGGCATGCTCAACGCAATCGGCCTGCAAAACCCGGGCATCGACTGGTATCTCGAGCACGAGATCGGCAAGCTTGCCGAGCGACCGTGCGCGATCATAGGAAGCGTCGCGGGCTTCTCGGTCGGGGAGTACGTCGAGGTGACGCAGCGGCTCGCGGAGCGGCCGGAAATCGACGCGATCGAGCTCAACGTCTCGTGTCCGAACGTCGCAAGCGAGGGGGAGACCTTTGCGTGCGACTCGCGTGCAACGTCGGAAGTAGTGAGCGCAGCTCGCGCTGCGACGCGCAAACCGCTCATCGTGAAGCTCTCGCCGAACGTGACGGACATCACGGTGATCGCGCGCGAGGCCGAGAGCGCAGGTGCAGATGCGCTCGCGGTCATCAACACCGTGCGTGGGATGGCGATCGACGTTGAACGGGCGCGGCCGCGACTCGGCAACGTGGCAGGCGGGCTCTCCGGCCCGGCGATCCGACCGATTGCGGTGCTCGCGGTGTATGAAGCGGCACGTGCCGTGCGCATACCGATCATCGGCCAGGGCGGGATCGCGTCGCTCTCCGACGCGCTCGAGTTCTTTCTTGCGGGTGCGAGTGCAATCGGGATCGGCACTGCGAACTTCACCGACCCGCGGGTTCCCGAACGCATCGTCGACGGCCTCGCGGAGCATCTCGCCGGCCAAGGCGCGCGATCGATCTCCGAGATCGTCGGCCGGGCAAACGTTGGATTCGCGGATGTCCATCAGTACGAGGGCGACGCCGGGTGAGCCGTCTGGTCGTAGCTCTGGACGTCCCTGAAGCCGGCGAAGCGGAGGCGATCATCGACGAGCTTTACGACCTCGATCTCGTCTTCAAGATCGGCTTGGAGCCGCTCTTCGGGTACGGCGAGCGTCTTCTCTCATACTGCGCTCGGCGTGACGTTCGCTGCTGCATCGATGCAAAGCTCCACGACATTCCGCGCACCGTCGCTGCCGCTGCGCGCGCACTGCTTACCGTCTCCGTTCGCATGCTGACGGTGCACGCCGTCGGAGGTCTGGCGATGATGCGCGCCGTCGTCGAGAGCGTGCACGAGCGCGCAGGAGAGCTCGAGATGCGCGTGCCGGACGTCTTCGCCGTGACGTTACTCACCTCTATGGACGCACAGAGCGCAGAGGAGGTGGGGCTCGGTGGAAATGCGACGCAGACCGTCATGCGCCTCGCCTCGCTTGCACGCGACGCCGGCTGCTCGGGCATCGTGTGCAGCCCGCATGAGGTTCGCGAAATCAAGGCAGTTTTCGGAAGCGACCTCTTGACGCTCGTTCCCGGCGTGCGTCCCGCGGGCGTGGACGCCGCCGATCAGCGCCGCACCGCGACGCCCGCTGAGGCGATCGCAGCCGGAGCAGATTATCTCGTCGTAGGCAGACCCATTCTGACCGCCCACGACCGGCGCGCGGCTGCTCTGGCGATTCTCGAAGAGACGGCTGCGCACACGTGAGCGCGCCCTTGGACCTCAACGGGGAGCTCGAGCGCCTCGGCGCACTGCTCGAGGGTCACTTCGTTTTGAGCTCAGGCCGGCACAGCGATCGCTTCATTCAGAAGTTTCGTCTTCTCGAGCATCCCTCGTTGCTCGAACCGATCGCGCGCGCTCTCGCGGCAAACTTCACGGGGCAGAGTCCGAGTGTGGTCGTGAGTGCGGCGATCGGCGGCATTCTGCTCGGCTACGAGGTTGCGCGGTCGCTCGGCGTACGCGCAATCTTCGTGGAGAAGGAGCGGGGCATTCCGACGTTGCGCCGCGGCTTCACGCTAGCACCTGCAGATCGCGCGCTCGTCGTCGAGGACGTCATCACAACCGGTGGCTCCGTGCGTGAAGTCTTGGAGGTCGTGCGCGCGAGGGGCGCGCAGGTCGTCGGTATCGCGGCGATCGTACGCCGGGGCGCCGTCGATCTCGGACTGCCGGTCGTCGCGCTGCTCGACCTTCCGCTACAGTCATACGAGGGGAATGCTTGTCCGCTGTGTGCGGCGGACGTGCCCCTCACGGATCCCGGTTCGCGCCGTGTTTGAATCGTATCAGCGCGCGGCGTTCGTCGAGGGCGTGCGCCTCGCATCCAACGAGAATCCGCTCGGCACGTCGCCGAAAGCGCTCGCGGCGGTTCGAAGGATCGAGGACCTGAGTCGCTACGTCGACGACTCGTACCTCGACCTGCGGGAACGCATTGCGCGGCGGCACGGACTCTCGCGCGAGAACGTCGTGCTCGGTCACGGCAGCAACGAGATCGTGAAGCTCGTCGTGCAGACGTTCCTAAGGCCCGGCGAGGAGGCCGTGATGGCCGTGCCGAGCTTTGCGCTCTTTCGCCTCGCGGTGCTCGAGCGCGGGGGCGTGTCCGTCGAAGTGCCTCTACGCGAAGGCGTCAGTGATCTGGAAGCGATGCTCGCCGCGCTCACGCCGCGCGCACGTGTGGTCTTTCTATGCGATCCGAACAACCCGACCGGAACGGCCGTCGAACGCGCAGACTTTCTGTCGTTCGTGAAGCGCCTGCCGCCGGAGGTAGTTCTCGTCGTCGATCAGGCCTATCGCGAGTACGCGGCGCCGAAGTGCGTCGACGCAATCGGCGAGGTCCCGGAGCGCCCGAACACGATCGTCTTGCGTACGATGTCAAAGATTTACGGCCTCGCCGCCCTGCGCTTCGGCTACGCTTTCGCCGACGTACAGACCGTCGCGACGCTCGAGCACGTGCGTCTTCCGTTTAATGTTGCGGCGACGGCGCTCGCGGGTGCCGCTGCGGCGCTCGACGACGAAGCATTCCTGCAGCGTAGCGTTGCCTGCAACGAGGCCGGGAAGAGGCTGCTCTATCCAGCCTTCACGGCGCTCGGCTTGAGTGCGTATCCGACGCAGGCAAACTTCTACGCGCTTGCCGTGCCCGTAGGAGCAACGCGAGCCTACGAAGATCTGCTCGCCGACGGGATCGTCGTGCGCAACGGCGACTCGCTCCGTATGCCGGGGAGATTGCGAGTTACCATCGGAGCGGAGGATGAGAACCGGGCGCTCCTCGCTGCGCTCGGCCGCCTTCTTCCACGTTGGCGCGCATGATCGTACGGGAGGGCGCTCGCGAGGATTGGCGCTTCGTCAGCGAGCTTGGTCGCCGCACACTTCGCTCGAGCGCAACGCGCAACGCCTCGGACGAGGCCTTGGAGACCGGCCTCACGCGGCTCATCGATTTTGCCCTCTCGCAGTCGCACGTGCTCCTCGTTGCGGAGGAGGCGGAGAGGCCTCTCGGTTTCCTCGTCCTGCTCGACGCCCTGCCGGACGAGGTCTCTCTCGAGCCGCAAGCCTTCATCGCGTATATGGCGGTCGAGCCCGAGGCGACGCGGCGCGGCGTGGGCACCATGCTGATCGAAGCGGCCGAAGATGAGGCCCGGAGGCGTGGCTTGCCGTATATCTCCTTGATGGTAACGCAGAGCAATCTCCCGGCCATGCGCTTGTACGAGCGAGCCGGCTACGAGACGGAGCGGCGGCTTCTGTGCAAACGGCTCTGAGCACCGCGGCATCGCGCCGCGTCTTCTGGGTCGTCGTGACGCTCGTCGCGCTCATCGCGGTGTGGTGGATCACGAGGCTCATCCCGCACACGATCGCGATCTTCACGATCGCGGCGTTCATCGCGTTCGGCGTCCGGCCGAGCGTGATGCTGCTCATGCGCTGGCGCGTGCCGAAGTGGTTGGCGATCGTGCTCATCTACGTCGTGCTCGTGCTGATTGTCGCGCTCATGCCGCTCATCATCGTCCCGATGCTCGTCGCACAAGGGCAGGCGCTCGTCTCGAATGTGCCGAGTTACGCGCACGCGGTGCACGGCTGGGTCATCTACCTGCGCGATGCGCTGGAGAGCCGCTTCCCGCTCCTCCAGATTCCGAGCGTCGACATCGCGCAGATCGGCGCGCAACACATCGGAAACGTCGCCGGCGGCACGCTGGCGTCGATCGGCGTCTTTGCGCTCAATGCCGCGACGTGGCTCTTCATTGCATTCGCAGCAATCGTTCTCTCGTTCTACTTCCTCCTCAACGACGAGAACCTCGCCGACGGATTCACGTTGCTCTTCCCGGTGTCGAGGCGCGCAACCGCACGAAAGATCCTGAGCGAAGTGACCGACGTCTTCGGCAAGTACATCTTCGGGCAAATCGTCGTCAGCGCGATCACGGGCATCGTCATCGCGGGCCTGACGGCAGCAATCGGCTTCAAGTATCCGCTCATCATCGGCCTCATCTCGGCGGTCGCCTATGCCGTTCCGGTGATCGGCATGCTCGTCGCGCAGGTGATCGCACTCGTGCTCTGCGCCCCGCAGGGCGGCTGGATGATGCTGTGGGTGCAGGTGGTGATGTTCTGTATGGCGCGCGTCAGCGATATGGTGCTCGTTCCGCGCATCATGGGCAGCTCTATCGGCGTCTCGCCGATCGGCGTGATGTTTGCCGTCTTCGCGGGCGGCGAGCTCTTCGGCATCCCGGGACTCATCTTGGGAATCCCCGCGGCTGCGCTCGTGAAAATCCTCTGGCGGTACCTCAGTCCCTCGCTCTACAGCGCAAAAGACACATCCGTGGCTTCATAGCTCAT
>JASHOG010000025.1 GCA_030041225.1 Vulcanimicrobiota bacterium | reverse complement strand
CGCTCCGCGCCGACGCGCTCCGCGAGTACGACGCGCTGCACGGTAAGCGTGTCGTCGTGCTCGGATACTCGATGGGAACGGCGATCGCCGACTACGTGGCGACGCAGCGAGACGTGACCGGACTCATCCTCGCCGCACCGTGGGACGATCTCAGTGCGGTTCTCAGATATAGCGATCCGAAGCATAGATACGTCGTTCCAAGGGCTCCGGAGTTCGACGAGATCGCCATGGTCCGCCGTATTCGCGCGCCGCTTCTGGTCTTCCAGGGAACCAAAGACGACGAGATTCCCCCGAGGCAGGGTCATGCGCTCGAGCGTCTCGCTGCGTCGCCGCGCAAAACTTTCGTGCCGATCTTAGGAGCAAAGCATGACTGGCTTCTGGAGAATGCGCAGTCGCAGCGCGCAGTGGCGCAGTTCTTGGAGAGCTTTTAGGAGATTTGCTGCGGCGGTCGCGGGGACGTCTCGCCCACAGCCGCGCGATTCGCCTCGGCAATCGCAGCCGGAAGGTTCTGAATCGCGCTGTACATCGCGCGTGTCGAGAGGAGGATCTCCTCGAGCATTCCGTCTCCCGAGGCGGGCTTCTTTGTGATGAGCACGTCGAGCGCAACAGCGGCATCGTGTGCGAGCTGTGCGATCGCGTCGGATTCGTCGGGGGCATAGGTCTCGCCTGAGCGTTTGAGTCCGAGCACGAGGACGCCGACGAGGCGGCCGCGCGCGACCATCGGATAGGCGAACTCGCCGCGAATCGTTGTCTCCACGCCGTGCAGGTCGAGTATCGTGTGCGTCGCTCGGAGGCGCACGATCGCGGGGTCGTTCTCGCCGACGTCGCCATAGAGCCCCGCTCCGTCGTCCAGGAGGATCTCGACGCCGGTCGCATCGGCATGATCCTCCAGCACGGCCTTGACCCGCGCGAGCAGCACGCCCGCATCGGTAACGTACGCGACCTCCCGCGCGAGCGTGCGAATCGCCTGCTCGTCTTCATGCCGCTTGCGGAAAAAGAGTGTGTCGAGCACGCGATCGACGCGCGAGTGAATCGTCCGCACCGAGAGGCCGAGCGTCAACGCCAACGCTGCGCTGATGGCAAGATTGGTCGCATGACTCGCGGCGCTGAACCACTGCGCGAGCGCCCACTCGACAAGCACGAAGATGCCGACGACGATGAGGGAGACCGTCGTGAAGACGGCTGCCCGATTGATCGCAAAGCCGATGTCAAGCAGGCGATGATTCAATAGCGCGTACGTCAGGCCCAGCGGCGCTAGGAATGCGGAAACGTTCCACGCAGAGACGAGCTCGCGTGCCGTGTCGTTGCTCAAGTTTATGGGAGGCACGGCTGCGACGTTGCAGCAGTATATCAGCGCAAGCGGGATGCCCGGCCAGGAGATACGCGTGCGCTCGACTCCTCTCGTGCTTGCGATCGACGCGACGAGGCAGAGCAACGGGAAGAGCGCCGGAACGCCGATGGTGAGAAAGTGCGTTATGGGCCCGTAACCCGTAAAAGGCATCGTCAGCTCGGCTCGCGCCGTCCATGTACCGGCGCACGCTACGAGCCCGTAGAGCGCCGCGATAGCAGCGCTGACGTACGACGCCCCGGCGAGGAGCTTGCGCAAGGGTGATGCCGGGAGCGCAAAGAGCATGGCGTACGTTGCGAGCAGTGCGATTCCGGCGTAGTACGGAATGCCGGATAACGCTGCGAGCGCGGCATCGAGAGCCGGCCACGGCGTGATCCAATTCTGCGGTTGAAAGTTTTGCCCGATTTCTAAGAGTATGAGCAGCAAGGCCAGAACTCTCGTTTCGCGACGCTCTGGTCTCAACCACGAGATCAAACCGGCAAAGAGCAGCATCCAGTAACCGCCCGCCAACGAGATCCACATATCCGTCGTCGCAGGATAGTGCTTTGCCTGCAGGGGGAGATGCAGTGTCCCGTTTCCGCGCAGTATCGTCAAATCGGCGCGCTCGCCGATCCACCACCACTGCGCCCTCCAGCGATAGCGCTCACTCGGCGAGAGCGCGCGCAGGTCGAGCAGGTCGCCGGTGCGCAGTCCTTCCCGGTACGCTTCGCTTCCCGGTGCGATGGTCAGCCGATCGATAAAGGGCGTCTTCGTCGGCCTTTCATCCGCAGAGCCATAACCCGCATAACCACCTGCGGCAAACCCTGGGATGAATGCCATGCGGCTCAGTTCCGTCCATGTCTCAAAGCCGGACTGCAGTAGCCCGAACGCGCACAACGCAAGCAGAAGCCTGCGCCACGCTGTGGTAGTCATCAGCGCCTCATAGTCGGCATGTTCGCTCGTTCAGCCCGCATGGGCGCGCTTCCTTGGAAACGAAGAGCGCAGTACGACATCGAGTACGCCGTCTGCTGTTAAACGCGGTCGCGCGTAATGGTGCGCAGCGTTTCGCATTCACGACGCAGGAGCGCGACTTCCGTTTCCAGCGTTGCTGCGCGCCGCTCGGCCTCACGTAGGCGAGTCCTTTCCAAAGCGACGCCGGTGGCGGAGGCAAGGTCGCGTAGTGCTTGGCGTTCGTCGGGATCGTACGCTTCGCGTTCGCGCGTTGAAACGGAGAGAAAGCCACCGAGTTCTCCGCCGAAATAGAACGGCAGGAGCAGCGCACCTGCGAAGGCGGATTCCGGCGGCGCCTCGACCTCGTAGTGCCGCGCTTTTAGCGCGAGCACGGCGCGATCCTCGGAAGGGACCCGCGCGTCGGTCATCTGATAGACGCCGGCGTCCGGGGCATCTGCGTAGCGCATGACGCTCTCGCGGACGAGCGTCGTTATCGCTTCTGGGCGATCGAGAAAGCCCAGCTCCTCCGCGCGTTCGCGAAGGGCCATGATGCGATTGCGGCGATCGCGAAAGAGACGATCGCCGACCCACGTCTCTGCGCGGCCGTGGAGCGCCCGAAAGGACGCAAAGAGCACGAGTGCGAGTCCGAGCTCGACGATCGTCCCCAGCGTATGGCTTTGGTTGCGCACGTACGTCTCGGCAAGCCACTCCG
>JASHOG010000024.1 GCA_030041225.1 Vulcanimicrobiota bacterium | reverse complement strand
CACTTCGCCTACGTCGCCGGGGAGTGCGCCCGCGGCATCATGGAGGTCCAACTCGCGAGCGGAGTGCCGATCGGCTTCGGTATCCTTACGACCTTGACGCTGGAGCAAGCCGAGGAGCGCGCCGATCCGCGGCGCGGCGACAAGGGCTACGACGCGGCCCTGGCAGCCGCGGTTCTCGCAGGGATTGGCACCCGCGGGGCGCATACAACCGGCCTCGATCTCTGACCCGGGGGAGCCGTGGGGGACAGCCTTGGAAGACAAAATTCTCACTTGTAAAGATTGCGGAACCCAGTTCACCTTCAGCGTGCGCGAGCAACAGTTCTTTGCCGAACGCGGATTTGCGAATCTGCCGGCTCGCTGCCGCGACTGCCGTCAAGCACGCCGTGCGCACACGGCGGAGGCCGGTACACGCGGCACGACGCGTCCAAGTTTCGACGCCGTCTGCGCGCAGTGCGGTGTGAACACGACCGTCCCATTCCGTCCGCGCGGTGACCGTCCCGTCTACTGCCGCGACTGTTACGCCGCGCGCGTTCCTGCCGGAGTCTAAGCTTCCCGCAGCCGTCGTGTGGGACGGCAACGCCGTGCGCTATCTCGATCAACGGATGTTGCCGTTCGAGATACGCGTTGCCTCGGCACGCACCGCCGACGAGTTCGTCGATGCGATCGCGACCCTTGCCGTCCGTGGAGCACCCTGCATCGGGGTTTTCGCAGCGTACGGCGTTGCGCTGCTCCGCAAGACAATTCCCGACGACGCTACCTTCCGGGCTGCCGCGGCCCGCGTCCGAGCGGCGCGGCCCACCGCCGTCAACCTCGCCTGGGCCGTCGACCGCGTCCTGAGCGCCGATGACATGCTCGCCGAAGCCCAAAGCATTCACGAGGAACAAGAGCACATCGATGCTGCGATCGCAGCACAGGGGGCGGAGCTCATTCCGGAAGCGGCGCGTATCATCACGCACTGCCACACGGGTGCCATCGCGACCGCCGGCAGCGGCACCGCACTCGGTGTCATTCTCGCGGCGCAGCGTGCCGGAAAGCGCCCGGTGGTGTATGTGAACGAGACGAGACCACTCCTCCAGGGGTCGCGCCTCAGCGAGCTCGAGCTGCGCAGCGCCGGAGTCGAAACCATTGTGCAGGTCGACAGCGCCGCGGCCGTCTCGATGGCGCGCAACGCCGTCGATCTGGTCATCGTCGGTGCGGATCGCATTGCGCGTAACGGCGACACCGCAAACAAGATTGGCACATACGGGCTCGCGGTGCTCGCCGCGCACCACGGGATTCCGCTCTACGTCGCTGCTCCGCGCTCCTCGTTCGATCGGTCCCTTGCAAGCGGCGCGAGTATTCCTATCGAGGAGCGCGACGCGCGCGAGGTGACCGAGTTCGGCGGTGCCCGCGTCGCGGCAGACGAGGCGCATGCGTTCAATCCCGCCTTCGACGTCACGCCTCATCGCCTCATCACGGCGTTCATCACGGAGTACGGCGTGCTGCGGCCGCCGTATAGTGAGAGTATCGGTGAAATTCTACGAGTTTCTTGACAAGGCGCCGCCGGTCGGGCGCCTCGTCGTCATCGAGGGAACAGAGCAGGTGCTTGCAGAGCGTGCGCTCGAGGCGCTGCTCGATCGCCTCCTGCCGCCCGAGATACGTGATATGAATCTCGTGCGCCTTCGCGGCGAGGAGATCGGTGACGCGTCGCAGGTGCGTGAGGCGGTTGCCGCCATGCCGTTTCTCGCGGAGCGGCGCATCGTGGTCGCGATGGACGTTCACACGTTGCGCGCGCAGGAACGACGGGCACTGTGGGAAGCGGCGCAGAGCACCCCCGAGGGGAACACGCTCGTCATCGTTGACCTTCTCTCACCCCGCGCTACGCGGCCGCAGTCATTCGGGACGCTCGCCGGGCAGGCGGCGCTGCGTATCGACACGACCGCGAGCGAGGAAGTCCGCCGGCGTTTCATCGTCGAGTGCATCGGCGCGCTTGGTGCAACCGCGGAGCCGAGAGCGATCGCCGCGCTCGTCGCAAGCGGCAGCGATCTCGCTTCCGTGAGCAACGACGTGGTGAAGGTCGCACTCTCCGGGAGGAAGATTACGCTCGAGGACTTGGAGCGCGAAAGCCTCGTCATCGCCGATCCTAAGGCCTATCGCTACGCAAGCGCGCTCGTCGAGGGGAAAACGTCTGAGGCCTTTGCGGTGGCGCAGGAGCTCTTCGCGCTCGATCCGCGCGGTGCGGCGATTCCGCTTCTGAGCGCGCTTGCCTCGGAATACGCGCTTCTCTGGGACCTCGCGCGGCCGGGAGGTACGATCGCGGCTCGCCATCAGTGGCGAGAGCGGTACTTGCACCCCGTCGCGCGTCGGCTGGGTGCGCGCCGCGCTCGCAGCGGATACGAGCGCGCCGTGCACGGCGTCGAGGCGATCGTCACGGGCCGCTCGGGGAGCGACCCCGACGATCACCGCGCGCTCGTCGATCGGATTAGCGCGGAGTGCGCCATGCTTGGCCAGAGCTCCCGCCGGAGATGAGCGCGTACGACGCGTACTCGTCACCTTTCTCGTGGCGCTATGGGCGCGCGGAGCTGCGCACGCTCTTTTCGGAGAGCGAACGCAGGCGGCTTTGGCGCGCGGTGTGGATCGCACTGGCCGAAGCGCAGATGGCGTCGGGGCTCGTCACGGAGCAAGAGCTCGACGATCTGCGCGCTCACGCGCACGAGGTCGATGTCGAAGCCGCGAATGCAATAGAACGGGAGACGCATCACGATCTCGTGGCCGAGCTACGTCTCTTTGCTCGACAGGCGCCGCTTGGCGGTCGGCGCCTGCACTTGGGTGCGACCTCGTATGACATCGAGGATACGGCCGAAATCTACCGGGCGCGACGCGCGCTCTCGCTCATCGGCGAGTCGCTCCATCAACTATTGCGCCGCTTTGGCGAACGCATCCGCGAGCACGCTGACCTCGTCTGCCTCGGATTCACGCACCTTCAACCCGCCGAGCCGACGACGCTCGGCTATCGCCTTGCGGTGTACGCGCAGGACCTGCTCCTGGATTACGACCACCTGCGCTTTACGTTCGAGCATCTGCGCGCAAAGGGCCTGCGCGGCGCCGTCGGGACGAGCGCCTCCTACGAGGCGCTCATGAACCACACCGGATCTTCGGAGGAGATGGAGCGGCGTGTGCTGGCTCGTTTCGGTCTCGAAGCGCGCGACGTCAGCACGCAAGTCTACTCGCGATCACTCGACTATCTGTTGCTCTCCTGCCTTGCCGGGCTCGGTGCTTCGCTCTCGAAGTTCGCCGGCGACATTAGAATCTTGAGCGCGCCACCGTTCGGGGAAGCCGCGGAGCCGTTCGGCGAAAACCAAGTCGGCAGCTCGGCGATGCCGTTCAAGCGCAATCCGATCCTCTGCGAACGCATCGACTCGCTTGCGCGTCTGCTGCCGGCATATGCCGGCGTGGCATGGCAGAACGCCGCGGTGAACTACTTGGAGCGCACGCTCGACGACAGCGCAAATCGTCGTACGATTCTCCCTGAAGCGCTCCTCTGCACCGACGAGCTGCTCTCGCTGGCGTATCGCGTGATCGACGAGCTGCGCATCGACGAGCGGCGCATCGTGCAGAACCTGCGCACCTACGGCGTCTTTGCGGGAACGGAGGCGGTGATGATGGAGGCCGCGAGGCTCGGCGGCGATCGCGGGCGTTTGCACAGCGTCGTGCGCAACGCAGCGATGACCGCGTGGGAGGCGCTCGGGCGCGGCGAGGAAAATCCGCTCGCGACGCTGCTTGCCGAAGAGCCCGAGCTAACGCGCCGCATCGATCCGGCGGAGATCCGCCGCTTGCTCGACCCGAGCCGCCACGTCGGCACGGCGCCGGAGCGCGCGCTTCGCGTCGCGGAGCGAATCGAAGCACTGCGCTCCTTCCCGGTGCAGACGGAGGTGAAGACGTGAATGTGCGCAAGGGCACGGAGGTTGCTCGCGGCAAGACAAAGATTCTCTACGAATCGCTTGACGACGCGCGGCAACTCGTCGTCCGCCAGGGCGACGCAATTACGGCGGGCGACGGCGCGCGGCGTGATGTCATTGTAGGAAAGGGCCGGCTCGCCGCACTCACGACATCGCGGATCTTTCGGCTGCTGAACAAGCGCGGACTCCCGACGCACTATCTCGGCGGCGGTGAGGACGAAGACGAGAACGAGATGCTCGTGCTCCGCTGTGAGATGATTCCGCTCGAGGTTGTGGTGCGCGGCGTCGTCGCGGGCTCGTTCGCAAAGCGCAATCCCGATCTCAGGCGCGGCGCCACGCTCTCGCCGCGCGTCGTCGAGTTCTTCCTCAAGGACGACGAGCATCACGATCCCATGATCTCGCGAGAGGACATTGTCGCGCGCGGCATTGCGACCCAGCAGGAGATCGAGAGAATGGAGGGCCTCGCGCTGGAGACCTTCGGCGTCCTCGAGGACGCATGGCGTCGGCGCGATGTTCTGCTCGTCGATCTAAAGGTCGAGTTTGGGCGCTCGGGAGAGCGGCGCGAGGTGCTGCTCGCCGACGTCATCGACAACGATTCATGGCGCATCTGGCCTCACGGACGCGAAGAGGAGATGCTCGATAAGCAGATCTACCGCAATCTGGAGCAGCGCAACGAGGAAGCGCTTGGGCGTGTCAAGCGCGCATACGAAGAGGTCGCCGCAGCGGTCGCAGACTTTGATTGAGCTTGGTTCCACAGCATTAGGAGCGGACGAGAGGCGACGCATCGCGCAAGGGCTGGGGCGCGAGCCGACGCGGGTCGAGCTCCACGCCTTCGATGCGCAGTGGAGCGAGCATTGCAGCTACAAGTCGAGCCGTGCGCAACTACGCCGGCTGCCGGTGCAGGGTGAGCGAGTCGTGCTCGGGCCCGGGGAAGATGCCGGTATTCTCTCCCTCGGCGAGCATGCCGGTGAACGCTACTGCGTCGTCGTCGCGCACGAGTCACACAATCACCCCTCGCAGATCGTACCGTTCGAGGGCGCTGCGACGGGGGTCGGTGGCATCGTGCGTGACGTGCTCTGCATGGGGGCGCGCGTCGTTGCGCTTGCCGATGCGCTGCGCTTCGGTGACGTACGCGATCCCGAGTCGCACCAGCGTCACGTCGCGCGCGCCGTCGTCGATGGGATCTCGGCGTACGGGAATGCGATAGGCGTGCCGAACATCGCGGGCGACGTCTACTTTCACGAAGGCTTCAACGAGAACGCGCTCGTCAACGTCGTTGCGCTGGGAATCGTGAAGGAGAGAGAGATCGTCCGCTCCTTTGTGCCGCCAAACGGTGAAGGATGGGTGCTCCTGCTCGTCGGCAAGGCGACGGACCCCAGCGGTTTCGGCGGCGCGTCATTCTCTTCGCTCACGCTCGACGCGGAGAGCGAGACGGCGAACAGAGGCGCCGTCCAAGTTCCTGACCCATTCTTGAAGAACGTCCTCATGCGCGCAACCTATCGTGTCTTCGATGCATTGCACGCACGTGGTATTAGGGCAGCCTGCAAGGACCTGGGAGCCGGCGGCGTGATGGGGTGCAGCGCGGAGCTCTGTGCGAGCGGAGGCTTCGGAGCACGAATCGATCTCGACCTCGTCAATACCGCCGTACCGGGCCTTCCGCCCGACGTGCTTGCCGTCGGCGAGACGCAGGAGCGTATGCTTCTCGCACTTCCGCCCGCGGTCGTCGACGACGTATTGCGGATCTACAATGAGGAGTTCACGCTTCCGCAGATCGCGTACAACGCTCGAGCCGCCGTCATCGGCACCGTGACGCGCGAGCGTCGTTACATGCTGACGCATCGTGGCGAGACGGTGATGGACGTCGATATCGAGTTCCTAACGAAAGCACCGTTTGTCACCCCGAGCGCAGCGAGCGCGACGCCTTGTCATCCCGAGCGGAGCGAACGGAGTGAGCGCAATCGAGGGACCGACGCAAGCGATAGCCTCGCTCTCTACAACACGTGCTCGCGTGAGCCGCTCTATCGTCGTTACGACAGCGTCGTTCGCGGCTGCACGGTGATTCCGCGCGGGTACGCGGAAGCCGGGGTCATCGCGCCGATTCCGGGCTCGCGGCTCGGCGTCGCGCTCGCGGTCGCCGGGAACCCTGATCTCAGTGGGCGCGATCCACGCCTTGCCGCCGAGGACGCGGTGCGGGAGGCAGTTGACAAAGTCGTTAGCGTAGGCGCCGAACCGATTGGTCTTACCGACTGCCTCAACTTCGGCAACCCCAACAAAGAGGGGCACTATGCGGAGTTCGTCGCTGCGGTCGATGGGCTCGCGCACGCCGCTCGCAGTTTGAACCTGCCGTTTGTCTCGGGTAACGTGAGCTTCTATAATGAAGACAGTGCAGGCAACGCAATCCCGGCGTCCGCCATTGTCGCCTGCATCGGGGCGATCGACGATGTCGGGAGCATCACACCAGGGCGCGCCGAGCAGGTCGACGCCGCGAACCCGCTTGCGGAGATCTATCTATGAGCAGGCGCATCGCAGTCTTGCTCTTTCCGGGGACGAACTCCGAGGAGGAGACGCTGCGCGTCCTACGCGATTGCGGCGGCGATGCCGATTTCGTTCATTGGACCGACGCAAAAGCGCTGCTCGAGTACGCGGCGTATGTCTTGCCGGGCGGCTTCGCGCACGAAGACCGAATTCGCGCGGGCGCAATCGCCGCACACGATGCGATGATGGAGACGGTCATTGCCGGAGCGGTCGAGGGAAAGCTCGTGCTGGGTATCTGTAACGGGGCGCAAATCCTCCTCGAGGCTGGGCTCGTACCGGGAACGAACGTAGCCGGCCGAGCGACCGCAGCGTTTACCCACAACGCGCCCGGGCGTCACTTCATTTGCAGGCACGTCTATGTCAAGCTTGCAGTTGAGCCGTCTCGCTGTGCCATCACTGCCTCGCTGCCGGAAGGAGCATTGATCCCGGCGTGGGCTGCACACGGCGATGGCCGTCTCGCAGCCAGAGACGAGGAATTGGAAGTCATCGAATCCGGCGAGCACGTTGCCTTCGTCTATGCGCATGCGGACGGAGCGGTCGACGACGCGGCTATACCGAATGGATCGGCGCTCGGATGTGCAGCGCTCACGAATCGCGAAGGAAACGTTCTCGCGATCATGCCGCACGCCGAGCGTGACGCGTGGAATCTCAACCATCTCGCGCGGCGCGCGGGCAGCGACGTTCTCGCTCCCTCCGGAGGCAGCGCGCTTTTCGAGAGTTTCGTCACGGCGGTACACTCATGAACCGGCGTCATGAGACGGTCGAGATTCGTCTCAAGGTTCCTGACAATGCAGCGTACACGGCGCTCGTGGCGCTGCAGCATTTGGGGATTGACGTCGCGCGTGTCGAGCATGCCGTCGTATGGGGCCTCACGGATGACGGTGACCCGGCGACGCTCGTCGCGCGCATCGAACGAAATCAGGCGCTCTTCAATCCAAATCTTCACGCGGTTTCGATTCGTTCGCAATCACGACCGGAGACGGCGGAAATCTGGATCTGGGAGGTCGATCGCGACGCTTGGAGACTGCCGGGCCGCGGCATCGAGGGTGTTACCAGCGCAAAGCCGATGGCATCGTGGCGGCTCTTTCAGCGCGACGGCCGGCCGGCATCGGAGGAGACACTACGCCGGGCCTGTAACGAGCTGTTGCGCAACGCGGCCGTCGAAGATGCACTTTTCCGGTCTTCATATCTGACATGAACATGCCCTACAGAATCGCAACACTCGGCTCGCATTCTGCGTTGCAGATTCTGAAGGGCGCGCACGACGAGGGCTTTGCGACGCTTGCGATCGCCAATCGCGAAACGGAGCGGCTCTATCAGTCGTTCACGTTCGTCGACGAGGTCATCACGCTCAATCGGTACGCGGACTTTCCGAGCATCGTCGGCGAGCTCGAGAAACGCAAAGTCATCATCGTTCCGCACGGGTCGTTCGTCGCGTACCTGTCGCTCGAAGACCACAAGCGCATGCGGATCCCGTACTTTGGAAACAAGGCGGTGCTCGACTGGGAGGCGAGTCGCGACCTTCAACGCGAGTGGCTCTCTCAAGCGGGCCTGCGGCTACCGCGTCAATTCCGCAGCGGCGCGGAGATCGATCGCCCGGTCATCGTGAAGCTGTACGGAGCCGCAGGCGGCAAAGGGTATATGTTTATCCGTGATGCAACGGACTTCGAAGAGCGCGCCGCACGTTTGCACGAAGCATATATCATTCAAGAGTATATCATCGGCGTGCCCCTCTACATTCACTATTTCTTCTCGCCCCTCGAGCAACGCTTGGAGATTCTCTCGATGGATCGGCGCTACGAGACGAACGTGGACTCTCTCGGGCGCATCCCGGCTTCCGCGCAGGAAGGCATGAACGTCGACCCCTCGTACGTCGTCGTTGGAAATCAGCCGGTGAGTCTGCGCGAATCGATGCTCGCGGAGGCGTACCATATGGGCGAGAACGTCGTGCGGACGAGCCGCGAGATCTGTGGACCGAAGGGACTCTTCGGCGCCTTCTGCATCGAAACGATCATTACGCCGGACATGCAGTTCTACGTCATGGAGATCTCGGCGCGCATCGTGGCAGGGACCAATCTTTTCATCGACGGCTCGCCGTACTCGTACCTTTATTACTCGGAGCCGATGTCGACCGGCAGGCGCATTGCGCGCGAGCTCAAGAACGCACTGCTCAGCAACAATCTCGCGATGGTACTAGATGACTCGAGCATTGTGTAGGGGCACGATTCCTCGACTCCGCGCCTTCGGCGCTACGCTGGGAGTGGCGATAGCGTTTCTGGTCCCGGTTCGCGTCGGGGCGACGCTCGAGGCGGATCCGCAAGTCCTCTATCAGCAGATGAAAGACGCCTACGCGAAAGCGCAGGCGAGTGGGTGGGGCTACGCGGATCAGCTCTACTATCTGTCGATGATTTTCGACGCTGGGCGCGCGTACTCGTTGCAGCGCCCGGACGATCCTACCTACGGAGAGATCGCGACACTCGCGGTGCAGATGGGCGCTGCGCTGCACTACGACCCGCTTACGAATCATGATGCCGCGACGTGGTACGTTCGCGAAGCCGCGCTGTGGGTCGAGAAGAACAGCAGCGACCCTACGCTGAAACAGGATGCGCAGCAGCTCTTCGAGCGCACGGACGCGGAAGACGGCGATCCGGAGGTGCTCGCGAACGACGCCGACCAGGACGCCGATGCGCTCGCTCACGACTTTCCGCACGACGTGCAGGCCGATACGTTACCGCTCGAAGCGGACTGGCGAGCGTGGGAGCTGACGCACGACCCTGCATGGCGGTCGAAAGCACTCGCACGTGCGGCGGAGCCGTCTTTCCCGATCGCGCACCTTTCGTATGTGTACGGCGGCGCATTCGTCGACGCGGTAGAGAACGCGCTCTCGAACGTCCCCGGCTTCACGGCGCAGGACCGCGTCAATGCGAAGATCGTTTACGCACGACTGAAGAGCGTCGGCGAGCTCCAGGTCATTGCGCATGTGAAAGCGCTGCCTCCCGACGTCTACATGACGACGCTCGCGCCGGCCGACGAGTACTTCGGATCGCTGAAGATGTCTATTCTCGGGATCGAGAACGAAATGAAGCACGTCAACTTCATGCTCGACTACAAGTACGGTAATCTCGAGAGCGGAGACGCCGTGCAGGTCGCGAACTCCATCGAGGACATGCAGCGGGTCTACCCGCGCGATCGCGACATGACCGAGCTGCTCTATGCCTGTATTCAGATGCTCGATCGCATGACCTCGCCGCAGGCGCAAGACGCATCGAAGCGTCTCCGCGGGATCTTGACGGTGGAGTACGAGGACTCGCCCGAGGCCCAGAAGCTCCTGGGCCTAGACCCTCCAAGCCAGTGAGCGGCGTCTTAGCAGACCGCCTTCAGTTTGCGTTCACCATCATGTTCCATTACCTGTTTCCCATCGGGACGATGGGCCTTGCGCCGTTCGTCGCGTGGTACTGGGTAAAGGGAGCGCGTGGCGACGAGGACGCACGGCGCGCGGCGCGTTTCTGGACCAAGATCTTCGCGATCAACTTCGCCGCGGGTGTCGTCACGGGGATTCCGATGGAGTTTCAGTTCGGAACGAACTGGGCGGGGTTCTCCGCAAAAACCGGTGCCGTCGTCGGGCAGCCGCTCGCGATGGAAGGCGTCTACGCGTTCTTTATCGAGTCGGTCTTTCTCGGGATGCTGTTGTACGGCGGGCGTGCCGTCTCGACGCGCATGCGGGGCGTAGCCGCGACCGTCGTCTGTGCCGGAGCCTGGCTCTCGGGATTCTTCATCGTCTGCACGAACGCATGGATGCAGCACCCCGTCGGCTACACGCTCTCGAGCGATGGAACCGTGCATCTGCAAAGCATCGGCGCGCTCCTGCTCTCGCCCTTTGCGTGGTGGCAGTACGTGCACGTGCTCGTCGGCGCGCTGGTCAGCGGCGGATTCATCGTCGCGGGTGTCGGGGCGTACTACCTGCTCTCGGGCCGCGAGCAGCGCTTGGGAGAACGTTTCGTGCGCGGCGGAACGATCGTCGCGCTCGTGTTCTCGCTGCTCGCGATCTTTCCGACGGGAGACCGCAACGGCGCCGACGTCACGCGCTGGCAGCCGGTGAAACTCGCAGCGATGGAGGGCCTCTTTCACTCCCAGCACGGCGCACCGCTCGCGATTTTGGGAATGCCCGACGTCAAGGCGGAGGCGCTGATCGATCCCGTCTATGCACCACGGCTCTTGAGTTATCTCGCCTATGGAAACTGGGAGGCGAACGTCCGCGGCATCTCTTCCTACTCGCGCGCGATCGTGCCGCCGGTAGAGGTGACGTACTACGCATATCACGTGATGGTCGGCTTGGGAACCATCTTCGTTGCGATCGCCGTAATCGCCGCGATCCTTCTTGCCCTCGGGAGGCTCTATACGACGCGCGCCGGCCTCTGGGCCCTAATGCTTGCGATGCCGTTTCCGTACATCGCAAACGAGGCGGGGTGGACGGTCAGTGAGGTCGGGCGCCAGCCGTGGATCGTCTACGGCCTCATGCTAACGAACGACGCCGGCTCTTCGACCGTCGCAGCGGCCGAGACGCTCTTCACGCTCATCGGCTTTGCAGGTATGTACTTTGTGCTGGGGGTGCTCTTTCTCTATCTCGTGCTGCGCGAGATCGGCCTCGGGCTCGGAACGCAGGCATGACGATCGCCGCGTTCCTCCTCATCGCATTCATGCTGCTCATGTACGTGCTGCTGGACGGGTACGATCTCGGCCTCGCTGCCGCGGCGCCGCTCGTCGGGCGGACCGATGGGGAGCGCAAAGCGCTCATGGCGGCGATCGGTCCGTTCTGGAACGGCAACGAAGTGTGGCTGATCGCCGCGGGAGGAGTCCTGTTCGCGCTTTTTCCCAAGGCGTATGCTGCCGCGTTCTCAGGTTTCTACCTGCCGTTCATCATCGTGCTTTGGCTGCTCATGTTTCGCGGAATCGCGATGGAGCTGCGCGGGCACTTCGAAAGCCGCGTGTGGCACGAGTTCTGGGACGCGTCCTTTTGGCTATCGAGCGCGCTGCTCGTCGTGCTCTTCGGCATTGCCCTGGGTAACCTACTGCGCGGGCTTCCGCTCGACGCTCAGGGGTATTTTCGTGGGACATTCGCCTATCTGCTCAACGGATATGCGATCCTCGTGGGGCTCTTCGCGCTCGTTGTCCTCGTGCAGCACGGGCTTTCATTCTTGCTTCTCCGTCTTGAAGGAGCACCGGCCGAACGCGCGCGCGGCATCTTGCCCGCGCTTTGGGGCGTGAGTTTGGCTGGATACGTCGCGGTAACGGCGATGACGTTCGTCGAGCGAGGACTAAGCGTTGAACTCTCCCCGCTCGATGCGCTCCCGCTTTTCTCACTCGCGTCGCTCATTGCGTTTCGCGTCTTGGGGGCTCGCCGGCGCGATACAGGCGCGTTTCTCGCCTCCTGCGCCTTCATCGCGACGCTCCTCATCGCGGCTGCGGCGACGCTCTTTCCCTATTTGCTGCCGGCGCGGCCGCTAGCACAGGGAGGAATCTCGATCTTCAACGCTCAGCCGGGGCCCGTCGCGCTCGCGACCGCCTTCACGGCAACGATCATCGGACTATGTGCTCTGGGCGCCTATGCATCGTTCGCGACGCGCCGCATGATGGGGAAGCTGCGCGTTGAACGCTAGCGTGCGCGATCCGTCCGCCCTTACTCTCTGCTCGATCGGGAGCCATTCAGCGCTCGACGTCGCTGCGGGCGCCCGCGCACAAGGCTTGCGGAACTTGATCGTTACGGCACGCGGACGCGAGCGCACGTACACGCAATACTTTCGCCGACGCGCCGACGCGCCGGCCCGAGGATGCGTCGACGAGGTGCTCGAGCTCGCAGACTTCACCGAGATCCTCGACGACGGTGTGCAGGAGCAGTTGCGCGAGCACAGTGTCGTTTTCGTCCCTAATCGCTCCTTCGAAGTCTACTTGAGAACGCGCTACTCGTACGACGAGATCGAGCGACGCATGCGCGTACCCTTCTTCGGTAACCGGCGGCTTCTGCGCGCCGAGGAGCGCGACGAGGCGGAGAACCAGTACGCGCTGCTGGAGCGAGCCGGCATCGCTCATCCCGTGCAGTTCTCGCGACCGGAGAGCATCGATCGTCTCGTCATGGTGAAGGCGCCGCATGCGCGCGTGCCGTTCGAGCGTGCGTTCTTTCTCTGCTCCTCACCGCGTGAGTATCGCGAAACGGCGGACGGGCTCATCGGTGACGGGTCGCTCAGCGAAGAGGGCCTAACGGGCGCGATCATCGAGGAGTACCTGCTCGGTCCCTCGATCAACCTGAACTTTTTCTATTCGCCGGTGCTGCGCGAGCTGGAGCTCCTCGGCACCGATACGCGCCGGCAGACGAATCTCGAAGGTTTACGCAACGTGCCGCCGAGCGCGCAGGAAGCAGTGCGCTCGATTCCTTTACGAATGGAGGAGGCCGGTCATATCGCCGCAACCATGACCGAGTCGATGCTGGAGAGCGCGTTCAGGATGGGTGAGGCTTTCATAGCGGCAGCGGCGGAGATGACGCCACCCGGCGTGATCGGCCCATTCGCGCTCCAATGCACGATCGTCGCGGGGCCGCCGAAGAGGCTCGTCTGCTACGATGTCTCTCTGCGCATCCCGGGTTCGCCGGGAACGCGCTTCACGCCGTACTCGGCGTATCGCTGGGGGCGTGACATCTCCGTCGGAGAGCGTATCGCGATGGAAGTAGTCTTCGCTCGCGACGCGGAATGCCTCGGCGCGATTCTGACATAGCGAACTACAGCGAAGAGGAGGATTTCATGGTTACCCAAGCATCTCAGGAGCGTTCCGGCGCAGTCACCTTCAAGGGAGAGCCCAAGACGCTCGTTGGCCCGGAGCTGCGCGCCGGCGATACGCTGCCCGCCTTCATGCTCGTCGGCGCCGACTTGCGACCGGTGACGCCGCAGGGCGTCACGGAGAACGGGAAGAGCGCTGCGCTCCTGATCGTCGTGCCGTCGCTCGACACCGGTGTTTGCTCGCTCGAGTCGAAAACGTTTAACGGACGCATCGGCGAGCTGCCGCAGGGCGTCGTCGCGTACGTCGTGAGCCGTGATCTCCCGTTCGCGCAAGCGCGTTGGGCGAAGGAGCAAGGCGAGGTGAAGCTGCGCTTTCTCTCCGACTACCTCGATCACAGCTTCGGGCGGGCGACGGGTCTGGAAATCAAAGAGCTGGGCCTCCTTGCGCGTGCGGTGATCGTCGTCGGGAAAGACGGCAAGGTGCGCTACGTGCAACTCGTGCGCGAAGTCGCGCAGGAGCCCAACTACGACGAGGCTCTCACGGCCGCGAGGAACGCCGTATAGTTTTCATACTGGATTTCGGGGCGCAGTATAGCCGGCTTATCGCCCGGCGGACGCGCGAGCTTGGTATCTACTGCGAGATCCTTCCTTACGATACACCGTGGAGCGCGCTTGCGGCGCGCGCTCCGCGGGCCATCGTTCTTACGGGGGGGCCGGAATCGGTGCTCGTTCCGGGTGCGCCTGATCTCGATCCGGGAATATTGAGGAGCGGTGTTCCGGTGCTCGGAATCTGCTACGGCATGCAGCTCATCGCGCACCGGCTCGGTGGCGAGCTCGTGAAGCTCGACCGCGCCGAATATGGACCAGCCGTCCTGCACGTCGACGATCCGACCTCGATGCTTTTCGCAGGAGTGCCGCGCGAGTCACGCGTTTGGATGTCCCACGGCGATTCCGTCGTGCGGCTCCCGAGCGGCTTTGCGCCGCTCGCCTCGACGGAGCGCTGCAACGTCGCTGCGATGAGCGATGTGACGCGAAAGATCTACGGCGTTCAGTTTCATCCGGAGGTCGTGCAGACCGAGTACGGTCGGGTGGTGCTCGAGAATTTCCTTGGCCGCATCGCCGAGGTGCCCAGAGATTGGGCGATGGAGTCGTTCGTCGAGACGGCGATTGCCGAAATACGCGAACGTTTGGGCGGTGCTCGCGCGATCTGCGCGCTCTCCGGCGGCGTCGATTCCGCGGTTGCAGCGACGCTCGTCGCGCGCGCGATCGGCGAACAGCTCACGTGCATCTTCGTCGATCACGGGTTGCTGCGCAAGGGAGAGGCCGAGCAAGTCGTCGCGGCCTTTCGCGACGTGCTCCATCTCGACGTGCGGGCCATCGACGCTCGCGCGCGCTTTCTCGACGCGCTGAACGGTGTCGACGACCCCGAGCGAAAGCGGATCATCATCGGGCACGAGTTTATCGCGGTCTTCGAAGAGGCGGCGCAAGAGATCTCGAACGTGCGTTTTCTCGTTCAGGGAACGCTCTATCCCGACGTCATCGAATCGAAGACGCCGGAGAGCAAAGCAGGGCAGAAGATCAAGTCGCACCACAACGTAGGCGGTCTTCCGGAGCGCATGAACCTCGAGCTCGTCGAACCCCTGCGCATGCTGTTCAAAGACGAGGTCCGCGCGCTGGGACGCGTCCTCGGTTTGCCCGACCATATCGTGCGGCGACAACCCTTCCCTGGACCGGGGCTTGCCGTTCGGATCATCGGTGACGTCACCTCCGAGCGCTTGCAGATCCTTCGCGACGCGGATGCGATCGTGCGCGAGGAGATCGATCGCGCCGTGCTCTCGCCGCATCCCTGGCAGTACTTTGCGGTGCTCACGCCCGTTCGTAGCGTCGGCGTCATGGGTGACGGAAGAACCTACGCGAACCTCGTCGCGGTGCGTGCGATCACGAGCGAGGACGGCATGACCGCCGACTGGGCGCGCCTACCGCCGGAGCTGCTGGAACGCATCTCATCGAGGATCGTCAACGAGGTGCGCGGCGTCAACCGCGTTGCTTATGACATCACGACGAAACCGCCCGCCACCGTCGAGTGGGAATGAGAGTACTCGTCGTCGGCGGGGGCGCGCGAGAAGACGCGCTCTCATGGCGGATCGCCGCGTCACCATCGTGCGAAGCGGTCTTCGCCGCGCCGGGTAACGCCGGTACCGCGCAGCGTGGCGAGAACTGGGCGGTGGCCGCGACCGACGGCGTGCAGCTCGCGCACCGCTGCATTCTAGAACGCGTCGATCTCGTCGTTCTCGGCCCGGAAACCTCTATTGCCTCGGGTGTCGGTGATCGCTTGCGCGATGCCGGCATTCCGGTCTTCGGGCCCGATCGCTCCGCGGGGCGGCTTGAGTCGAGTAAGATCTTTGCGAAGCGGTTCATGCAACGCCACGGCATCCCGACTGCTCGGGCGACGATCGCGCATTCTCTCGACGGCGCGCTGCGGGCGCTCGAGAGTCACGACGACGGCGTCGCGATAAAAGCCGACGGCTTAGCGGCGGGGAAAGGCGTGGTGGTCGCCGGCGATCGTGAGCTTGCAACGGCGACGTTGACGCAGTGGTACGGACCGACGCGGGTTCCGGGTGGCGGAAGCGACATCTTGATCGAGGAGCGGCTCGAAGGGCGCGAAGTGAGTCTCTTCGTGCTCAGCGACGGGGAACGACTCGTTCCCTTCGGCGCCGCCTGCGACTACAAGCGCGCCGGCGACGCTGACACGGGCCCGAACACGGGCGGCATGGGTGCGTACTCACCCCCGCTCGATCTGCCGGAGGATTTCGAGCCGATCATCTGCGAGCGCATTCTCGGCCCTGTGCAGCGCGGGTTGGTGGAGGAGGAAGAGCGCTACATCGGGGTGCTGTACTGCGGCCTCATGTGGACGGAGAACGGTCCCTGCATCATCGAGTTCAATGCGCGCTTCGGTGACCCGGAGGCCCAAGTGTTGCTACCGCGCATCGAAGGCGACTTCGCGCGACTGCTCCTCTCCGTTGCCCAAGGAAGAATCGATACCGACTCCATCGGCCTCTCGAACGAGGCGTGCGTCGGCGTCGTGCTTGCTACGAGCGGCTACCCCTTAAGCGCGACACCCGTGAGCGGCCTTCCCCGTGGCCTCGATCTTCCCGAACGTTGCAGAGCCTTTTGGGGAAGCTCGTCACCCAACGGCGACAGCGTCGATGTCAGCGGCGGGCGCGTGTTGACGGTCGTCGGCAGCGATCTCGACGTCGAGCATGCTCGTGCGCGTGCCTACGAAGGCGTCCGCGCACTGGCCGCACAGCTCAGAGGTTACGACCTCACCTACCGCACCGACATCGCAGCCCATGTCGTCCCGAGAAGCTAAATCGATGGGTACGCCGCTCTGCATGTCCTCGAGGCGAAAATCCTCGGTCCCATGATTGTCGGTGCTGAGGCGTATGTGCCACGCGAAAGGAAGGCCTAGCGTCACCCGGTAGTCTTCATACGTGATGAGCGTCTCGTGTCCGTGATAATGAATCTCTCGGGCGTCGAGGAGCGAGGTTTCGCGGTCTATGTAATAATACTCGAGCGCGCCGCCCGGCGGATCGACCTTCACAACGTAGGCGTTGTACGGCCGGCTTTCCTCGTCGAGAAGCCTGACGTTCGGTGAGGCTCCGGTCGCCGCGTTGAAAGCGGCTCTTGCCAGCTCATCCGCGTGCAGAATACCCTGCTCGCGTGTCGGTCCAAGCACCGTATCAATGCCGCTGTTGTCGCCCGAATCGATTTCAGTACAGGTTCCCGTCTCGCCACCGGCCGTGACGCTCCAGCGCAGAACGCGTGTGGCGCCGCGTCCTGGGGCGATGGTGCCGAGCGCGCGATGATATGCCGAGAGCACGTGCTGCAACAGCACGTCCGTCGGCCCGAGCGAAGCGATGAGGAACATCGTGAGCGGTGCGACGATGAATCGGCAGTCGATGCGAGCAGCTTCGCTCGCTTGTGCCGCTCCCCTGCGCCCGGCGGTGAACAGGCGTTCGCCGGAACCTGAGAGAAACCGGAAGTCATGCAGTATCAGTACCAGGGGCCGCCGCAGCAGACCGGCCTGACGACGACCTCGACGCGCTCGCTCCTTGCGCAAGTGCTCGGAATCTCAGCGCTCGGTTTCTGCATTACGGCGTTCGCGGCGTGGCTCTGTCAGGGGCTCGGGCTTTCGCCTGCCGTCGGTCTCATTGCGATGCTCATCGGCTTCGGCCTGTTGTTCGCGACGATGGCCGCGCAGCGCAACGAGCCGCTCTCGCTCGTTCTCTTCTATGCGTTCGCTTTCTGTGAAGGCGTCGGAATCTCGCCGATCATAAGTGCTTACACAAAAGCTTTCGGCCCCGGTATCGTCGTGGACGCTGCACTGACGACGGGGCTTGGCATGTTTGCACTGGGCGCGATCGTCTATGCGACCGGCCTGGATCTGCGGCGTTTCCAGGGATACGTGATGCTCGCGCTGCTCGGCGTCATTGTGCTCGGGATCGTCTCGATCTTCGTGCGCGTCATTCATCCGGAGACCTATTCGTATCTCATACTTGCGATCTTCACCGCGCTCGTGCTCATCGATTTCGCGCGCATTCGCGCGGGCGGCGGCGGCGCGACGCCGGTCATGCTCGCGGTCTCGATCTACCTCGACGCGCTGAACATCTTCCTCGCATTGTTGCAGATACTGGGAGGCCGGCGCCGGAGCTAGCGGTATGTGCGGCGTTACCGGCGTCTTTGCTCCGGGTCGTGACGCAGCACGCCTCGCCTTCTTCGCACTCTACGCCCTGCAGCACCGTGGTCAGGAGTCGGCGGGCATTGCAGCGGCTGACGGTGGGACGCTGCGCTCGCACAAGGCGATGGGGCTCCTCGGAGCGATTTTCGACGAGGAGATCCTGGCCGATCTCAGCGGCCATATCGCGATCGGTCACACGCGCTACTCGACGAGCGGCTCCTCCATCGTCGTCAACGCGCAACCGTTGCTCGAGCGCTCGGATCTCGGCGATTTCGCCTTCGCGCACAACGGCAACCTGACGAACACGGAGGAGCTGCGCGAGCGCCTCTCGCCGTCGATCGTGCTCGAAGCTTCCTCCGACTCCGAAGTTCTCGCGAAGCTCCTCGTCGAGGACAGTGGTACGCTCATGGAACGTATCGCGCACGTTATCGGTGTCGCGCGCGGTGCGTATTCCGTCGTTCTCTGCACGCAGGACGAGCTTTACGCTTTTCGCGACCCGTGGGGAGTGCGGCCGCTCGCGCTCGGCGCGCTCGACGACGGCGGCTCCATCGTTGCATCGGAGTCGTGCGCGCTCGGCACGGTGGGCGCGCACTTCGTGCGGGAAATCGAGCCAGGCGAAATCCTACGCATCAGCGCGCGCGGCATCGAGTCGCGTCGCGTCGCGCCCGTCGAGCACGCGCGTGCGCTCTGCATGTTCGAGTACATTTACTTCGCGCGCCCTGACTCCGAGCTGAACGGGCGATCGATCTACATGGCGCGCTACGCTATGGGACGTGCCCTCGCGCAAGAGCATCCCGTCGAGGCCGACGTCGTCATGGCGGTTCCCGATTCCGCCGTTCCCGCAGGCATCGGCTACGCGGCGGAGAGCGGCCTCCCGTACGTCGAGGGACTCATCAAGAATCGTTACATCGGCAGAACGTTCATCAGTCCCGATCAGCAGATGCGCTCGCGCGGCGTTCAGCTCAAGTTCAACCCGCTCATCGAGAACCTGCGCGGCCAGCGCGTCGTCGTCGTCGACGACTCGATCGTGCGCGGAACGACGACACCGCGCATCGTCTCGCTGTTACGCGACGCCGGTGCACGCGAGGTGCACCTGCGCATCAGCTCGCCGCCCATTCGGCATCCGTGCTATCTCGGCGTCGACATGGCGACGTACGATGAGCTCATCGGCGCGAACCTCAGCATCGAGCAGATCCGCGCGCACACCGGCGCCGATTCCCTCGGCTACCTCAGCCTCGAGTCGCTCATCGAAGCAACCGGACGTAAGCGCGAGGAGATGTGCCTCGGCTGCCTCACCGGCGCCTACCCGAGCGTGCCTGCGGGGCGTGAACCGCGCAAAACAGT
>JASHOG010000023.1 GCA_030041225.1 Vulcanimicrobiota bacterium | reverse complement strand
TATTATCGTGGGAGGAGGCCCCGTCGGTCTTTCGCTCGCCCTCGGCCTCGCTCACCACGGCGTTCGCTCGATTACCCTAGAACGCGAGCCTGAGCCGACGACGGAATCGCGTGCGCTCGTCATCTGGCCGCGCAGCCTGGAGGTACTCGCCGACTGGGGGGCATTTGAGCCGCTGCGCGCGGCCGGCACGTGGCGCTCGAAGTTCGAGATGTGGTACGCGCAGACCGGCGAGCCGCTGCTGCAAGCGGATTTCTCTACGCTATCCGACGTGCTCGCATGGACGGGTGCTCTGCTGCTTCCGCAGAGCGATACCGAGCGAGTTCTTCGGCAGCTCGTCGCCGCAAACGCGCTTTGCGAGCTGCACGCCGGCTACGAAGCAACTGCGCTCGAGCAGAATTCGGACGGCGTCATCGTCTCCGCCGATGGTCCGAGCGGCAGCGAGCAGTTTCGCGCGCCGTATGCCGTTGGTTGCGACGGCGCACATGGTATCGTGCGGCACGCACTCGGCATGACGCTTGAGGGTGCGACGTATCGCGCCCGTGCCGTGCTCAGCGACGTGACGGCGACCGGCACGCCGTGGACGCCACCGTCCCCGCGCGTCTCGTTTATAAACGGCACGTTCACGCTCGGCATCGAGTACGCCCCGAGTCGATGGCGCATCGTCTCGCTGGTTCCCGAGGAGGCCTCAGATGAGCAGGCACTCGATTCGCAGGCGCTCGCCCTTCGCTTAGAACGGCTCTTCGGCGAGAAGCGCGCCTGGACGGTGACGTGGTCGAGCCTCTTTCGTATCCATCGCCGCCACGCGCAGTGCTTCTTCGAAGCGCGCGTCGCGATTGCCGGCGATGCGGCGCACCTCAACAGCCCCGCCGGTGGGCAAGGAATGAACGCGGGTATCCAAGATGCCGCGAATCTCGCGTGGAAGCTCGCCTACGCACTCGACCGGCGCTGTGATGCGCCTACGTTGCTCGAGAGCTACAACCAGGAGCGCCACGAGATGATCATGGGAAACGTCGAGCGCTTTACCGATTCGATCACGCGGTATGGCATGCCGGCCGTTAAGCGTTTTGGTCCGCTTCCGTTACGCCTCGTGCGGCGGTGGTTTCGCGGCCCCGGTATGCAGCGCAAGCTCTGCCGTGCGATCGGCATGCTCGGCGGACGCTACACGAAATCACCGGTCATCGATTCTCGGCATCCGCTCGCGGGGCGACGTGTCGACGATCTCATTCTCGCCGACGGCGTGCGCATCAATCAGCGGCGCGGCGGCAAGGCCGCTTTGCTCGCCGTCGGCGCGCTCGCCACGGCCACGATTCCGCCGCTCGGCGCGAACGTACTACAGATCGACGCGGCGCCGCGTCATTGGCTCGTGAAACCACCGACGGTTCTCGTCATTCGCCCCGATGGCTGCGTCGCGGTGGTCGTCGAGAAGCCGACGAAAGAACGCGTCGCCGCAGCGTGGCAGAAAGCGTTCGCCTTGTCACCGCAGACGCTGTGAGCGCAGAAGCCTTGTTATCCCGAGCCGAGGGAACGCATACGCTGTCATCCCGAGCGTAGCGAACGCAGTGAGCGAAGTCGAGGGACAGCCAAAGGTTTTGCGCTGATGAGTAGCAATCGAGAATCTCGTTTGGACTTGGCAGGCGGTGAGAATGGCCGTCGCCGTGCTGCTCTTCGGACGAGCCTAGCTGCGATGCAAGGCCGCGCGGCGGTCCCTCGACTTCGCTCCACTTCGCCAAGCTCAGTGTCGCTACGCTCGGGATGACAGGAAAGAGGGCCGCGCGGTGGTCCTTCGACTCCCGCTCGCGGAGTTTACCCTGAGCGCGCGCAGCGCGGTCGAAGGGCTCAGGATGACAAGTGCTAAGCTTCGACCCTCTCCTCGATCGAGACGTTGTAGAGGAAGAGGAACTTGCCCCACTCGTCCGGGAGGGTGTTGCGCTTGATCTGAATCCAGGGGATGTACTTCGGCTGGCGCGGTTTGCGCAGGAGCGAGAGGTTCGACTCTTGCGGCGTGCGGTTGTTCTTGCGGTTGTTGCAGCGCATGCAGGAACAGACGAGGTTCTCCCACGTCGATGATCCGCCGCGGCTCTTCGGAATCACGTGATCTACGGTCATCATGCGCTCGCCACGTGCTCCACAATACTGGCACGTGTAGTCGTCGCGAATGAGGACGTTCTTCTTCGTGAGAGCCACCCTCTGCTTCGGCCGCTTGATGTAGTAGAGCATTCTGATGATCGAGGGCATGCGCATCTCGAATGAGGTCGAGCAAAGCACGCGCTGGTGGTTGTGTACGGCTTCCGCCTTACCGGCGAAGAGCAGCTTTACGGCGCGCTGAATCGTCGTGACGTTGAGCGCCTCGTAGGTGAAGTTTAGGACGAGAACGTCGCTCTGCATGGAGGGAAGCCTACGACTCGCGTCTCCGGACGAACGCCAAACGGGTCTCGGTTAGAAGTTGTGTGATTGCCAAGCGCTCATCGGCGCTCAAGCGTTCTTTGATGCGCTCGAACGCAAGCGACGCGATGTCGATCGCGATCTCGGCGGAGGCAAGGTCGGATTGCTCCGGCGTCCCGCCCATGTACGCGTGCGCTGCGAGTGCGAGTGAGCCGATGATCTCCTCGACGATCGCGGCGACGGGAGGTACGTGCCCTTCAAAACCGGGTGCTTGCGCATCCTGGGCTGCTTGGGAACTCATCCGCGGCTCTTCTTATGCGGCGGTAGAGCGCTTCCCTATTCGCGCGTGCTCGACCATGGCAAGGAAGTAGGCATGGACGCGCGGATCCCCTGTGAGCTCAGGGTGAAACGAGGTACCGAGGACGTTCCCCTGGCGTACCATGACACCGTGCCCGTTGCGTGAAGCGAGTAGCTCAACTGCTTGGCCGGCGCGCTCGATCCACGGCGCGCGGATAAAGATCGCCGGAAACGGCCGCGGCCCGAGAGCAGGCACGAGAAGATCGACCTCAGCCGACTCGTTCTGACGCCCGAATGCGTTGCGGCGCACGGTGATGTCGAGCAGGCCGAGCGTCGGCTGCTCTTTCATGTCCGCCACGTCGCGCGCTGCGACGATCATACCCATGCACGTGCCCCAGAGCGGCATGCCGGAACGCACGCGCTCTACGATGGGCTGCTCCATGTCGAAGCGTCGCAGAAGCTTCATGACCGTTGTCGACTCGCCGCCGGGAACGACGAGTCCGTCGAGTCCTTCGAGTTGGTCGCGGCTCTTCACGGCGCGCGACTGCGCGCCCGCGCGGCCAAGGGCAAAGAGATGCTCCTCAACGTCGCCTTGCAGCGCGAGCACGCCGATGACAGGCTTGGAAGGCATCAGTTCCCTCTGGTCGCGAGCATCTCCGATTCGGGAAGCTTGCGGACGTCGAGGCCGTGCATCGCCACGGAGTCACCAAGGGAGCGGCACGCATCGGCGACGATCTTCGGATCCTCGTAGTGCGTCGTCGCGTCAACGATCGCTTTCGCAAACTTCTTCGGGTCGTTCGACTTGAAGATGCCGCTGCCGACGAAGATGCCTTCGGCGCCCAGCTGCATCATGAGGGAGGCATCGGCCGGCGTCGAGACGCCACCTGCGCAGAAGAGCACGACGGGCAATCTGCCGTCACGCGCAACCTGCTGCACGAGCTCGAGCGGTGCGCCGAGATCGCGCGCTCGCGCGACGAGCTCTTCCTGAGGAACTGCGTGCAGCTCGCGAATGGTATCGCCGATCGCGCGCATGTGCCGTACCGCTTCGACGATGTTACCGCTACCGGCCTCGCCCTTGCTGCGAATCATCGCGGCGCCTTCGGCGATGCGGCGCAGGGCCTCGCCGAGATCTCGCGCACCGCACACGAACGGTGTCGTAAACGCATGCTTATCGACGTGATACTTATCGTCGGCAGGCGTCAGCACTTCCGACTCGTCGATATAGTCGATGCCGATCGACTGCAGAACCTGCGCTTCGGCAAAATGGCCGATGCGAACTTTCGCCATCACCGGAATCGTCACGGCGTCCATGATCGACTGAATGAGCTCGAGCGAGCTCATGCGCGCGACGCCACCCGCGGCGCGAATATCGGCCGGGATCCTCTCAAGCGCCATGACGGCGACAGCACCTGCCTCTTGCGCGATGACGGCATGTTGGGGCGTCACGACGTCCATGATGACGCCGCCCTTGAGCATCTGCGCAAGCCCGCGCTTGACGGTATCGGTTCCGGTCTTTTCCATACCCTGCATATCCTACCAGGACGGCGGCGAGGTTGCACCTGGTGATACCGCAGCCTGCGCTTTCGGGGTCGGTGTCGCCGGCAGCGCCGTCGGCATCGGACTTACGCGGCGCCAAATGGGGATGTTCGGATTTGGTGTGGGTGTTGGCGACGCACTCGGTGTGGGCGGCGGGCGACGCGTGGGTAGAGGCACCGGAGGGACACGCGGGTCGGGGAAGCCGGGGTCGGGGGCGCCTGAGAGCGTCTGCGAGCGCTTCCAGTCGGGGCCGTAGGCACCGGAGCTCGCGTCAGGAGGCTCAGGCGTAATGAGAACCGTCGGTAGTATGGCGGGGCTCAGCTCGGTCGACTGGCCGAGCAGATGATAGCCCATGCGTTCCCCAAGCACGATCGCCAGCAGTAAGACGAGCGTACCGAGGCCGAGGATGATGGCGACATAGCGCTTCGACGGGTCCAACACGGGCTTGGGGAACCTGCTTTCGCCGCGCTCATCGAGAGAGGCTTCTTCGCAACAGACGCGCGGCCGCGGGGCGCAGGATGTCGAGCGGCGCTGCGCGCGCGCGGCGTTGCAGCGGCGTCCCGAAGTGTATCTCGCCGAGTGCGCCTGCTTCGAGCGTCTTCTTCGTCACCTCTCCGCGGAACTCGACGGAAATCTCGCGTGCGTCGTCGTTCCAGTTGCAGAGAAAGATGCGCACCGCGCCGTTCTCGTCCTCGAATGCAAGTCCGGCGACCTCGACGGGTGAGGTCGTGAGCTCGTCGCTCACGTCACGCCCTGCGTAAATGCAGGTGAACGGCTCCTCAGCGGAGAGCTCGGCCATGTCACCATAGATCACGTCGTTGCGAAGGTCAATCACATAACTGCACCTGCGCCCGCCCCAGTGTACGCGCGCCGCCGCAATCCACTGCCAGCCTTTCGGGCGCAGTGGAACGAGGTGTGGACGTCCGCTCGTGCGATACCCGTCGAGCCCGGCAACGGTCTCCGCAACCGCCCAGAGAAACTTCGCGCTCGTCCACGGTGAGAGGTACATGCCGCGATTGCTGAACGAACCGCCGTCGAACCACTCGGCAAACTCTCCCGGCACGGTATTGCGCGGGCTTCCTGCCTCCATCGCCGCGTAGAGTCCCTGCAGATAGCGCACGGCGTCATCGATGAAACCGTGCCGCGCGAGCGCAACCGTGAACCACAGCGTCAAATCGGGCCACACGCCGCCGAGCAGACCGTACCCATACGACGGGAAATACCATGCGTCGGCCGTCGAGATCGTGCGCAACCCGACCGGCGTCGCAAAATCGCCTTCGAGCAGCCGCTGCAGAACGACTCGACGTTGCTCGTACGTACCGATACCGAAGAGTACCGGGAAGACCTCGTCGGCCGTGAAGTTGTCTTGATAGTTGCGCTCCTGATCGTAGTTCAAGACGAAAGCGCCGGTATCGTGGTTGAAGAGCTCCTTCATCACCGCGTCGCGCAGTGATTGCGCTTCCTGGCCATAGCGCTCCCAGTGCTCGTGGTCGTCGACGACCGCGCAGAGCATCGCTGCCGCCTCGAGTGCGAAGACCGCCTCCGCATTGATCTCGGTGACCGCGCCGTCGAGCGTGTAGTACGGAATGATGTTGCGCCATGAGGAGATCCCGTACATGTCGACGCCCTTCGCCTTACAGAAGACGAGGCCGAACGCGTCGCGCTGCGAGAGCAGATACTCGGCCGTCTTCACGATGAAATCGTGCCGCCGGCGCACCCACTCCTCGTCGAGCGTCGCGTTGTAGTGATGGAGCATGCCGATCAAGTGCAGCGGCGTATCGTCGTTGATGTTGAGATCGTAGTTCGTCTTGTAGCCGTTGACGCCACGCACGTACTCGATCATCATGCCGTTCTCATCGGCAAAGCGACCGAAGACTTCGAGTGCTTCGCGACTGAACTGCGGCCAGAAGTAGTCGTAGCCGTGCACGAACCACGACGTGTCGCGCGAGACGAGGATATCGGAAGGCGGCGAGTTCGTGGATCCCCAACCTTGAGGATACTCCTTCACCGTGCGCAACATATTGGCTTTTGCCCAAACGACGCCGCGGCTGATGACGGGCTCCGGCGTCAGAAAGCGCGCATCGGCGAGGCGTTCGGCGTAGTAGCGCTGCGTGTCGTGCAGCGCGCGCGGATCTTGCAGGAGCGATGCAAGCACGGGACGGCTCTTCTCCGTGCCGCTGCCGTGATAGACGACCGCGATGCGCAGCGCTTCGCGCGCGCCCGGCAAAACGGGAATAGTGTACTCGAAGGCGCCGAAGATGCGCCGGCTCACGAGCTCCGCTTCCTCCGGCGTCACCTCGCCGAACTCTTCCTCTTGGATTCCCGGCATCAGTCCGCCGCGGCGCATGTGTCCGATGAGCACTTGCTCGCGCAACGAGAGATTCACCGCTGCCGGCGCGCGCGAGCCGCCCCACCAGCGCTCGCCGCCGGTTTCTAGGTTGCGCGAGCAGACGAGACCCTCTTCGATATGCGCCTGCACCTCGTGCTCAGGCTCACCGTAAAACCGTTGCCCAATCAAGAGCGCCCACGGAAAAAGCATGACGTCGATCTCTCGCGCCCCGGGGTTGTAGAGTGTGACGTCGACGACGAAGGCGACCGCGCGATCGAACGCCGCTCCGTGCGGCACGTAAAACGCCTCCGTGACGTGCAAGCGGTTCTCAAGGGTGAACTCCGAAAGCTGCGCGTACGGAAGGAACGTGAACTCGCGCGCGATTTGATGCGGGAAGAGCGTCTGCCCACCGTCGCGCAGGCGGTAGGCGATCTGATGCGTTCCGAAGATGATGCGATCGGTGTCGGCGTCCCACAGGCCGCGCACGCCGCCCTTGGGAGTCGACTGCGCATACGCCTTGTAGTTGCCGAGCAGGAGGCCATACGGTGTCTGCTCCTCCGAGAGAACGTACGCGCAGTACTCGTTGTGCTGCGCGTCGTAGCTCGATCCCATGCGCATCGGTATTCGCGCTGAAGGCTCCCGGCCTTCCCGCAGCTGCACGCTTCGCGCGCCGGCTAAGATCAATCTGACGCTCGAGGTGCTGCGGCGCCGTGAGGACGGGTTTCACGGGCTGCGCAGCGTCATGGTGCCGCTCGAGCTCGCCGATACGATCCACGTCGAACCTGCGCCCGAGTTTGCGTTCTTCTGCGACGACGCTGCGCTCGCGGGAGAGGAAAACCTCGCCGTTCGAGCCGTACGCGCCATCGAAACGGCATCCGGCGCTCGGATCGCAGCGCGCATTAGGCTGCACAAGAACGTTCCCAGCCGAGCCGGTCTCGGCGGCGGATCCAGCGACGCTGCAGCCGTACTGCGTGCCGCGGCCTCCGGCGTGCTCGGCGCGCTCCCTTCGCTCGATTGGCTTGCGATTGCGCGCGCGCTCGGCTCCGACGTGCCGTTTTTCCTCGCGGAGACCGCCGCCCTGGTCGAAGGCACGGGTGGGCGCGTCACCGCGCTCGGCGCGATCCCCGCGTGGGGAACCCTCGTCGTGAAGCCACCGGTCGATATCTCGACGGCAGAGGCGTACGAACGGCTCGACCGGCACGAGCGTCCGATTCGCAGGCGCGCAGACTCGCCGTCGTTACGGTGCGTCGAGGCGCTGCAGCGCGCTGATCTCGCTGCCGTCGAGTCGCTGCTCACAAACGATTTTCACGCGCTCGCGCTGGAAGAGCCCGCAATAGCTCTTGCGCACGACGCGTTGCGCGCGGCGGGCGCTGCCGCGCCGTTGCTTGCCGGCTCGGGCGGCGCACTCTTTGCGCTCATGCCGGATGCAGCGTCTCGCGATGCGGTCACGCAGCGCCTGCAGCTTCCTCCGGGCTACACTGTCTTCGCGACGGCGTTCGCAAAGAGTCGCATCTGGCAGTGATTGCAGTCGTTCTCGCGGGAGGTCCGCCCGATGACGTCTCCGCGCTGCAGCCCGGCGTGCCGAACAAGGCGTTCGTGCGCATCGGCGGCGTCGCACTCGTCGAGCGGGTGCTACGCGCGCTGCGAAGCGTCGAGGAGATCACGCGCCTTGTCGTCGTTGCGCCACTCTCGATGCACGCCGACTCCACGCTTGCGCTCGCCGACGAGCGCAGAGTGGACGGCGTTCGCATCCGAGAGAGCCTGCGCAGCGGGCTCGCAAATCTGCCTCCAGGCGAACTCGTCTTGATCGCGGCGTCGGATCTCCCTGTTCTCACGTCGGAGGCGGTCGGCGACTTCATCGAGCGAGCGCGCCGGCGCGACTGCGAGGCCGGATACGGTTGCGTTGAGCGACGAGTGCACTTGGCAAAGTACCCACAGGTGCCGCATACGTGGGCACGCCTGCGCGACGGAACCTACTGCGGAGGCGGCCTCTTCACGCTGCGGCCGCGCGTACTGCCTGCGCTCGAACGTTTCATCGAACGGCTCGGAGCGGCGCGGAAGAGGCCATGGCGTCTCGCCTCACTGTTCGGCGTAGGCGTGCTCACGAAGTATATGTACGGGCGCCTCTCGATCGCTGATGCAGAACGGCGCGCGCACGAGGTGCTCGGCGCAACCGCGTGCGCCGTCGTCTCTCCCTACGCGGAGACGGCGGTGAACGTCGACCGCGTCGGCGACGTCGCTCTCGCTGAGCAGCTCATTGCGGGGACCGCCAACGTTTGAAGAGATCGTGCTCGACGCCGAGTTGATCGAGTGCCTTTCCAACCGTATGTGCGACGATGTCGTCGATCGACTGCGGATGTGCATACATCGCGGGGATCGGCGGCAGAATGACGGCGCCGATCTCGGCGAGCTGCGCCAGGATGCGCAAGTGGCCCAGATGGAGCGGCGTCTCTCGCACGACGAGCACGAGCGTGCGCCGCTCCTTCAGCGTTACGTCGGCGGCGCGTACGAGGAGGTTGCTGTTGAACGATGCCGCGATCGCGCCGGCGCTCTTCATCGAGCACGGAATCACAAGCATCCCTTCGGTGAGAAAGGAGCCGCTCGAGATCGGGGCGGCGAGGTCGTCGTCGCGGTACACGATGTCGGCGAGCGCTTCGAAGTCCTTGACATCCACGTCCGTCTCGAGCGCAATTGTCCGGCGCGCAGAGGGCGTGATGACGAGGTGCGTCTCGACGCCGCCGGCGGCGCGAAGCGCTTGCAGCGTCATATAACCGTAAACGCTTCCGCTTGCTCCGCTGATCCCGACGACGATGCGTTTCATCGCCTGCGCCATTATACGGCCGATGCAGGGTCGCCTGGCGGATTGCCGGGAAATCACTGCAGGTGATCGCTCTTGCCGAGCCGCTTGAACGCGAGGCCGAGGGTTGCGTCAAGGCGCGCTACCCGCATTTCAGTGCCTCCTCGCTCAATGCGTACGGGGAGTGCGAGCGCAAATGGTTCTATCGCTACGTCTGTGCCGCGGTCGACGATCCCGGCTCGGCTGCATCGGCGTACGGGAGCGCCTTCCACCTCGCGCTCGAGCGTTTCCACGAGCGCTATCAGCACCCGCGGCCCGAAGATGGCGCAAAAATGCGCGCCGATCTCGAGTATGAGATCGACGGTGCCTTCGCAGAGCACCGCGACGGCTTCCCAACCGCGGTCGAGTTCGAGATCCAGGTGCGGCGAGCGCGGCGCACCGCTCGCCGGTACGTCGAGTGGCTCGTTGCCGAGTCGAAGCGTGCACCGTTTACCGTCATCGGGAGAGAGCTTCGGGTCGAACTCGAGCTCGAGGGTTTCTCCTTCATCGGGTACATCGACCGCCTCGATCGTGACGATGCCACTGGCGCGGTGACAGTGGTCGATTATAAGACCGGCACGATCGCTACCTCTGCGGCCGAGTACCTCGAGAACGTTCGGAGCTTCGGGGACTTTCAGCTTCCCTTTTATTACTGGGTGCGCACCGAAGCGGGCGATCGCGTCACGCGTCTCGTCCTCCTTCCTCTGAAAGACGCGCTGCTGGACGTGCGCCCGATCTGCCTCGAGGTCGTGCCCGTTCCCTCGGCTGCGGTGAAAGGCGACGCGCCGACCGGAACCATTGCGCTCGCCGATCTCGAGCGCGCGAAGCAGCGAATGATCTCCATGTGCAAGGAGCTCACGCGCTCGGAGCCGCGAAGCTTCGCCGTGACGCGTGATCCTGAGGCTTGCACATTCTGCGCTTACAGGATCGCCTGCACGCACCGGCCGCCGCCCGACGGCGAGCGCTTCGGCCGATGATCGCACGGCCGTTCGTTGTCGGCGGCGACACGTCGGCGCATGCGTCGGTGCATCACCTCGCGCTAGATGTCTTGACGAAGGCGGGCGAGCACGTCCGGCTCATCGACGACGTCGAAGCGGAGATGCTCTTCGAAGAGGCCGCTGCACCGCTCTTGGCGATGGAGCAGGAGCTGCTCGAGTTGCAGATCGACCCCGAGGTCCCCGGCCTGCGCTCGCCCGAGCGGTTTCTCGACTCCGCGTTTCGGCTGCAACGCAATCTCAGCGAGGCGTTACTCTCCCCCGAGACGTTCCTCGAACGATCGCTCTCCGGTGCCACCGAGTTCTACGCAAAGCCGCCGAACTTCGCTCATCCCGAGCTCATCGCCGCAACGAAAAACGAGCATCGCAACGCGCTCGCCGTCTCGTCGCAGGAGCTGCAGCGCCAATATCGTCGAGAAGTCGATCTCGCGAAGCTGCTCGCGCAGCTCTTTCGCGCCTACGCGAATCTTTTGCGCGAACGCGGCAGCGCTCCGGGGCGCGATCTCGTCGCGCGGGCGCTCGAATGCGTTCGCACGGATGCAGCGCTCGCCGAGAAAGCGCGCGTGCAGTACGCAGTCGCGCTCGTCGACGACACGGCGGAGCTCACCGTAGGGGAGCGTGCGCTCTTGCAGGCGGTCTTCGGCACCATAGAACGCGCCGTGCCGCAGGCAACCCATCCGCGGCCGCGTGTCGAGGTGTTTCGGGCGGAGACTCAAGTCGAAGAGGCGCGTTGGATCGCCACGCGCGTCGCGAACCTTATCGAGCAGCACGCTCGGCCCGGCGAGATCGCCGTGTTGCTGCGCTCAGCCTCCGTCGCGAGTGCTTACGAAGAGGCCCTGCTCGATCGCAATGTTCCCGTGCACATCGCCGGCGACTTCAATCCGTTCGCAGATCGCCGCGCGCTCGACGCGCTCGCGCTCCTGTGGAACGTCCACGATCCATTTCGCCACGATTGGCTCCTGCGAACGCTGGAGGGCAGCGCGCTCGCGCTCTCGGACGCTTCGCTCGCGACGCTCTGCGGCGACAGCACGGAGCGCCAGACCGCACTGTTTGAAGAGGCGGCGCCGACAGAGGCCGCTCATCATGATCCCGAGCGCAGCGTGCGCCTAGCACGCAATGTCTTGAGCGGCGAGTGCGATCACGCACTTTCGCCCCTTGCACGCGTACGCATCGAGCGATTTCGCGCGATGCGCGAGCGATGGGTCGAGGCACAGCGGAGGCTCGCATTCGAAGACTTCGCGCGACTCGTTTGGAGTGAGGGCCTCGCGCGCGAAGGTATGCCAGGCTCGGCGCGCGCGCAAGCGCAGCAGCGGGCTCTACAATCCCTGCTGAGCCGGATGAGCGCTTATCTCGCCACCCATCCCGGTGCCGACGTCGCGGCGCTGCTCGCCGACGTGGAGCGCAGAGCGGAGAGCGACCTCGAATCCTGCGAGGCGGACTCCGGCGAGGATGCCGTGCTCATCGCGAGCGTCGAGGCGGTGCGAGGCCACGGCTTCGAACACGTGATCGTCGCAAACGTGCGCCCCGGCGCTTTTCCACGTTGGTACGCCGCCGATGTTTTCCATTTCAGCCCGAAGCTCGGCGTGATACCGCGCGATAACGTCGGTGACGCACCGACGGCGCGGACCGCGAAGTTCACCTACTACATGTACAGAGCAAAGGCACGCGAGAAGTACAACGCCCGCGATCGACGCCTCTTCGAGTACGCGCTGAGTCGCGCACGATCGACGCTCTGCGTCACTGCGTGGGGGCGCCCAACGCGTGCCGTGAGCGCACCGGAGTTCCTCGAAGAGCTTCGCTAGCGTCGATGCAGTTGCGCACTATTCCCCCGGCGGAGTACGCTCGACTCGTCCTGCCGCTTTCGGAAAAGCTCTGGAAGGGGCGCCGCAGCGTCGAAACCTACATCTCCCAGACACTCGAGGTCGCGCGTGGTGCGTATGGTGCTCGGTACTACCGCACGATCGGTCTCTACGACGGCGAGTCGCTCTGCGCATCGTGTAAGCGCTACGAGCGCACGATTCGTGTCAGTGCGCAACGCCTGCGCACGTTCGGGCTCGGCGCGGTCTTTACGCCGGAGGCCCTCCGTGGACGCGGCTACGCGAGCGCGATGATCGCGATGATGCTCGACGCCGCGCGCGGTTCGTACGATGCGGCGTTCCTCTTCTCCGATATTCGGCCGAGCTTCTACGAGGAACTCGGCTTTCGGCTCCAGGCCTCGCGGACGATCACGCTACGGGCAGATACACTCGTGCGGTCGCGCATCGAGATCGCACGTCTCGAAGAGCGAGATTGGACCGGGGTTCGGCGTTGCTTCGGCTTGCGGGATCGCACGCGTGACTGGAGCTTCGCGCGAACGCCCCTCATCTGGGATTGGGTTCGTATGCGGCTGCGCCACGGCTCCGAACATGTACGCGGCGCAGAAGCCAACTTCGTCGTCCGCGAGCGCGGCGCGGTACGAGCGTACGTGCTCGGGATGCGTGTGCCGGAGCTCGACACCTACGTCGTCGACGAGTTCGCCTTCGCTGACGAGCGCAACGCACACCAAGTCCCGGCACTCTTACGCGGCGCCGCCGGCGACTTGCGTCGCATCGCCGGCTGGCTTCCGCCGGATGGAGCGCGCACGCTTTTGCCGCGCGGCATCGTGCGCGAACGCCGCGATGCAATCTTCATGATCGCCCCGCTCAATCAGAATGGTAAGCGCTGGTGTGCGCTTTCGGAACGACCATCGCAGAGTGACGGCGTCTGGGCAACGGACCACGTGTAAAGCACGTGCTCGGTTTTGCTACGGACCCGCTATGGTCGAATTGATCGAAGATGCCGAGGCGCAATGTGAAACAAGCTGCGGCATCGAGTTCGAGTTACCCGCAGCCGAGCGCAGCGTCCAGCAGCTGCCATTGAGCGAGCAGTAGCACGTGTCGACCGCGATCGGATGCTTGAGGATCGTGGGAAGCGGCACGGAGCTCGGAAATGAGAGCGCGATGAGCCTCAACGAGTCGCCCGGTCGAATCGTTGTACCGGGACTAACGGATGAGGCCGTGACGCGTACCAGAGGTGTTCGTCCCGCTCGCACGTCTGCGTTCATTCGCAAGAAGGCAGCACGGATCACCGGCTCGCGGGCGAGCGCGGCGAAGTACGCGTTCCAGCTCGACGCTGGTTTGCCGTCGACCCACAGCTGCGCCGATTGCACGAGCGCGGGGCCAAGTCCGTCGTTCGTGAGCTCGACGGACTCACCGTGTGCGTCGTACGTTACCGTCTCGCTGACATACGGCCAGATCGTTGCGGCGTATTGATCGCCGATGACGTGCGTCTGATA
>JASHOG010000022.1 GCA_030041225.1 Vulcanimicrobiota bacterium | reverse complement strand
GCCAGTTGGAATCGTGGTCGCCGCCACGTACGTACACGACGTGCGTATCATCATTCGAAATCGCAATGTCGCTCAGCTCCTGTCCGTCGTCACCGCTCGAAACGAACAGCTCCCTCGGCGCAAAATCCGGCGCCTGCGCGAACCAGAGGCTACGCACACCGCGTGTGTCGAGCACGTACGCGATCGCGTGCCCGCCTGTGTCGGTCACGAGCGTATCCGGATACGGATAACTGAGAACCTGCGCGATCGTGAACGACGGCTGCGCCGCAAAAGCGGCACCCGGCGAAAGGAGCGAGACGACGGCAAAAAGGCCGAAAACACGTTTATGCATCTGTCATCCTGAGCGTAGCGAACGAAGTGAGCGGAGTCGAAGGATCGCCGTTAGGTTCTTGACGCTGTCCCTCGACTCCGCTTGCGGAGTTTACCCTGAGCGCGCGAAGCGCGGTCGAAGGGCCGCGTTATGCGGGCGCCGAGGCGCTCTGCGTCACGCTGAACGTCAGCTCGCCGCGGATGTCGTCGAAGCCGACCTCGACGCTCTGACCGTCCTCGATCTCGCCGGCGAGGATCTTGCGGCCTAGCGGCGTCTCGAGCTCGCGCTGGATCGTCCGTTTGAGTGGTCGCGCACCGTACGTCGGATCGTAACCGGAGCGTACGAGGTGACGCTTCGCCTCGTCCGTGAGCGCTAGCGTTATGCGCCGATCGGCAAGCCGCTCGCGCACGCGGCGAAGCTGAATTTCGACGATCTCCATGAGCTGCTCTTCGGAGAGCGCGTGAAAGACGATCGTCTCGTCGACACGATTGAGAAACTCGGGCCGGAAGTGGCGGCGCAGCTCGTCGAGCACCGTCGCGCGCATCACGGCGTACTCTGCGCCGTCGAAGGAGCCCTTGTAGTCGAGGATACGATCGCTGCCGATGTTCGACGTCATGATGACGATCGTGTTGCGAAAATCGACCGTGCGCCCCTGTCCGTCGGTCAGGCGTCCGTCATCGAGGATCTGCAGGAAGACGTTGAAGACGTCGGCGTGCGCCTTCTCGACCTCGTCGAAGAGCACGACGGAGTAGGGACGCCGGCGCACAGCCTCGGTGAGTTGACCGCCCTCTTCGAAACCGACGTAGCCGGGCGGCGCACCGATGAGACGCGCGACCGTGTGTCGCTCTTGATACTCGGACATGTCGATGCGGATCAACGCGCGCTCGTCATCGAAGAGATACTCTGCGAGCGCCCGAGCGAGCTCCGTCTTCCCCACGCCGGTCGGGCCGAGAAAGATGAACGAACCGATCGGGCGATTCGGATCCGCGAGACCCGAACGCGAGCGGACAACCGCCTCGGCGACCGCATCGACCGCTTCGTCTTGACCGATGACGCGTTTGTGCAACTCGTCGTCGAGGTGGAGCAGCTTTTGCTTCTCGCCTTCGAGCAGCTTCGAGACCGGGATGCCGGTCCAACGTGCGACGACCTCGGCGACGTCTTCCTCGTCGACTTCTTCTTTTGAAAGGCGCGCACCGTCGCGATGCGCTAAGCGCTGCTCCTGCGCTGCGCGTTCCTTTTCAAGCTGCGCGAGCGTGCCGTAGCGCAGCTCCGCAACCTTGTTAAGATCGTACTGACGCTCGGCCTGCTCGATCTGTACCTTCGTCTGCGCGATACGTTCGCGCAACGCTCGCAACTCGACCGCCCCGCTCTTCTCCGCCTCCCACCGTACGCGCAGGCTCGCCTGCCGCTCGTGCAGCGTCGCGAGCTCGCGCTCGAGCGCCCCGAGCCGCTCGCGGCTCGCGCGATCGCTCTCTTTGCGAAGCGCCTCCCGCTCGATCTCGAGCTGCATGACGCGACGCGAAACCTCATCGAGCTCCTGCGGCATCGAGTCGATCTCGGTGCGAAGCTTTGCTGCTGCTTCATCGATGAGGTCGATCGCTTTGTCGGGCAGAAAGCGATCGGCAATGTAGCGGTTCGACATGACCGCCGCCGCGACGAGCGCGGCGTCTTTGATGCGAACGCCGTGATGCTCCTCGTACTTCTCTTTTAGGCCGCGCAGAATGGAGATCGTGTCCTCCACGCTCGGCTGATCGACGAAGACCGGCTGGAAGCGCCGCTCGAGCGCTGCGTCCTTCTCGATGTACTTGCGATACTCGTCGAGCGTCGTTGCCCCGATCATGTGCAGCTCGCCGCGCGCGAGCATCGGCTTGAGCAGGTTACCCGCATCCATCGAGCCCTCGGTCTTGCCCGCGCCGACGACGGTGTGCAGCTCGTCGACGAAGAGCAGGATCTGACCCTGTGAGCTCGTGACGTCCTTGAGCACCGCCTTCAGGCGCTCCTCGAACTCACCGCGGTACTTCGCACCGGCGATGAGCGCACCCATGTCGAGCAGCACGATGCGCTTGTTCTTCAAACCTTCCGGAACGTCGCCGCGCACGATACGCTGCGCCAAGCCTTCGACGATCGCGGTTTTGCCGACGCCGGGATCACCGATGAGCACAGGGTTGTTCTTCGTGCGTCGCGAGAGCACCTGAACGACACGACGGATCTCGTCGTCGCGACCGATGACGGGATCGAGCTTGCCGCGCTCAGCCTCGAGCGTGAGGTCGCGCCCGTATCGCTCGAGCGCCTTATACGTCCCCTCCGGATCGCGAGTTGTGACGCGCTGATTGCCGCGCACCTGTCGCAGTGCCTCCAAGAGCTTGTCGCGCGTCAAGCCCGCATCGCGCAGGAGCTTTCCGATTGCGCCGCCCGCTTGCGCCATCGCGAGCAGAACGTGCTCGACCGAAACGTAATCGTCGCCGAGTGACTGCCCTTCTTTCTCTGCGGCCGCCATGATGCGCGCGAGTTCGGGTGCAAGCGTCACCTGAGCGCTCTCGGCGCTCGAACCGGAGAGGCGGGGCAGCTTCGCGATCGCCTCGTCGGCGCGTCGCTCCAGCGCGGCTGGATCGGCGCCGGCGGCTTTCACGACGTCGGGCGCGATGCCGCGGTCCTGCGCAAGGAGCGCCGCGAGCATATGCTCCGGCGTCGTCTGCGTGTTGTGTTCCGAAAGCGCTCGCGAATACGCGGCGTTGAGCGCGTCGGCAACGCGCTCCGTCATCTTCTCGACGTTCATCCTCTCCTTATACCGTCGGGGCGTGAGAAACAGTTGCAGGACCACCCTGCAACGCCTCGAGCTCTCCGAGGTAACGCCTCCGCGCCGCATCGTCGAGGAACGAGGCCTCGAACGAACTCCGGGCGAGGGTTTGCAGCTCGGCGGTCGTGAGGCCGAGCGCCGCGGCGCTTCGAGCATAGTTCTCACCGACGTAGCCTCCGAAGTAGGAGGGGTCGTCGGAGTTCACGGTTGCGAGGAGACCGGCATCGAGCATCCTCCTCAGCGGATGTTCCTCGAGCCTGCGCACGACCTTCAGCCGCAGGTTCGAGAGCGGGCAGACGGTAAGCGGCACGCGTTCGCGCCGCAGACGCTCGACGAGCGCAGCATCTTCCAGGCAGCGCACGCCGTGGTCGATGCGAGAGACTTTCAGGAGATCGAGTGCCTCGCTGATGTACTCCGGTGGCCCCTCCTCACCCGCATGTGCGACCGCGCGAAAACCTTCTGCTCGCGCTCGCTCGAAGACGCGCACGAACTTCGACGGCGGATTGCCGGCCTCGGCGGAATCGAGACCCACGGCGACGATGCGCTCGCGATCCCCGAGCGCGGCCTCGAGCGTCTGCATCGCCGACTCCGCGGAGCGGTCGCGCAGGAAACATAGGATGAGGTGCGAGCTGACGCCGAGCTCGCGTTCAGCGTCGCCAAGCGCCTCGCGGATTCCGTTCGCGACGACCGCAAAGGGGACACCGCGAGACGTATGCGCCTGTGGGTCGAAGAAAATCTCGGCGTGGCGCACGTTGTCGGCGACTGCGCGCCGCAGATACGCGATCGTCAGGTCGTAGTAATCACGCTCGGTGCGCAGCACATTCATGCCCGCGTAGTAGACGGTCAAGAACGACTGCAAATCGCTGAAATCGTATGCCGCGCGCAGCGCTTCGACGCTCGGATACGCAACGGCGATGCGATTGCGTTCCGCGATCTCGAAGGTCAGCTCGGGCTCGAGGGTTCCCTCAATATGGACGTGCAGCTCCGCCTTCGGTAAGGCGCGCGCGTCAAGCATAGCCGTTACTCCGAAAGGAGCTACGCGACGTGCTTGCTCAACATCGAGGCAATCGTGTTCTCTGGAACGTAGCCGACGATGCGATCCGCAACCTCTCCGCCCTTGAAGAGGATTAGGCAGGGTATTCCGGAGACGCCGTAGTGCCCGGTGAGGCTCGGGTTCTCGTCGGTGTTCAACTTGAGGAACTTTGCCTTGCCGGCAAACTTCTGCGAAACCTTCTCGACGACCGGTGCGAGCATGCGGCACGGACCGCACCACGGCGCCCAGAAATCCACCAGTACCGGCTCGCTGCTCTTGAGCACCTCGCTCTCGAACGTCGCCTGTGTCACATCAGCAATCGCACTCATCGTCTTCCTCCTCCGCTCTTCGTCTTAACTATCGGGATACCGTACCGGGTTGCAGCTTGGGTCACGTTCGAGGGCCTCCGACTTTTTCGCAAAAGTCATGGACGACGTATTCCCTTGGTGTTGCGAAAAAGCGGAGGAGCAGGAGCAATCATGGACGATTGCGACGAGCGTCCCGACGCCGAAGCACAGGCCGCAACCCGAGGCGCGTTCGTGGAGTTAAGCGCAAAGGAGGAAAGCGATGAGTGCAATTGCTGATGTGACGCAGGCGACGTTCGAGAGCGAGGTCCTACAGAGCAGCGAACCGGTGCTTGTAGATTTTTGGGCCCCGTGGTGCGGACCGTGCCGCATGCTCGCGCCGGTCGTCGAGAAGATTTCGCAGACGTTCGCCGGCAAGGCGAAGTTCCTCAAATTGAACACCGACGAGAATCCGAGCCTTACCGGTCATTACGGCGTCTCGGGAATCCCTTGCCTGATCCTCTTCAAAGGCGGGCAGGTCGCAGATCGTATCGTCGGCTACGTCCCTGAAGGGACGATTGCCTCGATGTTGAGCAAGCACGTCGCCTAGCTCCTTTCGCCCATGCCGTTGTCGCCTGCGTTTCCGAAGGCGGAGCTACACGTCCACATTGAGGGAACCTTCGAGCCCGAGCTGATCTTCGA
>JASHOG010000021.1 GCA_030041225.1 Vulcanimicrobiota bacterium | reverse complement strand
GCGCTTGGAACGCGGCCGATCTTGACGACCGTATCCGGCGAAGGGTCGGACAGGCTGCCGCCGGCCGCCACCCAATCGGCGTTCCAAACCCATTGATCGTAGATCATCTTTCCGCGGTCGTTGATAACGTAGTGGACGTGACCATTGAACTCGAACCAGCGGCATGGATCGACGCCCCACAGCTGCGGTCGCGGTTCTCCATTAGGTCGCGGTACAGAGAAGTCGCCGCCCATGAGGTTTCCGTCCACATCGTAAAACAACTGACTGGGATGCGTCGGATCCGAGGCCCAGTGCCGGTTCGCGTAACTAATGGCGCCCGTATCGTCGGGCGCCGTGTAACGAACGTAACCCGCGGCGAGTGCGTCGCTCGCGTGGGGAAAGCGCGCGGTCAGATCGCGCTCTACGCCTTGGACGAAAGCGGTTTCACTGGCCGAAAGGGGACCGCTACAGGTCGGCTGCTCGTCGGCGTATGCCGGCGAAGGAAGCACCGCTAGAACTGCGGCGACGATAAGGGCGCCGGCGCATATAAGGGTCTTGCTGTACATACGGCAATCTTAGGGGCGAAATTGGCACCTGACAAGGTCCAGTCTCGCACGCTGCAAGGGCAGCCTCGCACGTTGTGTGGTACCATTTTCTAGCAGCAAGAGATCTGTTGCACGCCCCTGCCTACCCCGTCGGCGCGCTCATTTCGGCAGCCTTTGGGTTTTGGCCGAATCGATTTGGCTCCGCTTCTTGAAGTTAAAATAACGCTTGAGCGCGAGAGCGTACCAGTTCACGGATCTTGATCTTATCGGCGACGCGCCCACTTAGGGTTAAGGCGTCTGTGTGCTCGCGGGGCTAGGTAGAGGCGTGAGCGTCTCCACCGGGATCGCGCTCGGCGATGCCGTTGGAGCCGGCTGCTGGAGAGCGGCCCAGATGACATCCGCGTAGCGAGCTGCACCAAGGCGGTTCGGATGCCCTACGGAGGCGCGGTCGCAAACAAACTGGTTAACGGCGTCCGACGGTTTAACGACGCTCAGCCGATAGAGCATCTTGCAGTATTGCTCCCGATATGACGCCACGTCGTCTTCGGGGGCAAGCCCTTTCAAACCAAAGATGAACTCATCGTTCGTGAACGCCGCCTGAGACGGCGCGATAGCAGGATCGACATAAAGAAAGGTATTTGTCTTGGTGTTCGCAGCGGCGACGGCGGCTTGCAGATTCGAGCGAGAGGCCTGATAGAACGTTTGGCTGTTACTCACAAGGGCATTTTGCGGCGAGACTCCGCGGCTTCTGGAAACTTCGTCCTTAAGCACGTCTAACAGCGTTGGGGCCCTGTGCGACAGCGCCTCAACTGCTTTCGTGATCTCAGAAGGAAGGTGACTCTCTTCGCTGAGGACGCTGTAGTAGCCGAGGACAATGACCTTCACAGCCGGATTTACCGAGACATACTCATCGGCAAGCTGGTCGAGCAAACGCGACATCGCGTCGTTGCAGTACCGCTCACAGAGTCCTGTTATCGTCGCTTCGGTCGTGGCGGGCCAGAATATGGTTTCCACGCCCACGTCGTTGATGCCGCCGCACAGGATGATGTAGTCCCAATGTTTATCCGGATGGTCGGCGGCCGCACGATCGCATTGCTCGCGGAGCGTTGGGCTCGGCTCCGGTACCTCGCGCCATTCCCAGGGTGCACTTGGCGTGCTCTGAGTTGGTTGCCCGTTATCATATCCGATCTTCGCGCCGGAACGCGCATAATGGGCCACGAGCGGCTCGACCCCATTCTGTGCGAACAACTTCTGTGCAAGCAAGACGTGCATTTTTTCAGATGGCAGGAGCCCTTGCCCCCATGTAACGGAGTCGCCGATGACGAGAATGCGAGGCGACGCGTAGTGCATCGCCACCGGAAGGAGCGGCAGGCCCGCCGCGATCTGCAGAAACGCTCTTCTGTTCATGACGGCGACGGCTCGGGGCCCGGACCTGCGTGCGATTCCCGGTTCAGCGTCTCCACGATCTGGTTGACGTATTGTTGAACGAGATCGGGAATGTCGTCGATGCACTTCGCCTGGATGTCGTCCACGGGACGGTAGATCTTCGGGTGACCTCGCATGACCGGCAGTACGCAGTCCGGGTCGTCACCTGCGTTGATCCACTTGCGGTGGGCGCGGAGGATCTCAAAGCGGCAGTACGGCCTCGAAAAGTACAGGTCCGAATACACGGGTACGATGAAGCGGCTGGCGTCGAGAGCAAGCGTGATTCGCGTTTGCCAGGCTCTGCCTCCGGGGATCGAGGTCGTATCAAAGAAAATTTTGAGCTCCTTCCCCTCCCCGTACGTTGCGCTCTTAAGGGGCTCATAGACGTTTTGCGACACCCACGCGCCCTCCTCATGCGCGTAACTGATGAACACGTCGTAGTCGAGCGCCGGCGTCTCCCCCAGCTCGATGGCGCTCTCTTCGTCGAGTATTATTTCTCTGCCGTAGATACCGCTCAATCCCGAGGCAAGTATCACGCCGAGTGAGACGAGGGTCACCTGCGGTTGAATATGATGGTTCGCGAACATCCAAGCCTCGAAGAGCGCGAACCCCCCGAGGCCGGCCGCGACGGCGATCGCCGACGGTATCCATGGAACGAAGCGACGCGCGATGCCGAGCCCGCGCATCTTCTTTAATTGAAAGAAGCCGAAGAAGTACGCGAGGAGCGCCACGAGCGAGAACGTCGGCACCAAGAGCAAGAGCGCCGAGTTCTGCGGCTGCACGTCGTAGAACGAGTGCTGCCCGCTGGAGCTCTCCTGATCGAGGACGTTATTTTCGAGGGCGTCGCTCAGTGCCCACCCGAGCAGCTCGGGGCCGGGACGATCCACGTCCGGCGGCTGGTCGTACGTCATCGTTCCGACGATGACGTACGAATCACTATCGAACTGCGCGTAGCCCGGAAAGTTGCTCGAATGGCTAAACTCGTACACCGCCGGCGGCGCGAGCGCAAGCCGCGAGCCGAGACGAACCTGCACGTGGTCGGCATCGCATGGCGGCGACTGCGCGAAGCGCTTGGGCGACATCAGCGCGCGTATGACCATCGACCAGACATTCTCGTTCCCCTGAAGAGCGCCGCTGTCGCTCAACAGGGCAACGTCGGGATAGCATAGCTGATAGAAGTCTCCGGGCGGGTTCGCGATCGTCGTGAACTTCGTTTGCGCCGAGCCGCTGACTGCGGCATAGATCGACGCCTCCTGCGGATCGAGACCCCACACGGTCTCCTCGTTGCCCTTTATCGTAAGCTCTTGCGGCTCGATCTCTTCGGTCCCATACACCGTAATGTAGTGCTGCACGGCGCCGCGTATGCTCGCCGCGAGCGCGGCGCTTGCAGCGGTCCATCGTGCATCGCAATGGCGTCCTTCCCCGCACTGGCCAAACGTTATGTCGAGGATGACGGCCTTCGGCCGCCGATCGCTGTGCACGAGTCCGTTGAGAAAATCCGCAACAAGCCGACGATCCGCGGGCTTATCATTCGGATCCCAGGCAGAGATGTCGGCGATGCTGACGTCAGGCGAGAACGCCGGAGCGGCGCGCGAGCCGAGCCAGTCGCCGAAGCGCCAATCCCACTCGTGCGGCAGCAAGCTCGCAGCAACGACCATTGCCGCAACGTACGCGCCGAACAGCAGCACGGCCAAACCAACGCGGCCTTGCATCGCCGCAACGCACCACGTACGCAGGGTTGTGAATACAGAGTTCCCCATGCGCGGTTCCGGCTTCTGGTTCTGCCGTCCGCACGCTAGGCCCTGGCCCGAGCTTCCTACGAAGCCTGGTGCCTTTAGAATCTCAGCTGCGTAGCGCTTGCCTTACCTTCCTCCTGTTGCGGGAACGCTCTTTGCGGGTATGGCGTTCAATTGCTGAGTCTTAAAATCGGAGGAAAACAATGCGCACGACCTGGCGAATTCTTACAACCGCACTTATCACGCTCTCATTCATCGCGGCGCCGGTAGCGTCACGGGCGCAAGTTTCGGTAGGAATAGGCGTCGGTTTCGGCGCGGGTGTCAGTGCGGGCATCTTCGTAGATGTTCCACCGCCTGTCATTCCCGAGTACTACCAGCCGCCTGCACCCGGTCCAGGATATACGTGGGAACCTGGCTACTGGGCATGGGGTCCGGCAGGTTACTACTGGGTTCCGGGAACGTGGGTGTGGCCGCCTGAGCTAGGTTACTATTGGACTCCCGGCTATTGGTACTGGGATCCGTACTGCGGATGCTGGGAATGGGATCCGGGTTATTGGGGTCTGCAAGTCGGTTTCTACGGAGGCATCGACTACGGCTTCGGTTACTTCGGCTTCGGCTACGACGGCGGCTACTGGAACGGCGGACACTTCTACTACAACACGGCAGTCGATAACGTCGGAGGCGGCATGCGCTACCGTTACTACAATCGCTCCGGCGACATCGGCTGGGGCGGTGACCGCGCGAGCTACAACGGTGGGCGCGGGGGCGATCCCGCAAGGCCGACACGCGGGCAGCTCTCCGCGATGCACGCGCACCATCTCGGCATGACGAGCATGCAGGTGCAACATGCGCAGATCGCATCGCGCGACCGTGGTCTGCTCTACTCGGTAAATCGCGGACGGCCGGGTGTGACATCCGTTTCACGGGCCTTCAGCTCACACAATATGCCTGCCCACTTCGCGGCGGTCACATCGCACGAGCGAGCCGCGGCATCGGGGCATGTCGTGAGAAACGTCTCGGCCCGACACAACGCCATGACGCATCGCACCACATCGCATCGCACCACATCGCATCGCACCACGACCAGGCGTACGACTTCACATCGGACGGTCTCTCATCGCACGACGGTCACACATCGCGCGACCGTAGCGCACCATACGACGGCTGTGCATCGCACAAGCGTCGTGCATCACGCCGCCCCGGCCTACCACGCGGCCCCGGCGTATCACGCGGCATCGACACATCACTCAACAGCCGCCTATCGCGCATCGACGTATCACGCCGCGCCGGCATACCACGCTGCGCCGGCATACCACGCTGCGCCGGCGTCACACGCCGCCCCCGCGTCACACGCCTCGTCATCGCACTCGAAGTGCTGCACGAGAGCCCCACTCTAACAACCTGAGGCAGGCGGCGCTGCCTCTTCCGGCGGAGCTGTGCGCATGACGCGCACAGCTCTCGCATTTCTCGCCTGCATCACGCTTCTCGGCGCCGAGTTCAGTCCGCGCCTCGCTCCGGGCGGAGCTCCTTGGACGGTGCGAGAAATTTCCACTCTTCGCCTTACCATCGATCACCTATTGAGCGCCCCCGCCCTGCACGGAGCCCAGGTCGCTCTGCTTGCGATCGACACGCAGCGCAGTACGCTTCTCTATTCGAGAAATGCTGACGAAGAGTTCATGCCGGCCTCGAACTTCAAGCTGCTCGTGGGCTCGACGGCTCTGCGGCGGTTGGGGCTGAACTTCTCCTACGTGACGACCGTCGCCGCCGACGCTCCGCCGGTTGGCGGGGTGGAGAGCGGCAATCTCTATCTCCGCGGCGGCGGTGACGCGTTGCTCTCCGTCGCGGACCTTCAACAGGCCGCAGCAGCGGTTGCAGCGGCGGGAGTTCGTGAAGTCACAGGCTCGGTCGTCACCGATGCCTCGCATTTCGATGCTCAGCGCTTCGGCTACGGCTGGTCGTGGGACGACCTGCCGTACTACTATGCCCCGGTGATCACGGCGCTCGAACTGAATGACGGTGTGACCCGAGTGCAGATCGAGCAGCCCGCTACCGCTGCCGGCGCACCGCGCGTGAGCGCGATACCCGGGAGCTCAACCTTCACCATCGACGACGCGCTGCGCGCGGGCCCCTCGACCTCCGCGAACACGGTCGACGTCGCACGCCCGTGGGATCTGCCGCGCACGGTCGAGGTGGTCGGTTCCTACCCGGTAGGCGCTCGTGGCGGGAACAGCTTCTTCGTCAGTGTCCCCGACCCAGAATCTTTTGCGGGTGACATCTTCTTACAGGCGCTCGAGAGCAAAGGCGTCAGCGTTGCGGACGGTGTCAAGGACGGGAGGATCTCGGCGCATCCGTTCGTGCTGTGGTCGCACAACTCGCTGTTGATGCCTCAGTTACTCGCGCGCTTCTGGTATCCGAGCGACAATCTCATGGGCGAGCTCATGCTCAAAGAGCTGGGGGTACTTGACGCCGGCGAGCCCGGAACCGACGGGCACGGCGCAGCCGTCGAGCGACAGTTCCTGCGAAGCATCGGCGTCGACCCCGACACTGTAACGATCGCAGACGGCTCGGGGCTCTCGCAATACGATCGAATCACGCCGCGCGATCTCCTCGCGATCCTCCAGTACGATTGGCGAGCCTCCTACCGCGACGTGGTTCTCGATGCACTCCCCGTAGCCGGCGTAAGGGGAACACTACGCCATTCCTTCATTGGAACTGCCGCGGAGTACCATGTCTTTGCCAAGACCGGCAGCATCAGCCACGTCCGAACGATCTCCGGTTTCGTTCAGACGAAGACGCACGGCGTCGTCACCTTCTCACTCCTCGTGAATCAATGGATGGGCGAGCAGCAGCCCGGAGGGGCGGCGGCCCTGGCGAGGCTGAGAGGCGCCATTCTCTCGGCAATTGCTCGCCAGTAGGAGAGGCTTGAATAGCCCCCCGAAGGACCCAGGCGCCCGGTTGTGGCATTAAGAGGTCTTAAAGTGAACGTGCGCGTCCTGCGTCGGTCGCTTTTCTTTGTTCTCGGGGCTTTAAGAGGTAGAGACAGCATGGAGTTTCGGATTGGGGTAAAAGCCACTCTTCTCATCGCGGCCTGCGCGCTGCTATTCGGGCTTCTCGTCCCACAAGCGACGGCGCTCGCGGGAACCACCGGCACGATCCAAGGCACGGTGGTCGGGCCGAACGGCGCTCCACTACCGGGCGTGAAGGTAACAGCCACGTCGGCCAGCCAGGTCGCATCGACGACGACCGATGCGCACGGGTTCTACTCCCTCGTCGCGTTGCTGCCCGATACGTACACGCTCACGTTCGAGCTATCCGGTTATCTCACGACGAGCGCTCCCGGCGTTAGCGTCTTACAAGATCAAAGCCAGCTCGTCAATGAGCACATGCTGCAAGTCTCCCTGAAGACGATCGCCCACATTCAGACGGCGGGCGCATCGGATCTCGTGAACCCTAACCAAGGCAGCGACGTCTACAACGTCACCGGACAGGAGCTCAACGCCGCGACGAACCCCGGCGACCTGCTCGACACGCTCTATCAGTATAGCGATGTCGCTCCCGGCGTGACGTCGACTGGATTCCCGGCTCAGCCGCGCGTGCGCGGCGGCGAGGTTACCGACCTTGGCTATGAGTTCGACGGCATTCCGATCGCCGATGACATGACGGGTTTCTTTACGACGAACCTCTCGAACCTCGGCGTCCAAAATCTCGAAGTGTACACCGGCGGCCTCGAGGCATCCGAGGCGGCGAACGGCACCGGCTACCTCAACTCCGTCGCGAAGGTCGGGACGAATCCGGGCTTCATGGAACTCGCCGCCGGCATGACCGGCCCTGACTACAACCACTACCTCACGTTCCAAGACGGCTACGCGACGCCGGACCATCGCTGGTCATACTACGTCGGCTACGACAGCGCCGAATCGATCAACGATTACGCCGACGGGCAGTATACGTTCCCCGGCGTGCTCCTCTGGAGCGCCGACGGCCCCGGCCCGGTGACGGAGCGCGATTTCATCGGTAACTTCCACTACAAGCCCGACCCGAACGACGACATCCAGTTCCTGATCACCAACAGCTACGCCGACTTCGACTTCAACTATCTCATCGACAAAGGGGCGGGCCAGCCTCCGGCACTCGGTTTTGAACCATGTCCCGGCGCGACTGCAAATCCGTCCACATGGTCAAACGCCAGCGGCGGCATCGCACCGAACGGGCAGAGCTGTCCGCTCGGGCTCTACTGGTACGCGCTGGCGAACGGCACCGGGAACAACTGGTACCACTACGGCGGACTCGGAAAGCTGCAGTGGACGCACAACATTAACGATCACTCGTTCTTCACCCTAAAGTTCGACGAGAATTTCAACGCATACAACTTCGATCAACCGATCGGCGAGCCGAACATTCCTTCACTCGAGAACGTCACCGGCACAAACGGCTGGAACTGGGCATGGTGGCTCGGCGTCCCCGGTACCTGTCCTACGTATCCCTACAAACCCGGCTCGCCCGTGCAAATTTCAGGCGACGGCTACGACATCTGCGCCTTCGACGACGGCACGCAGAACTTCTACGGCAACCGCGCGTCGGAGATCTACCAAGGCGCACTCGACTACCAGGACCTGATCAACGAGCATGTCACGTTGAAGCTCGGCGTCAGCAATCAGGAGAACTTCAACACCTTCAACTACTATGCTACCAACGCGTTCGAGCTGTACAACGGCGTCCTGTCGTTCCCTCAGGATTACCAGGATTCGAGCTATCCGACGAGCTCGCCGCATATCTACGGCGAGGCGCAGCTTCGGTTCGGTAATCTGATGATCGACCCGGGCCTGCTCTATGCCTCCGAGCATTACGGCTTCCCGGGCGGCGGCATCACCGAGTCGATCTGGAACCCGACGTTCAACGGCACCTACACGTTCAACCAAAAGAACGTCATGCGCTTCTCCTACGGAACGACATCGAGCTTCGTCGGATCGGCGTTCGTCTACGCAACGCCGAACAGCCTGCTCTCGGAGTTCGGCGACATTCCGAATCCCCTCGCTCCAGGCAACACGTTCAAACCACAGCTGAACCACAGTGCCGACTTGATGTGGGAGCACCAGTTCGATTCCGAAACGTCTCTGCGCTTCGGCCCGTATTGGAACAAGGCAACAAACTACTTTGCGGAGTACACTCCGGTCACTGGGTACACGTCGACCGGGATACCGATATTCTCATCGCACCCCGTCTACGCGAACGACCAGCGGCATCAGGCGCTCGGCTTCGAGTTCGGCCTGAACCGCGTTGACCATCACCCAACCGGCCTCTCGATGTTCCTGACCGCGACCTACGACAACTTCTGGGACACGACCGGTACGCTCGCGGCGTCGTACATCAACTATCCACTCCCGGACAGCCTCGTGAACGAGGGCGTCATGGTACGCGACACGGACGACCCGCTCTGGGAGACGAGCTTCCTCTTCGACTACCACATGAACGGACTGCACATCGACCCATGGTTCGTCTATCAAGGGGATTATTTCTACGACGGCGATCTGATCACGGGCTGCCCGGCCTGCACTCCGGCGACTCCGTACGAGCTTTCCGGAAAGCAGCAGATTGCAAGCGGCTACTGGAACGTCAACCTGCAGATCTACCAGGACATCGGTCCGAAGAAGAACTTCTTCGTCGGCGGCGTCATTACGAATCTTACGAACAACTACGACAACGCGAATCTCGTTCCGTGCACGAGCACCTTTGGGACGGGCTGCTTCCCGTACTTCTCCGGCCCGCAATCGGGCGTGATGGACACGCCGGGTACGAACATCTACCAGAACTTCACGCAAGATCCGCGCACCTACGAGGTTTACGCGGGCGTGAGATTGGGGAATACGGCAGAGACGACACCCTGACATGCGGCAATCGATTGCATGGGTTGCAGCTCTATCGTGCGCGATCGCAGTCTTCGCGGCGCAGCGCGGTGAGGCAAATGTGCTCGAGCTGCAGCCTTCGCAACCGATTCCCTCCAGTTGCGAGGTCACGCCGGTCTACGGCAACGATACGGGCCCCGCGCTGCCGTGGATCGACGCGGAGCCGCGAGGCGTTTCCGGTATTCGCCTGACGTTCGCGCGCGCCGCCTCGCACGGAGACTATACGCCGCTCGATACGCACGACGAAGTCATTCTTCGCGCGCCGTCGTCGAGCGTGAGTATCAGCGGGAAGCTCGAAGGCTCGAGCACAACATCCTTGGCGCTCGTGCGCACACAGGAGTATCAAACGCTGAACTTCCCGCAGTCCGGCTGCTGGGACTTGCAGTTGCAAGCCGGAGGACGAACGGGCTACATCCGGCTCTGGGTCCGTTAGGAGTCGAGGACTTTTGCTTGTCCGCGCGGTGCGTCGCTCTCGACGTGCCGCGCGCGTCCTACCTGAAGCGCGATCATCTGTGCTGCGACGAGCCACGCGAGCGTGTTGAAGGCTTCGCCGACGACGGGGCCGAGAAGCGGCACGTCGCCGAGGTGGCCGCCGATCACGTAGCGTAGGCAGTCCGCCTCGGCGGCTTCGAGCATCGGCCTGTTGACGACTTGACGTGAGACGTCGTCAATGATACCGATGACCGCGCACGAGGCATCGAGCATCGCCGCGCTTCCATGGCGAAACTCTCCGGCCGAGAAGCCCTCCGCGTGAATGTAACTCGCCTCTTTGAGCTTGAGCGCGAACTCGTAGGCCACGGGAAGACCGTACCCTGTCGCTACGATGACGACGCTACGCCGGCGTGCAATGCGCGCGGCAGCTTCCCGAACCATATCGACGCCGGGACCGTCGAGCCACGAGCGCACGTTCTCCGCGGTGTCGATCAAACTCTCGGCGTTGCGCGCGTGTCCTTTGCTTAAGATGCCGGCGGCCCACAGAAGGATCGCAGCCGTCGCCGTAACGCTCTTGCTCGCGGGGACTGCGACCTCACGTCCCGCGCCGACATCGATGACCACCGATGCCCGCTCGCCGAGCGGCGAAGACGGAGCGTTGGTCAGCGCGATGAGCTTCTCGGGTTGCAGAACGTCGAGCGCGTGGAGCAGGTCCTCCGACTCACCGCTCTGCGATACCGCAACGACGGCCGAGCCGCGATACGCCGCGTAGTCGAGCGGCGCTTCCGCCGCGGCAAGCGGCTCCGCTCGAATGCCGCGACGACGCAGCGCAAGAGCGCCGAGGCGCGACATGAAGAGCGAGCTGCCGCTCCCGACCAGGAGCACGTCGCGGCCTCGAATCGCCTCTACGAGTTGCTCTGCCTTGTTCGATACGGCAATGGCGCGCCAAACGTCGGGCTGTTGACGGATCTCCCGCTCGAAGTTTTCGCCGAGCACCGTCGACTGTATACTGGCTCTAGCGTCGCTTGAACAGCAATGCGTCGAGTGAGAGGCCGCCCGGCCCGGCGAGGAGCACCGCGATCACCACGACGAGATAGACGAGCGGAACTTCGTACGCAAAGCGCCCGCCGACGAAGTGCCCGCCCATCGGAATATGAAAGCGCGTGATTGCCGTCACCATGTCGATGCCGAGCAACAGCGCAACGAGCGGCGTAAGAAATCCGAGGATGAGACAGCCGCCGCCGATGAGCTCGACGAACGTGACGACACCCTGAAGCCATGGCGGAGCCCAGGCGTGCGGCCCCATCCAGCTCGTCGGATGCGGAAGCTTCATGAGCGCGTGGAAAATGAAACCGAGTCCGACGATACCGCGTACCAAGAAGCGCGCAATGCCCGTGCGCACGTTGGCACTCATGGGGTTGCTCCCGCGGGCGGCGCAGGCGAGTTCGTCGCGAGCGGCGATGACGAGGGCACGTCACCGCTCGTCCGAATGACTTGCCCGTTTACGCTCACCGTCGACCAGAGCCCCATGCTTGAGGTTTCCAGGAGCTCGTTCCCCTGCTCGGTCCACATGTCGCGTGTTCCTCCCGAAACTTCCAACGGCACATTGTGCGTCGGATCCGTGCCGTCGATGAGTCTGCGCGACATGACGATCAGCACGTTCCCGCTTTGGGTTACTGAGTCAATGAACGTCTTACACTTCGTCAGGGAAACCTTGCCGAGTCCATTCTTCATGCCCGTAACCAGCTCGTCGCGCGTTACCGTTTCCCCTTGCACGGTCGCGATGAAGCTGGGGCTCATCGTTGCTTCAAAGGTAGCGAAGTCTCCGCGAATAAGGGCCGCACACTGCGTGTCGTACGCGGCCTGAACACGCGAGGTCAACGCGGCGTCCTGCGCGCGGATCTGCCCGACGAGGGCAAAGGGGAGTGCAACTGCCGCGGTCGCCGCAAAGGCCCGTTTCAGGTCCATGCCAGGGGCTTTGCACGGCGGTTCCTCGACCTCCGCTCGCGAAAGGATGAAAAATATGCGAGCTTGGCTAGCCCTCCGTTGCAGCGTCGCGGGCCTTGTTGCGTTCTCGCTGGCGGCCTGCGCGCAAGCGCCGAAAACGAGCCCCCCGCCGGTGCGCCTCGTCACGGCGAGTGATCTCGGAGCTCTGCAGTGGCGCTGGGTCGGCCCAGCGCAAATGGGCGGACGCCTCGACGTGGTCGCCGGCATCCCCGGCGACCCTCGCACGATCTACCTGGGACACTCTTCGGGCGGCCTGTACAAGTCCACAGACGGCGGGCTCACCTTCGACGCGATCTTCAACGAGGGCACGTCGACTGCGATCGGAGCCTTCGCCGTTGCGCCGTCGAACGCGAATGTGCTCTACGTTGGGACGGGAGAGGGCTTCCCCCGCAACACCGCCTCTCCCGGCGACGGCGTCTTCGTTTCTCGCAATGCGGGGAAGACGTGGCGGTTCTCGGGCTTGCGTACCAGCGAGCACATTGCGAAGATCGCCGTCGATCCGAACGACGCGAACGTCGCGATCGTAGCGGCGCTCGGGCCCGAGTGGAGCGCAGGTGGTGACCGCGGCATCTATCGCACGCAGGACGGCGGCAAGACGTGGCAGCGAGTGCTCTACGTCAACCCCACGACCGGGGGAAGCGACGTCGTCTTCAATCCGCAAAACCCGCAGGTCGTCTACGCGGGAACGTTCGACTTTCTGCGTCAGCCATGGCATTTTCGCGGCGGCGGGCCCGGAAGTGGCCTCTTCGAATCCACCGACAACGGGCGCACGTGGCGGCGTCTTACCGATCCCGCGCTGCACGACGGTCTTCCCGGCGGCATCATCAACCGCGTCGGCGTCGCGCTGTGCTACGACCATCCAAACGTCGTCTACGCGCTCGTTCCGACGAAGAACGGCCTCCTCTACCGCTCGAGCGACGGCGGCACGCACTGGGAGTCGGTCAACACCGATGCCGAGCTCGACTTCCGACCATTCTACTTCTCGCAGGTACGCGTCGATCCGCGCGACCCGAACAAGCTCTACATCATCAGCGGCGACAACTCGATCTCGAAGAACGGCGGCAAGACGTTCACGCCGTTCGGGGGCGGCGGTGACAACCACGACATCTGGATCGATCCTACCGATCCGCAGCGCTTGTTCGACGGCAGCGACATGGGCTTCGACATTTCGGTGAACGGCGGCGAAACGTGGGAGTACGATAACGTCGTCCCCTTCGATCAGGTCTATCGCGTCGGATACGACCTCGACATCCCATACCACATCATGGGCGGGATGCAGGATCACGAAGTCTGGTGGGGGCCGAGCACGCTGTGGAACGACGGTGAGAATCCCGGCGTCCCCGGCGGCGACTGGCGGAACATCTCCGATTGGGGCGACGGTCAGTACGCGATGGCCGACCCGCGTGATTCCGAGATCATCTACGAGGACACGCACTTCGGCGATCTCACGCGCCGCAATCTGCTCACCGGAGAGGCACGGTACATCGGGCCGTTTCCGATCATGCCGTTCGGCACCGGCGCCGGCTCGTTCCAGTACCGCTTCAACTGGACGGCGCCGCTCTACATCTCACCGCACAATCCAGGCGTCGTCTACTTCGGCGGCAACGTGCTTTTCAAGACAACCGACGAAGGACAGAGCTGGAGCGTCATCGGCGGTAACGCGCTGACGCAGCCGTGCAAGCCGCAGTGGCTTGCCCCCAGCGGTGGGCCGATCTCACGCGACGATACGAACGCCGAGTCATACTGCACGATCTACGCAATCTCCGAAGATGCGAGCGATCCGAATACGTTGTGGGTCGGCACCGACAACGGCAACCTCTGGATTACGCGCGACGGCGGTGCGAACTGGACGAACGTCATCGCGAACGTGCCGAATCTGCCGGCGCAGCCGCTCGTCTCCTCGATCGACGCTTCACGCACGACGCCCGGCGTCGCCTACGCCTCCTTCGACCGCCATGGCTTCGGCGACAAAAACGCCTACGTCTATTACACGACCGATTATGGTCGCACGTGGACGAACATATCGAAGGGCTTGCCGAGCTACGTGCACGTCGTGCGCGAGGATCCGCGCCAGACGAATCTGCTCTTCGCGGGCACGGAGCAAGGCGTCTCGGTCTCGTTCGATCGCGGACGCCATTGGATGAGCCTCATGCTCGGCCTCGCTCCGGTTCCCGTCTACGACCTCAAGATCCAACCGATTTTCAACGACGTCATTCTCGGGACGCACGGACGCGGCTTCTACATTCTCGACGACATCACGCCGCTCGAGGGCCTCGCCCAGACAGCCGCGAACGTGCCCGCGCTCTTTGCGCCGATGCCCGCATGGCGCTATGTGCCCCGCCCAACGTACGAGACCGGACGCGGAGCCTTCGTCTCCGACAACAAACCGTACGGCGCGCTCATCTCCTACTATCTCCCGCAGCGCACGAAGAAGCAGAAGGCGCCGCCGGTGACCCTGGAGGTACTGAACGCGCAAGGCACCGTCGTGCGCACGCTCGACGCGATGACGAAGCCCGGAGTCGATCGCGTCGTCTGGGATCTTTCGACGGACCCGCCTGGCGGGAAGAATGCGGTGCAGGACCCGCGCTTCTTCTACGTCTTCTATCCGCTCGATATCGAAGGCCCCGAAGTGCTCCCGGGCAAGTACACGGTGCGCTTGAGCGTCGGGAAGCAGTTCAGCGAGAGCGTGACGTTCGACGTCAATCTGGATCCCAGCTCGCATGCGTCCACGGGCGCGCTGCAAGCGGAGTACGATGCGCTCTGGCGTCTTGCGGTGATTCAAGAGCAGTGCGAGGTGGAAGTGAACATCATCGGGTCGCTCGACAAGCAGATCGCCGATCGCCGTAAGCACGCGAAAGCGCCGGCAGTGCGCCGCGCCCTTTCCACATACGGTGCAAAGATCGATGCGGCTGCCGACGCGCTACGCAACGGGAACGGAAGCCAGAACGCCGGCTACAAACGTCCGGCCGAGCTCATCGACAACATCGGCTATCTGCGCCATATCTTGCCGACGTATCTCGGCCCACCGACGCAGGCACAAGCCGCGCTCATCGACGACTACGCCGCGCAATCGGATCGCATCGCGCAACAGACGCACCTGCTCTTCACGAGCGAGCTCGCCTCACTCAATGCGACGCTCGCGCGTGAGAAGCTTCTGCCCTTGCGCGCGAGCGTCGTCAGGAAACCAAGACACAGGCGGTATCGACCACCGCCCGACTAGCACGGGACTTAGCGAGCGAAGCGCCAAAGGTGGTGACATGGATTCGAAAGCTCTGGAGAAGACTCCAGCCGGTAAGGCAGCGCACGACCAAGAGCCTCCACAGGCGCTCCTCGACTTTATGTCGAGGGACTGGATCGAGCAGCCACCCGAGAGGCGCCCTCATCCCCAGCTCGAGCGGTTACGCGCTCGGCGAGAGGAGCTCTCGCGAGCGTTCCCGGCGTCCTATCTCCTGCTTCCGGCCGGCATCGAGCATGTGCGCGCGAACGATACGTTCTTTCGCTTCCGGCCGTCGAGCGATTTCGCGTATCTGATCGGCGGCGGTGAGCCGGGTGGGCTTCTCGTATTCGAGCCTGAAGGGGCCCGGCACCGTACGCGGCTCTTCGTCCCCGCGCACAACCGCGGCACGCCGGAGGGATTCACGAATCGATTGCATGGAGAGCTTTGGGTCGGCCGCCATCGCGGCGTTGAAGAGAGTCGCGCGTACTACGGAGTCGACGCATGCGAGCCGCTTCAATCTCTAGAGTCCTACCTCGAGACCGTGCGCTCGGAGAGCGCTCCGCTGCGCATCGTGCGCGGCGTGAATCCCCTCATCGACGCGCGCTTCGAAGAGCGCGACGCCGATGCAGAGCTCGCGACGCACCTCTCGGAGATGCGCCTATGCAAGGATGAGTACGAGATCGGCGAGCTCCGCAAAGCCGTCGAGATTACCAAACGCGGCTTCGACGACGTCGTGCGCACGCTTGCGACGATGTCGAGCGAGCGCGAAGTCGAGGCGGCGTTCTGGGGACGAGCGCGCATCGAGGGGAATGACGGCGGTTATCTCACGATCGCCGCCGGCGGGTCGCACGCCTGCACGTTGCATTGGACGCGCAATGACGGACCGATCGAGCGGGGGAAGCTGCTCCTGCTCGATGCAGGCGCGGAATGCGACTCACTGTACACTGCCGACGTCACGCGCACGCTTCCGGTCGGCGGCCACTTCTCGTCCGAGCAGCGCGCCGTCTACGATCTCGTCTACTCGGCGCAGAGCGCAGGCATCGAAGCCTGCGTCGTCGGCAACGATTTCCTCGAGCCGAACCGGCGCGCGATGCGCATCCTTGCCGAAGGCCTAATCGATCTGAAGGTGCTGCACTGCTCGCTCGACGAGGCGCTCGATCCCGAACGGCAGTACTATAGGCGTTACACGCTGCACAACGTGAGCCATATGCTTGGGATCGACGTCCACGATTGCGCGCACGCCCGCAGCGAGACCTACAAATACGGGAAGCTGCAAGAGGGCATGGCGCTCACCGTCGAGCCCGGTCTCTACTTCCAACCGGACGACGCAACGGTTCCGGCCGCACTGCGCGGCATCGGCGTGCGCATCGAAGACGACATCGTCGTCACCGGCGGCGCACCGGAGAATCTCTCGGCGATCCTTCCTCGCTCCGCTGAAGCGGTGGAGGAATGGGTCGCAGGCTAGCACGCTAAGTCGTCGGCGGTGCGTATCCGCTCTGCACGGGCGTGCTCGGCCTTCCTTGCAGCGCCGGCCACTCGCCGAACGCCAAGATGAGAATGCAGATGAGCGGACCAACCATCGGAACGAGATTCAACAGAGCGAGCGCGCCGCTGAAGCCTGCCTTTGAGAAGATGCGCCAATAGAACCAGATGAAGAGGACCGTCAGCGCGAGGGCAACGAGCCAGAAGAACATGATGAACGAGCCCGCGAAAGCGGCGGCCTGGTTTGCGTTGATGTACTGCGTGTTGTCCATGGGAGTCGGGCGTTCGGTTGTATGAGTAGCCCACCCTGCCGGGAAAGCGGCACGCCGCCCAGGCCCGTATAGTCTCGTGCACCGCATTGGGCCTCACGACGCACTTATCGTCGTCGACCCCCAGAACGACTTCCTCCCCGGGGGAACGCTCGCGGTCGCCGAGGGCAACCGAATCTTCGAGCCCATCAATCGCTTGATGGCGCTCTTTCCGTACGTTGTCGCAACCCGCGACTGGCATCCGCGCGATCACGCCTACTTCCAAGCCAACGGCGGGCCGTGGCCGTGGCATTGCCTCGCGCGGACACACGGTGCGCAGTTCTCGCCGCTGCTGCACAGCGAGCAGATCGATGACGTCATCAGCAAAGGCACCGACCCGAAGACCGACGGCTACAGCGCCTTCGCCGCAACGGATCTCGCGGAAAAGCTGCGTCAGCACGGGATCAGGCGCGTTTTCGTCACCGGTCTCGCAACCGATTACTGCGTCAAAGCGACGACGATCGACGCACGCGACGCAGGCTTCGACGCCGTCGTTCTCACCGACGCGATCGCTGCAATCGACGCGACACCCGGCGACGAGCTGCGCGCGCTCGACGAGATGCGCGCATCCGGCGCGCAGCTCATGAAGTCCGCAGACGTTGCTCTATAAAGATCAGGTTCTCGAAGTCGAGCCGACCGGCATCGAAACCGTCTCCGCGGAGCAACGCCACGGAAAACCATGGCATCTCTTTGGTGTCTGGTTTTCCGCGAACGCGGAAATTGCTACATGGATGGTCGGCCTCACAGTCGCCGCATTCTACGGCACAGGATTGCGCAGCGCGGCAGTCGGCATACTTCTCGGCAACGTCGCGGGCTTCGCGGTACTCGGGATACTCGGCGCAATGGGCCCTCGTTACGGTGTGCCGCAGATGGTTGCCGGGCGGCTGGCCTTCGGGCGGTATGGGAACATCGCTCCGGCAACCTTGAGTTTTCTCGCAGGCGTCGGCTGGTTCGCGATCAACAGCGTCTTCGGCGCGTACGCGCTGCAGACGCTCGCGGGACTCCCCTATTTCCTGGCGCTTGCGATCATGCTGGCGCTGCAAATACTGCTCGCCGTCTATGGATACAATCTCATCCATCTTTTCGAGCGTGTGAGCGTCGTGCTGCTCGCCCTCGGATTTCTCGCGCTCGCCGTCGTCACGTTCGAGCGCGCGCGGTGGTTCGGCGGATTCAACCCGCACGCACCGGAGGCGAGCGGCGGGCCGCCGGCGGCATTCGTCTTCGGGACGGCGCTCGCGTTCTCGTATGCGCTAGGCTGGGTCCCATGCGCCTCGGACTACTCCCGCTATCTGCCACGCGCAACGAGGCCGGGCTCCGTGTGGTGGTACTCGTTCCTCGGTTGCGTCGTACCGTGCATCGTTCTCGAGATCATGGGCGCAGCAGCGGTGAGCGCGGCGCCGAGCGTCGACTTCACGACGGCCCTTCCCACGCAGGCCGTTACCGCGCTCCTCGGCGCCGGCTGGATTGCGAAGCTCGTGCTCGTCGCTGTCGTGCTCGGTACTCTCACCGCAAACTGCATGAATCTCTACTCCGGTGCGCTCGCCGCGCTCGTCGCCTTCAACGTGCGCGTGAAGCGCGCGCTCGCGGCGCTTGCGGTGGGCATCCTCGGAGCGTTCCTCGCAACCGGCGGTGGAAGGCCCGCGCAGATGGCGGTCGCCTACACGAACTTTCTCCTGTTGCTCTCGTACTGGGCCTCCCCGTGGGCGGGAGTCGTGCTCGCCGACTGGTGGAAGCACCGTAGCAAAGAAGCGGACCCACAGCGCGTGCCGCGCTGGCGGACCGGTACTCTTGCGTGGCTCATCGGACTGGCCGCTTCGGTGCCGTTTTGGAACCAAGCGTGGTTTGCGGGGCCGATCGCGCGCACCTATCCGCAGCTCGGCGATCTTTCGTACTACGTAGGCTTTCTATGCGCGGCTGTCGCAACGGCGGTTTTGTAGATGCTCGTCGTGGAGTCGGTGCGCAAGACGTTCGGCGGGACGGTCGCCGTGCGCGATCTGAGCTTCACGATTCCCGGCGGCTCAACATTCGGTCTGCTCGGCCCCAACGGCGCGGGCAAGACGACGACGATGCGCATCATTCTCGGCATCGTGCTCGCAGACGGCGGCACGCTCACCTGGAATGGAGCCCGCATCGACGAGCGCGTGCGTACGCGCTTCGGGTACCTTCCCGAGGAGCGCGGCCTCTACGGAAGAATGCGCGTACGCGATCAGGTCGTCTACTTCGCACGCCTGCACGGAGTCGGAAAAACGGACGCCGAGCGCCGCACCGACGAATGGATCGAACAGCTGGATCTGCGCTCCTACGCGAACGATGCGTGCTCCGAGCTGTCGAAAGGAAATCAACAGAAAGTGCAGGTGGCGTGCGCTGCTGTGCACCATCCTGATCTGCTCATCCTTGACGAGCCGTTCAGTGGACTCGACCCGGTCAATGCGACGATGCTCCTTACGCTTCTCGAAGAGTTGCGGCGAAAGGGTGCCACGCTCGTCCTCTCCAGCCACGAGATGTGGCAGCTCGAGCGACTGTGCACGGATTTCTGCATCATCGCGCACGGCCAAGCGCGCGCAAGGGGAACGCTCGCGGAGCTCCGCGCCGACTGGCCCTCGAAACGCATTCGCATCGCACCGAGCTCGGAGGCGGTGCGCGGTGTCATCGCCGCGATTCCGGAGGCACGCGCTATGCCGAGCGGTGACGGCGCGGTGACGTACGAGTTTCCCCTAGCGACGGATGCCGCTGCGTTGCTCCGCGCGCTCGTCGGAGTGGAGGCGATCACGGAGTTTCAACCGATCGAGCCTTCGTTGCAAGAGCTCTACCTGCGCGCGGTGGGAGCGGCGTGAGGCAGTTCACCGTCGTTTTCCAAGCCGAGCTGATGCGCCGGCTTCGCTCGCGCGTCTTCATCGCGGGCCTCATCTTCGGCGGCCTGACGATTGCGCTCGTCTCACGCCTCCCCGCGTTGATGACGGCAGTCGAGTCCAATCTGACGCACCACGTCGCACTGAGCGGCCCTACCACGCTGACGGTGCCCGCGCAGAGGCTTCTCTCGCGAACCGATCTCGCCGTGCGCGTCGTGCCGGAGCAGCGTCTACCGCCGACGCCTGCGACCTTGCGTGCGTTGAACGTCGGATCGCTGCTCGAGCTCTCCACCGAGCACCGAGAGCTGCGCGTCACGATCTACGCCGAAGACCCCACGAACGTTGAGATCTCCACGATTCGCAGCGCGTTGCTGCCGCTCGATCTTGCGCTCGGCACCGGTGGAGAGCCCGAGCGATTTGCGAGTGAGCTCCGGTTTCCCGTCGCGGTGCAGTCGGTATCTGCGCGCTTCAAAACAGTTGCATCATCGCTCGCAGCACACGCGATCGCCTATCTTCTCCTCATTCTGCTCTACATGTTGATCGTCTTCAGCAGCCAGCTCGTGCTGACGTCGGTTGCCGAGGAGAAGACGAGCCGTATCGCCGAGCTGCTCGTGACGTCGGTCGATTTGACGACGCTGCTCTCCGCGAAGATCGTCGTCTCGACCACGCTCGCCGTCCTGCAAATGGTTACCTGGATCGTCCTTGCCTTCGCGCTCTCCGGAACCGGGCCGAGCGTCGGCGTCGGCAGCGCCTCGGGCGCGGGGAGCGGCGGCACTATGGGCCTGATATCGTTCTCGGGCTTGCCGCCGTCCACCATCGTTGGGTTCCTCGCGTTCTTCGTCTTGGGATTCATGCAGATGGCGGTGCTCTTCGCGGGGCTCGCCTCGCTCGTCAATCGCACCGAGGACCTTGGTGCGATGAGCGGCCCGCTCTTCTTGCCCGTTATCGTCGCGTTCATCGCCGCGGTCGTGACGCTGTCGAGCCCCGATGCACCGTTCGCGGTCGCGTGCAGCTTCATACCCGTGCTCTCGCCGTTCGTGATGTTCGCGCGGCTCGCCGTCTCGACGGTTCCCGCAAGCCAAGTCGCCGGCGCCGGCATCATCGACGTGCTCTGCGTCGTGCTGTTCTCGCTTGCAGGCGGGCGGCTCTATCGAGTGGGCATGCTGCTCTACGGGAGCGCGCCGAGCTGGTCGCAGATCTTCAGGACGATGGTGGGGAACCTCCCTGTGTAAAGATTTTGTAATGCGCCGACGTTTGCGCTTCCTCGCCTAAACATCGAGCGTGATGCGGACGATTTGTAAAGAGCACCATGTCCGCGGTACTTGCGAGCCCAGCGCTAGCCCGTGATCCGATCGTCGCTCGACTTCTCGGCGAGCTCGAGATCGAGATCGCCGGGCGACGTCTCGAGTGGATCCGAAGCAAGGACGGAAAGCTCGTCAAGTATCTCTTGCTTGAGCCTAGCGGCCGCGCCTCGCGCGCCGACCTCTGCCGGCTCTTCTGGCCCCTTCACGATCGTCAGCAGGCGGCGCAAAATCTCCGCACCACGTGCAGCAATATACGAACCGCACTTCGCCGCGTAGTACCCGAGTCTCGCGTCGAGCTCTACTTCCACTGTGACCGTCGGGAGATTGTCCTTGCGACCGAGCTCGCGCACACCGACCTCTCCGACTTTACGGCCCGCGTAGCAGAGGCACGCGGGGCGATGGACGCACAACGCCTGGACCTCGCGGCCGAGCTCTACGAAGCGGCTCGCGCTCTCTACCGAGGTCCGCTCATCCTCGACGCCCCGACGGAGACCCATACCGCAATCGCGGCTCGTGTCGAAGAGGCGTGGAACGAGATTCAGCGCACGCTCCTCGCGCTGCAGCGAATCGGCGCACGCCTTCCGGCGCTCCACCGAGTCGCTTAGAGAGACCTACGCCGCTCGCTCTTCCAGCGTAACGCAGTCGCCGACGCTTAGCGCTCGGCGCTCTATCGCGCCCGGCGCCAGCTCGACGACGTGGCTCGCGCCGGCACAGCCGACGAACGGTCGCCACGGTTGCAGATTCGGAATCGCGCGGACGATGCGGCTACTCTCATCGATGAAGAGCACGTCGATGGGCGTACGCATGAAGAGCGTGTGAATCGCTGAGCAGCGCTCGAAGAGCATTCCCTCATCGTCGCCGAGCGTGGTTCTTCCGATGAGACCGAAAAGTCGCTGCCGAGGACCGCGCGCGCGATCGACGGTGAAGAAGCTCAGACGCCGATCCACGGCAGCGGCACGACGAACGCGAGAAGCATCGCGACCACGATGTAGGGCGCGAAGGCGATCGGCTTCGTGCCGCGATCGCGGACCACCGAAACCGCCGTTGCGGCGAAGCATGCCAGCCCGAGCGTTAGGAGCGAAAGCGGCAATCCGAGGACGGCACCGGTGAGCATCGCGAGCTTGGCGTCTCCCCAGCCCATGCCGCGGCCGCGCGAGAACACTGCGGCACATGCGAAGGCTCCGAAGACGACGAACGCCGAGATCGCGATCCACCACGTGTGGTGCAGGAGCACGAGAATCGCTATCACGCCGAGCGGCACGAGCGTGAAGACATCGGGAACGATCCCGATGCGCGCGTCGCTGTACCAGGCACCGATGAGCGGAATGCCGAGCAGCGCAAATACTCCGAGGTGCGCTGCGGCGTGCGTGCCCTCGCGCGACGCGAAGCCGCCGAGGAGCGCGAAGAGGACGATCGGAATGGCCGGGTGCAACGCAAGAGGGGCCGGGCCATCTTCGTGACGCTGCACGCGCGAGCAGATAAAGTGCGCGGCAATGACGCCGCATGTCGCGGCGCAGCCGTAGATGAATGCCCACGCCAGGAACGCCATCAGTGCGGAAAATACCTCGAGAAGACACCGCCGAAGATCATGATGAAGAGCGCCGGCAGCATGCAGAGCGCCATCGGGAAGATGAGCTTGTTCGAGAGCGCCGCAGCAAGCTCTTCGGCACGCATGATTCTGCGGTCGCGCGAATCCGCCGCGAGCTCTTCCACCACTTTGGTTACCGAAGCGCCGACGCGTTCAGACTGAACCAGGGCGGTGACGACGGTCGTGAGATCCGGTTCGCGAACGCGCGCCGCCATCGCGCTAAGCGCCTCGGCACGCGAGCGTCCGAGCCGCACGTCTTGGAGCGCGGTGCGTATCTCGTCGCCGAGCGCCCCTTTCAAACCGTCCGCAGCGACCGCGATCGCGGCGTTGAGCGCGACACCTGCCTCCACCGTTGAGGAGAGAAGGTCGAGGAAATCCGGAAGCGCGCGCCGCACTTCCGTCTTTCGCTTCGCGATTGCCGCTGCGAGTACGCCGTGCGGGCGATAGAACCCGAATGCCGCAAGACCGGCGGTCAAGAGCAGAAATATCGGTGTGAACTGATGCAGCAGCAGCATCACGACGAAGCCGGCTGCGGCACCGATGACGCCGTAGATGCACGAGCGTGCGAAGACCTTTGCCGGAGTCACGTTGTACCAGCCTGCTTCCTGGAGACGCACTTCGAGCCGGTCGCGTCGCTGGTCGTCGAGCAGACGCTGGAAGAGCGAACCACTGTCCCCGTTCCCGACACCGGCGGACGCGTCGATTGCGGCGAGGCGATTCGTGACGTCGCTGCGTGAGCCCATGAGCACATAGACGATGACGCCCAGCGCGCCGATGACGAGCAGCATGAGAAGAGGTACCATCAGATGTCGAGCCTCGAGAGCTTACCGAAGGCGATCCACCCCGTGGTAATCAGCCCAACGACGACGGCGAGGCAGATCCACCCGACGAACGTGCCGAGCAGTCCTGCGCGCATATCCGGCTGGAAAGCGAGGATGAAGATGCCGACACCGATCGGCAGCCCCGAAATGATGTACTTCGTGAAGCGCGCCTCCGAGGTGAGCGCGGCGATCTTCCGGTCGAGCTTGCGACGCTGCTTGATCGTCTCGGCGAGATTCTCGAGAACCTTGCCGAGGTTGCCGCCGGTCTGACTCTGGATACGGATCGATCGCGTCATCATCGCGATCTCGTTCGAAGGCATGCGCTCGGCGAGTTGATCGAGAGCGTCGTAGACGCTGACGCCGATCTGCGTCTGGCTCAGCACGCGCGAGAACTCGATCCGAGAAGGGTCCGGCATGTCGCCGACAACTTGGAGGAGCGCCTGGCGCAGGCCGAGCCCGACGCGCAGTGCGCCCGTGATGAGGCGCAGCACGATTTCGAGCTGGTTATTGAACTGCGCGAGACGCTTCTTGAGCCGATAGTTGACGTAGTAGCGCGTTCCCACGAAGGCAATCGCCGACGTTCCTGCAAGCATGAGGAGCCCCATTGCGGGCGATGGCTTCATGACGAGCAGGAACACCGTCCACAAGAGCACGCCGATGCCGACCACCGTCATCGCGAGCTCTTGGGCCTTCATCGGAATCGCGGCGCGCTCGAGGAGCACGCGCGACGGCTCCATGCGGATCGCTACCCAGGCGAGAACCTGATTCCAAAAGGCAAAACACGTAATCGCCGCGGCTCCCGCGGCACCGAGGAGAATGAAGGGGACGACGCCGGGCATCGCGGTCGTTCTCCGTTACCAGCTCGAGACCGCGAGCTGCATCTGCGAGAGGCGCTCGATCTCGAAGCTGATCCCGTACTCTTCGAAGCGGCGCAGGAAGTTCGGCTGCACGCCCGTGTAGACGAAGTTTCCGGCGAGCTTGCCCTCCTTGTCCAAGCCATGTTGGTCGAAGCGCAGGAGCTCTTGGGTCGAGATGATCTCGCCTTCCATGCCGACGATCTCGGTGATCGACGTGATCTTGCGGCTTCCGTCGCGCAAGCGCGACGTCTGAACGACGACGTCGATCGCGCTCGACACTTGCTCGCGAATTGCGCGAACGGGAATGTCGAACCCCGCCATGAGCACCATCGTTTCGATACGCGAGAGGCAGTCGCGCGGCGTGTTCGCGTGGACGGTCGTGAGCGAACCGTCGTGGCCGGTATTCATTGCCTGAAGCATGTCGAGCGCCTCTCCGCTGCGGCACTCGCCGACGACGATACGATCCGGTCGCATACGCAGCGAGTTGCGGACGAGCTCGCGGATGGGAATCGCGCCGCGCCCTTCGACGTTCGCGGGGCGTGCCTCCATGCGAACGACGTGGTCTTGATGGAGTTGCAGCTCGGCCGCGTCCTCGATCGTGATGATGCGTTCGCTCGACGGAATATATCCCGAGAGGACGTTGAGCAGGGTCGTCTTGCCTGAGCCGGTGCCGCCGCTGATGACGATGTTCAAGCGGGCTTCGACGGCGGCGCGCAGCAGATCGGCGATCTCCGCGGTCAGCGATCCTTTTCCGATCAAGTCTTCGGTACGCAAGCGGTCCTTCGCGAAACGACGTATCGTGATCGTCGGATAGTCAATCGAGAGCGGCTCGATCGTCGCGTTGACGCGTGAGCCGTCGGCAAGGCGCGCATCGACCATCGGAACGGCCTCGTCGATATGCCGCCCCAGCGGGGCAACGATGCGCTCGATGACGAGGCGCAGCTGATGTGCGTCGTTGAAGCGCGTTCCCGAGAGCTCGATGCGTCCGCGCCGCTCGACGTAGATTCGATCCGGTCCGTTGACCATGATTTCCGAAACGTCGGCGTCGCTCATGAGCTCCTCGAGCGGACCGAGACCAAGGCACTCGTGCATGATCTCTTGGCGCAGGCGCGCGACTTCTTCTGCGGAGCCGAGCGGGTTATGAACGACGCTCTCGTTGACTGCGCGCTCGACCTCCGTGCGTAACTCCTCCACGCGCAACGGGTCGGCGTTCGCGCCGATCGCCGCGAGGTCGATGCGGCGTGAGACCTCGCGATGAATCTTTGCCTTGAGGTCGGCACGGTTGAGCCGCTGCTGCTCGGTCACGACGTCGGCGGAGCGCTGTTGCTGCCCGTTGGTCGCGCCGTTCGACTTGGTACGATCGGTCAAGCGCCGCTCGCCGAGCGGCGTCGCAGCCGATGGCTGGAGCACGAGCAGATCCGCAGCCTTCGGTGCGGCTGCAAGACGATCGGCAAGCGCTACGACCGCCTTCTCAAACCTCTTGTCGTCGCTCGGCGGAATCTCGCCCGCAATCTTGAGCTTCAGCGCGCGCTCGATCTCCGAGCTCGGCACGCGGCCACGAGTGTCCTTTGCAACGATTGCCACGCTCAGGCGCGATTCCGGAACGCCGAACTTCAAGAGCTCGAGTTGCATTACGCGAGCGCCCGTGACGCCGAGCATCGAGGGCTCGACGACGAGCACGAAGTGCGCCGCACGGACGGCAAACGGGCGTACCGCGGCCGCAAAGGGTTGCGCGCCGTCGACGATGATCGTCTTGGTTGCGTCGGAGATGGTGCGCAGAAACTGCTCGACCTTGTCGGCTTTGATCGTGAAGCCGTCGTGAATCGAGCCGGCCAGCTCGTAGAGCGAGAGGCCGGGCGCAACGTCCGCGAGCGGGAAGTCGTCCTGCGCGCGCCGCGCATCGATCTTGGCGATCGAGTTGAAGATGACCGCACCGGCGCGGCGTCCTGACAGGTCGCCGTCGACGAGAAGCGTTGCGCCGTCCTTTGCGAACTTCGTCGCCAGGTGCGTGGCAAGCGTCGTCGCACCGACTCCGCCTTTCGAGCCGATGACGAAGAAGATGTCCGGCATCCGCTATCTCGACTTGCCCGTGTTGTTCGAATCCGGCTCACCGAGCTGATCGCCGTCGATGATCTCGACGGAGCTCGGTCTGTAATTGAAGGACGGGTGCTGTTGGAAGGACGGTTCCGGCGCATATGACGGCGTCGAGGCGAACACGATCTCTTGGGTCGTGCCGGTCGTGTCGCCCTTCCCGCGCAACGCAAGACGCAGCGTCGTGTTCATATCGGCCATCGCGAGGAGGTCCGCCTGCTCCGGCGTCACTTCGAGCGTAAGCGAGCGCGGAACGTACGGCTGCGGCGCCTGGCCGGGTGCGGGTGTCGGTGCACCGACCTGAGCGATCTCTCCGCCGACCGCGAAGACCGTTACGTCGCGCAAAATCGTCGATGCCGTCGGCAGCTCGTTTCCGCTGCGCGGTGGAACCGCGATGATGTCAACCTTGTCGCCGGGTTGCACGAGTCCCGAGACATCCCGCACTTCATCGACGGCGATTGAGATCGCGCGATAGCCGTGCATCAAGCTGAGACCGCCCGGGGCCTCGTCCCTCGAAACGTCCGAGGAGGTAATCGTCGCTCCGGCAGGGATAGGGCCGAGCGCGACGTCTCCGGAGAGATCCCCGGGCGACGAGAATGCGTTGGGGTCAACGTCGGTCACCGGGCGCATCACGATGTTCACCATCGAGCTGTTGAGCTCCGAATGCGCGGGGATGTTCGCAGTCGCGACGAGAACCGCACGCGACGGTACTGCTGCAACGTGCTTGTTGCCCGATGAGAGGTAGTTGAAGGTCAAGAGACCGGCGCCGGCGGCGAGAATACCCGCCACGACGAGTAGCATGTTACGTTCGTTCATTGCACGATCCTCAAGGCGGGGAAGACGGTCGCGCCGGCGGTCGTGAGCGCAAAGCCCGTACCGATCGCAAGCGCGTAGGGAAGACGCACGCCCGTCGGTAGGCGTGCCATAAGGCCGCGAAGCTCACCACGAGCCGCGGCAAAAATGAGCGCGAGCAGTCCGCCGCAGATACCGGTGTACAGCGCGACGTCGAGGCACCACGGAAATCCTACGAGCGCGCTTATGCCCGCGAGCAGCTTCACGTCGCCTCCGCCGAGCACTCCCATCGCATGCAAACATGCGCCGATGACGAGTGCACCGGCGACGATCCCACACGCGGCGATGACCGCGCGCCAGCCGTCGAATGCGGCAAGCAAAGGCGCTGCGGCGAGCAGCGGCAGCGTGATCGCATTCGGGATGCGGCGAGACGCCAGGTCTGTACGCACCGCGAGGGTGCACGCGACCGCGGCGATTGCAAAAGCGATAGTTTGAGTCGTTGACATCATAGGTTCCCTTGAAGGGGCGCCGCCGGACGGAGGCGGGCTATGCTCGCGACGAGCGGTAGCCCGAACCTACGTCTTCTTTCGTCAGACCTCGTTTGCGACTGTGCTGAACATCCCAGAAACGCTGCTACCCAGCGTTGCTAAGACACCGATGCAGACGACCGCGATCAGGGCGAGTACGAGACCGTACTCGACCAAGGTCGCGCCGTTCTCATCGCGTGCCAGCCTCTCTATCCGTGAGATCATGGCGTTGGCTACCCCCTCTTAGCTAGATTGTTGGTACGGCACGGACACCCGCGCCGTCTCCGTGCTTCGTCCTGTTAGACCTCGTTCGCGACCGTGCTGAACATCTGTGAGACGTGAGATCCCAGCGTGGTCAGTACGCCGATACAAACGACGGCGATCAATGCGAGAACGAGGCCATACTCGACCAGCGTCGCACCGCTATCGTCCTTCACGAGGTTTTTGATTGCGGAAATCATGGTTGGATTTATCTCCTCACTAAAGTTGGTTTTGGTACGAGTGCGTCATTACGGACAGCAACGATCGTTGTCGACGTCCGTTGACGTGATCGGTGGCCCGCTCGTTGGTGCGCCGACGACGTAGCTGACCATGACGGAGGCTGCACCCGTTGCCTGCGCCTGAATCAGAATCTCGGAGCCCTGCACGTAATCGGGAGCGATCGGGAGTCTTACTGAGAACGCGCCGGAGCCGTCCGCAATCGTATCGACACGATTGAGGAAGACTATCGGCAAGTCGATCGAGATCTTCGCCAAAGCGACGATCTCGACGGCAGCTCCCGGCGGAGCGGTCCCGGTAACGTCGAGCGCCTCGTCACCGTCACGATGACGAGCGACGAGGGTAATCGGTCCTGCCATGGGCGACTGAGCCACGAGCGTCCGCGTCGCGCCGGCGGCGGAAGCATCTTGCTTCACACCGCCTGCGTCGAACGACGGTCGCTCCGAAGCCGAGAACCCATAGCCCGGATTGACCGGTAAAACGGCAGCAGCGTCGGCGCCGGCACCTACCCAGTCGTGCCCGCTCTGTGACAGCGTCGCGCCCGGGTTGCCGGCCAAAGCCGTGCTCGCCAGGGCGATTGTGAGAGACGCTATCGTCACAGAGGACGTGAGCGCTCGATGCAACATGCCGTTCTCCTTTCCGTGAACGTGGGTCGATCATAATCGAGGTTCGGCTTTATGGATACGTCATCGACATAAGCTTTACAGAAAGCAAACGATGCGTTTATCCCCTAATGCTGGGGGGCTGTGGCATAATGACTTTCGATGCCGTGGCTTACGGAAGGAAGCTCATGACAATGTTCTCTGCGCAGGTGCGCTCCACGCTCCTCGCTGTGACGATCGCGTTCGCGTTCGCCGCAGCGCCCGCATATGCGCATCCCGATGTGATCTCGCTGCAAAGCGGTCACTCGACGATTATTCCCGCTCCCGGGCTCACGCGCGTCGCCGTCGGCGACGGTCACATCGCCGGCGTGATTCCGATCGGTACGAACGAGCTCATCGTCAACGGCAAGGAGCCCGGCACGACGTCGCTCTTCATCTGGTCGGGCGGTGAGCGTACCGCGTACATCGTACGAGTGAGCGCGGAGGCGCTCGACGCGTTTGCACAGATGCTTCAGTCCGCTATCGACAACCCCGATGTTCGCGTCCACGAATACGGCAGCAACATCGTCGTCAGCGGCACCGTTTCGGATATGGCACAGTGGGTCAACCAAGACGACATCGTCTCGAGTTTCGAGGTCATGGCCAAGGAGCAGCAGTACCACGTCGCCGACGTCGTCGGCGTCCGGCACTCTATGGACACGCTTCAGCAGTACTTTGCAAACTCTCCGACCGCGCACGATCTCGCGATGGAGCCCGACGGTAAGGGCAACATCATCGTTTCAGGATACGTGCGAGATCAAATCGAGGAAGAGCAGGTGATCGCGCGCGCAAAGGTACTCGCCGGGACGTACCTCGCAGACAAAGGCGATGTGATCGATCGCCTTGCGCTCGAGCATGTTACTCAGATCTCCATCAAAGTCGACGTGCTCGAAGTCGACAAGACCGGGGAGGGCGACCTCGGCCTGGAACTCCAGTCGGGAATCCTCAATCCGAGCTCGGGAACCTACACGTACACGCAGCCGTCCTTCCCGATCACCGAAGGGAGCGGAGCGAGCGCGCTTGGGAAGGCGCTCAATATCGCGCCCTTCTTTAGAACGGTCGCCTTGGCACCGACGCTGAACCTCGTTCTGCAGAGCGGTCACGCTCGCGATCTCGCGTCGCCGAACCTCGTCACGACATCGGGAAATCTCGCGACGTTCCTCGTCGGAGGGCAAATTCCGTACGTCTACTCCACCGGTCTCGGCCAAGTCTCGGTCAACTGGCAAACCTACGGCGTTCAGTTGAACGTAACGCCGACGCTACTGCCGAACGGCTCGATCGACTGCAAACTAACACCGGATATCTCGAATCTCGATTATTCGAACGAAGTGGAGATCAACGGCTTCTACGTGCCCGCGCTGACGGAGAGCAAGCTCTCCACGGATATCATCGCGAGGCCCGGGCAATCGATCATCATGGGCGGTCTGCTCGAGCGCATCAGCCAAAAGACGATCAACAAGATCCCGATCCTCTCCTCGATCCCGATTCTCGGCCAGCTCTTCCAGTCGGTCGACTATCAGAACTCCGAAACGGACGCAGTCTTCGTGCTCACTCCGGAGGTGGTGACGGATTGATGCGGCTGTTGCGTGCACTGCTTACGGACGAGAGCGGCGGGACGCTCCACGAGTATGCTCTCGCGCTCGTCCTGATCGCGATCGGCTCGATGGTAGCGCTCGGCGGCATGGCGATCGCCGCCAGCTCCGCATTCAACGGCTCGAGTACGGCGATGCAGACCTACGCGAACGCGACACCGGTGCCATGAAACGCCCATCGCTTGCGTCGCTCGGCAGCGCGCTCGCGGAAACCGCGATCATCTTGAGCTTCACGCTCATGGTGCTCTTCGGCGGCGTGCAGATCGCACTGGTCGGATTCATGCAGACCCAGCTCGATGCCGCGACGTACATGTACTCGCACGCATCGTCACTCGGCGAAACGAACTATACGGATTTGAACTCGAGTCTCGCCGGGATGTTCCCCAGCCTCTCGCTCTCGAGCTGGGGCTCGAGCAACGTCACCTCCGGAAACCCACTCTCCACGGATACGTCGACGATGCCGAACTTCATCGAGTGGGGGAGCACGACCGACCGCTACGGCGGCGCCTCCATCATACGCTCGCAGCTCATGCAAACCCAAGGCACCACGTCGGTGAAGGGGCTCTCCGAGCTTGGAGGCACGGTGACGCTCAACGCGGGGATGGTCGAAGGCGAGTCGATGGTGGGCAATCACGACGACGACGCGCAAGGCGTCAGTTATAATTCTTCGACCGTCTATGGCTCGCTCGTCAATCCGTTGAACCTCGGCGGCACCGGAGACGACCAGAACGTGCCGCCCTACTACGTTGCGCAAGGCTTTATGTTCTACTGTAACGAGCAGTTCGATTTCGGCACCGACTGCGAGGATTACACGACGTCGCTTCGCTCGCTCGGTCTCGCCGAGTACCTCAAAGATGACGAGAACGACGACGCCGGCAACTACACGACGACCCAAGTGCCCGACGACGGAATCGGGTTGGGCGGCACGTTCGCAACGATGGCGTGTCACCAGCGCATCTACGCCGATCTTGCCGCGGCTTTCCCATCGACGATGCCGACGCCCTCACCCTCTCCCGGTCCGAACAATGACTGGGACGAGCAGTCAACCGGACCTGGAACCGTTTCAGCGTGGGGCGGCGCTTCGTTCCAGATGGTGTATTCGTGGGACGTTCAAGGTTCGTACACCGAGACTCCGGGAAGCTCGACGTTCGCCAACGAGTACCCGCTCTCGCCGCAAGACGGGTGTAACAGCTCTCACCTGTACGACGGAGTCGATCCGGGATCATGAGCCTTCACGCGCAGCGCGGCCAGACGTTTCCGATTTGGGCTTTCGGCACGCTCACCGTGCTGACGATGCTCGTGCTCGCCATGAGCTACGGGCAGATGGTGATGATGCAGATGCGTGCGCAGAACGCGGCCGATGCCGCGGCGAAAGGGATGCTCTCGATTCAAACGACGCAGTGGAACGAGACCGAGGCGGCGCTCCATGCAGCAGCCGTCGAGGAATATCGCCTGCGCGTCATCATGAACGACCTGCTCGAAGTCATCCGCGACAGCGGGGGCTGCGCCTACTCAGGATCGGGCTACACCGACTCTTACGGGTCGAGCGACTCTGCCGATGAGTACTCCACGGGTTCCGGCATGCACACACTCTCGAGCGGCGGCGGCGGCACCGGAGGCGGTGGCAGCGGCGGCAGCGGCGGCGGTGGCAGTGGC
>JASHOG010000020.1 GCA_030041225.1 Vulcanimicrobiota bacterium | reverse complement strand
TCGTGATGGAGGGTCTCACCGCGACGACGCAAGCGGAGAAACAGGACGTGCTGAACGAGGTGCTCGCGAGCGATCCGGGCGATCATCTGCTGCACGAGTCGTTTGACGTCGACGATCCGGCGAGATTCACGCGCCAAGATTTCGGCTGGCCCAACGCGCTCTTCTCGGAGTTTGTGATGACGCAGCTTGAAGGCAAGCCCGAGATTCCGATGGGGGACACGTCGGATCTGGAGTTTCGGTCTGAGTAGGCGCGTGTGAGCGTCGATGTTATCGTCGGGTTGCAGTGGGGTGACGAGGGCAAAGGGCGCATCGTCGATTTCTACGCGCGTGAATACGATGTCGTTGCGCGATTCGGCGGCGGTGACAATGCGGGACATTCGCTCGTCGTCAAGAACGAGCGGATCGCACTACGCCTCGTACCTTCGGGCATCTTGCAGCCGAAGACGGAGCTGTTCATCGGCGGCGGATGCGTCGTCAACCCGGGGACGCTCGTCGAGGAGCTCGAGCTGCTGTCGAAGCTCGGCGTCGATCCACGCCGGCTCTTTCTCTCGGATCGTGCACATGTCGTGCTCCCGGCGCATCTCGAAGCGGACAAGCGGCGCGAGGCGGAGCGTGCCCAGCCTATCGGCACGACCGGACGCGGTATCGGACCGGCGTATGCCGATCGCGCCTCGCGCTCGGGCGTGACGCTGCGCGAGTACTGTGAACGTTACTCGACGCCTGAGGCAAGGCGCCTCGCAGCGCACGTGGTTGACGGCGTTGCCTACATCCACGAACGCCTCGGGGAACGTAAGCGTGTGCTTGCGGAGGGGGCACAGGGAACGATGCTCGACGTGACCTACGGCACGTATCCGTACGTGACGAGCGCGTCAACGATCGCGGGCGCCGCGTGCACCGGGCTCGGGGTCGGCCCAGGCATGGTCGGTCGCGTCATCGGTATCGCGAAGGCATACTGCACGCGTGTCGGCGCCGGGCCCTTTCCTTCGGAGCTACAGGGCGGAGAGGGCGAGCGTCTGCGCGAGCGAGGGCACGAGTTCGGAACGGTTACGGGTCGTCCGCGGCGCTGCGGGTGGTTCGACGCTGTGGCGGCACGCTACGCCGTGCACGTAAACGGCATCGATGCCGTCGTGCTGACGAAGCTCGACGTGCTCTCCGGCTTCGAACGGGTTGGGATCGTCACGGCCTACGCACCGGACGGCAGCGTCGAGACCGAGTATCTCGCGGGCTGGGCACAAGACGTGCGCGGCACTCGGCGCCTGGCCGACCTGCCGCTCGCGGCGAGCCGTTTTGTCACGACGCTTCAGAATCTCATCGGCGTCCCCATCGAGCTCGTCTCGGTCGGTCCCGAGCGCGACGATCTCGCGCGTTAGGCGAGCTCTTGTTGCCGGCCTCGGCCGTCGTGATGGATTCTGCGATGAGAAAACCGAGTTTCGCGCTCGAGCCGCTACTCGAGGCGCGCAGACGGGTGGAAGAGGAACGCCGTCAGGAGTTGCTCCGAGCCGTGACCGCGCTGCAGCAGGCATCACGCGCGCGAGCGATCTTGGAGAGGCTCGAAATGCGCCGCCGCGAGGCGTGGCTCGTGCGCGAGCGAAGGCGCGAGGAGTAATGCACGCGCGGGTTCGACGCCTTCCCGCCGACGTCTTCACGCCGATCGGCGCCTACCTCGCGCTCGCGCGCGGGACGCCGTCCTGTCTGTTGGAGTCGGTCGAGCACGGCGGACGCATTTCGCGCTATTCGTTTTTGGGAATCGACTATCTCGACGCGCGCACCTTTGCGGGTGACGAGCGTCTCTTCGAAGAGATCAGAGCCTGGATCCAGCCCCATCGCGTTGCCTGTGAGGACGGCGAGCTCGGCGGAGCGCTCGTCGCGTTCTCGTACGATGCGGCGCGCCCGATGGCGCATCTGCCGGAACGCCGCGCCGATGCCCCCGCAATGGAGGCGGCCTACGTCGCCGTTCCTGCAAGTTGGCTGATCTTCGACCATTTCACGGATACGCTCTCGATCTGGAGTTGCGACGAGGAAGCCTCGGTCCTCGAACGACGCATCGACGGCTACATCGAGAGATTGGCTCGCTTCGTCCCGACACTCCCGCGCGAGGTACGCGGTGCCGGCTCGATCCGGCAGAGCATCGAGCGCGCGAGGTACCTGGAGCTCGTCGATGCCGTGAAGCGCCACATCTACGACGGCGATGTCTATCAGCTGCAGCTCGGCATTCGCTTCAGCACCGCGCTCGAAGGCGATCCCTTCGATCTCTACCGTGCCCTGCGACGCCGCAACGCGTCACCGTACATGTTCTATGTCGAGACGCCGTTCGGCGAGTTACTCGGAGCCTCGCCGGAGTTTCTCGTACGCCTCGAAGGGCGCCGCGCGCGCATTCGTCCGCTCGCCGGAACGCGCCCACGCGGCGAAAGCGACGACAAGGACGCGCGCCTCGCGCAGGAGCTGCTCGCGAATGAGAAAGAGCGCGCCGAGCACGTGATGCTCGTTGACCTCGGGCGCAACGATCTCGGTACGGTCTGCGAGTTCGGGAGCGTCGAGGTCGATGAGCTCCTGCAGATCGAGCGGTACAGTCACGTCATGCACATCGTCTCGGACGTCACCGGCAAACTACGCCCCGCGTGCGACGCGCTCGACCTCTTGCGCGCGGGCTTTCCCGCCGGCACGGTGACCGGGACGCCGAAAGTGCGAGCGATGCAGATCATCGACCAGCTCGAGCCCGTGACGCGCGGCTTCTACGCGGGCAGCATCGGACGGTGGAGCTACGGCGGTGACTTTGATTCCTGCATCACGCTGCGTAGCGTGCACGTTCAAAATGGACGCGCCTGGTGGCAGGCATCGGCGGGTATCGTCGCCGACAGCGAGCCTGCCGCCGAATATGACGAGATCTTGAGCAAGACCCGCATCGCTAGAGACGTGCTCGGCGTCAGCCTATGAAGGTGCTCTACGTCGATCATTATGACTCGTTTGCGTACAACGTCGTGCATCTGCTGGCATCGCAAGGCGCGAGACCCGACGTGATTCTTAGCGACGATCCCAAACTTGCTCCGGCACTCCTCGAGCGATACGAAGCGATCGTCGTCGGGCCGGGGCCCGGACATCCGCGAGAGATACCGCTGGTGCTCGCAGTCGTGCGAGCTGCGATAGAGACGAGGATGCCGCTCTTGGGCGTCTGCCTGGGGTTGCAGGCGATCGGCGAAGCGCTCGGGGGGAACGTCGAGCACGCACCGCGTCTGATGCACGGAAAGACCTCGCGGATCGAGCACGACGGCAGCGGTATCTTCAGGCTGGTCCCTTCACCGTTGGTCGCGACGCGCTACCACTCGCTGGCGCTCGCCGCGGCCTCGCTCCCGCGGGAGCTCCGTATTACGGCGCGTAGCGAAGACGGCGTGATTCAGGGCATCACGCATCGCGAGCGGCCGGTCCACGCGGTGCAGTTTCATCCGGAGTCGGTCATGAGCGAGCACGGTGCCCTGCTCGTAAGAAACTTTCTCGAAGGGGTGTGACGATGAGCTTTTGGGTTCACTACGCCGTCGCGCTTGCGACCGTTGCCGCGATCCTCGCCGCGCTCGGCGGCGCCGGCCGGCTCGTGCAACGGGCTCGAGCGCCAAGCGGTGTGCGTCGCATCGACGTGCTCGAGAGCGTCGCGCTCGCACCGCAGAGCGCGCTTCATCTCGTACGCGTCGACTCTCAGGAGATGCTCGTCGGCACGGGCCGCGTCGCGATCGTCAGTAGGTTATCTGATCGATCGCGTTAAGGCCGCTGTCGGTGAAGTAGATCTTTTCGTCGAACCCGATGATCGCCCACACCGGAACAGAGCCGCTCTTGAGCGAGTAGCTCGTCTGCGCGCCGGTCATGGGATCGTATTGCACGAATGTCGTCTGCCCGGAGCAGAAGATATAGAAGTTCGAGTCGATGCCGAAGACGAGCGACTGGGGATGCGGGCACGCGGTCAACGTGACCGACTGATTAAACTGGCCGCTGCTCGGCGAGATGCTTGCGATCTGCCCGGCGTTCTCTTCGGTGAACCAAAGCTCGTTCTCGGCGCTGATGATGGCGTAGGGCTTGGCGTTGGCTGTCGGAACGGTATAGAGCGTTACGCCGAACGAGGGTGTTATGACGCCGACCTGGTCGCTGCCCTCGAGCGTGAACCAAATGTTCTGGTCGGGGCCAAGGGTTGCGTCGAAGGGAACCGTCGAGGTGCCGCCGGTGAGCGCGGTCTCGGTGATCGCGAAGCTTGTCTCATCGATGCGACCGATCTTTCCGCCGTTCGATTCGGTGAACCAGAGACCGTTATCAGATCCGAGCGCGATCGCCGTCGGCTCGGAGGCGGAGGTCGGAATCGTGTACTCGGTAAACGTGTTCGTAGCGGTGTCGAACGTGCCGATACGATTTCCTTCGTACTCGGTGAACCACATGTATCCGTTGATACCGCATGCGATGCCGTACGGCTCTGAGCCCGGGTTCGGCAGTGTGTAGAAATCGTACTCGGCGCTCTCGTTGAGGATGCCTATCTGATCGGTGTTCTCGAGCGTGAACCAAAGCTCGTCGGTCGCGCAGGGCTGCGAGCCGTTTGAAGCGGCCGATGTAATGCCCACCGGTCCCGCGCTCGGCGAGGTTGCCGGCGAGGCCGTGGGCGTCGGGAACGCGTAGACGCTCGAAACGGTCGGCCGTATCGGCGTCGGCGTCGGTACGACCGTGCTCACGGGATAGGTTTTACCGCATCCGGCCAGGAGTGCGGCGGCGGTCACGATGCCGGCGATCGCGCCGAGCGTACGTCGCAAAAAGGCTCCCCCTTGTGGTAGTAAGGCGTCTTCGGGCCTTGTTATTGAAGGCGGAGCACCTTAAATCCCCCCGAGAAGGCACTTGCAGAAGCTTTACAAGCGGTCGAGCCGTCGCCGGTAAAGAAGGTACCTTTGCTGGCCGAATGGCTACATGTGTGGGGGAACAGCATGAGTAAGCGCGTTCTCATCGTCGACGACGCCGTCGTGATGCGAATGATGATCAAAGGTATCCTCGCGAAGAGCGGCTTCGACGTTGTCGGAGAGGCGCAAAACGGCGTGGAGGCAGTCGAGAAGTACGTCGAGCTCCATCCGGACCTCGTGACGATGGACGTCGTCATGCCCGAGATGGACGGCATTGCCGCAGTCAAGCAGATTCTCTCGCACGACCCATCGGCGCGCATCGTCATGTGTACCTCGATGGGGCAACAGGCGCTCGTCGTCGAGGCAATCCAAGCGGGCGCGAAGTCATTCATCACCAAGCCGTTCCAGCCGCCGAAGATTGTCGAAACACTCAATAAGGTGCTCGCATGACCGCTTCGCTGACGCTCACGGACCTCCAGAAAGACGCGCTCAAAGAAGTCGCCAATATCGGCGCCGGTCATGCGGCAACCGCGCTCTCGCAGCTCCTGAACACGAAGATCGCACTCGTCGAGCCGCGCATCGACGTCCTGAAGTTCCGCGATCTCTCCGGGCGGCTCGGCAGCCGCGGGCGGCCCGTTGCGGCGCTTCACATGTACGTGCGCGGTGACGCTCCCGGACAGATCCTCGTCCTCTTCGACCGGGATCAGGCGAGCGAGTTCGTTGGACGCTTCATTCGTCGCGTGATCGGCGACATCAAAATCTACGACTCCATTGCGGACTCGACGCTCAAAGAGCTTGGGAACGTCGTCGCCGGCTCGTACGTCTCGGCAATCGTGCACCTCACGCAGACGCAGCTCGAGCCTTCGCTCCCGACGCTCTCGTACGGCACGATCGAGGCCGCGTTTCATAGCCTCATGGCGATCCTTCCCGATCAAGACGTGTTCTTGGTGGAGTCCGTCTTTCTCGACAAGGACACGGCGATCGGCGGCGAGTTCATTCTCATTCCCGATGCGGGTTCGCTCGAGCCGCTGCTCAGCGTGTTCGAGCTCGAGAATATCGCCTGAGCGGAGTACCGCGAAGCAACGGCGAAAGAGAAGGCCGCGATGGCCGACGACCACTTCGACCGCGCAGAGTTCATCGCATACTTCCGTGACGAGGCGGAGGAGCTACTCCATCGGATCGACGCCGACGCGCTGAAGCTCGAGCAGTCGGCAGCTGCCGGAAAGGCCGATCCCGAGACCGTCAATGCGCTCTTTCGCGCGCTGCACACGATCAAAGGCAATGCGGCCATGCTCGGCCTCGATGAAACGGCGCGACTCGCTCACGGCCTCGAGAACCTCTGTGACCTCCTTCGGACGGAGCGCGTCGCGCTCTCGGCATCCTGCGTGGAGTTGCTGCTGCGCGGGCGGGACCTTTTGTCTGCGCTCGTCGCGGCGGAGCCCACGGGCGGTGCTCTGCCTGCCTCGCTGCCTGCGTTCCTCGAGCGCCTCGGCCGCGTCGAAGAGAGGGAAACGTCGCCCACCGACGACGCGCAGGCGCTTACCGAGACGCCGTCACGCGCCGTCTCGGGCCTCCGCCGGCAGACGATCCGCGTCGACATCGAGCGGCTCGATTCGTTGTTGAATCTCGTCGGGGAGCTCGTCATCAATCGCACGCGCATCTCGGACCTTGCGACGTCGCTGAGCCGAGCAGAAGGCGAAGAGCCGCTTCGCAAAGCGCTCCTGGAGAGTGCGGCGCTGCTGGCGCGCACCTGCGGCGAGATCCAAGAGTCGCTCATGAAGGTCCGCATGGTGCCGATCGGGCGCGTTTTTGAGCGCTTCCCGCGTGTCGTACGCGACATCGCGAAGGCGCGCGGCAAGGAGGTGCGCCTCGAGATCAGCGGGGCGCAGACGGAGCTGGATAAGACGATCGTCGACGAGATCGGGGAGCCGCTCATGCACCTGCTGCGCAACTGTATCGACCACGGGATCGAGTTCCCGGAGGTGCGCGAGCGCGAAGGAAAGTCGCGTGAGGGGACAATTCTCCTGAACGCGTACCACGCCGGCAATCAGATCGTCATCGAGATGACCGACGACGGCGGGGGCATCGACTTCGAGCGCGTTCGGGCACGTGCGCTTGCCGCGCGGCTGATCGCGCCGGAGGAGCGGCTGAACGAGCAAGAGCTACTCGAGCTCATCTTCCGCCCGGGGTTCTCGACGGCGGAGAACGTTTCGGAGATAAGCGGACGCGGCGTCGGCATGGACGTCGTGCAGAAGGCGGTCACGCATCTCAAGGGATTCTTTACCGTCGAGAGCGAGTGGAAGCGCGGAACGCGCTTTCAAATCAAGCTCCCGCTGACGCTTGCGATCATCACGGCGCTCCTGGTGCGGATAGGCAAAGGGCTGTACGCGATCCCTCTCGACGTCGTCCTCGAGTCGCAACGCCTCGAGATCGCCGACATTCGAAGCGTCGCGGGGAACGAGGTCGTAACGCTGCGCGGCCAGATCGTGCCGCTTATTCGCGTCGCAGAGTTCTTCCATACGGAGGGCGCGCGCGATCCCGAGAAAGCGATGACCGTCATCGTGAGCGTCCAAGGGCGTAACATCGGCCTCGTCGTCGATGCTTTCGAAGGCGAGCAAGAGATCGTGATCAAGCCGCTCTCGGATCTCGTGGGCCGCATCCCGGGGATCTCGGGAGCCACGATTCTCGGCAGCGGCGCAATCTCGCTGATTCTCGACGTCCACGCGCTCGTCGCCGATGCCTACGCGAGCGGCAAGGCCGCCCGTGCAGAGCTCGTCGCGGCGGAGGCATAATCGATGAGCGAGAGCGTTCAGGTCGCGACGTTTCGGCTCGGCTCCGAAGAGTACGGCGTCGACATCTCGCAGATCCAAGAGATCATTCGGATGGTCGAGATCACGCGCGTGCCGCGCACGCCGGAGTTTGTCGAAGGCGTCATCAACCTGCGCGGGCAGCTGATTCCGATCATCGACTTGCGTAGGCGCTTCGGCATGGATCGCATCGAGCCGACGAAGAGCTCGCGCATCATCGTCACCGACATCGGCACAAAACGCATTGGGATGATCGTCGACAGCGCTTCGGAGGTGCTCACGATTCCGCTCGAATCGATCGAACAGGCACCGGAGATCGTCGCCGGTCTCGATGCGGATTATCTCCAGGGCGTCGGAAAGATGGGCGAGCGTCTCATCATCTTGCTCGATCTCACGATGGTCATCAGCGGCGCGCAACGTCGCGAGCTGGAGGACGCGGGGTAGCGCTCGTACGGCAGCGAAGCCTGCCGACGACGTGTCGACGACGGCTTGGCGCCGCTTTCTCCTGACGCTCTGCGCTTTCGGAGTCGTCCAGCTCGGCTACGTCACATGGCTCGGCGTGAATCAGGGCGCGGTCTCAGGTGGCCTCAGAGCCGTTCCGTCCGGTACGCCGTTTGTTCGAAGAGTAATGGTCGCGCGCGGAAGTGCCGCGTACGACGCCGGCCTGCGCACCGGTGACCTCATCGACGGCCGCCGACTCTCCGGAGCGGAGCGATACCGCTTGTTCAATAGCTGGTTTCTCAGCGGCGCTATCGTCCAGTTGCCGGTTCGCCATAGAGGCGTGCTCAAAGCCGTCACGCTCGAGTTGCACTCGAAGCCGGGCGGATTCGACTCATATATTGGCGTCTACTCGGTTTGGGTCGCGATAGCAGCGTTGCTTTGGACACTGATCTTTGCGGCGCTCGTCGCCTGGCGTCGATCCGAGATCGCCGAGGCACGGATTCTTTCGTTAGTGCTTGCGCTTAATGTGATCGGCATCAATTTCCAAAACAACAACTGGCTCACACCATGGCCGTCGCTCGACGCTGCGCTTGCGTGTCTCGCGTGGATTTTCGGCTATGGATCGATTGCGCTCTTTGTCTTGTATACGATGGGCTTCGCACGTCCTCCGTCGCGCGCGCGGCAGGTGGTTTCGTGGCTTGCGTACGCGTCGACTGCGGTCGGCGCATGCTATGGAATCCTCGCCGCGGTGGGTGCTTGGTCGGGAACGTTGGATCAAGCGCTGCCGTGGTACTCCGGCTGGGGCGCGGCGATTCTGCGCGGCATCCTGCCGGAGCTTCTCGCACTCCTCTGCGCGTTTATGGCGATTGCGCAGGCACGCGGCGCGGAGCAGGCGCGCGTCACGTGGGCAAGTGCTTCGCTCGGCTTTTGGTATGCACTCGGGATTTTTTCCACGGCCGCCGGAGCCGTCGCTCCGAACTCCGCCACGGTGTACCAGGCCGCCGCGATTCTCGTCAACGTCGGTTCGTTCATCGTGCCGCTCGGTCTAACGTACTCGCTCCTCTACCGCAGGCTGCTCGACATCAGCTTTGCG
>JASHOG010000019.1 GCA_030041225.1 Vulcanimicrobiota bacterium | reverse complement strand
TCGCGATCGTGCGCGAGACGTTGCCGGCAATGCGATCGAGTGGTGATAAGGGCTCATTGGGTGCACTCCTCGTGAGCCTCGCAGGCTATCTCGTCGCAGTGGACGATCTTCCCGGTGCCCTCGCGGCGGCTCGCGAGGCGATCGAGATCCATGCCGCGTCCGAGCCGGACCATTACTACGTCGCGATTGCGATCGAGCATCTGGCGCTCGCCATCGCTCTGCGCGGCGAACTTACGCGCGCAGCTACGTTCGAAGGCTACGCCGACGCGGCGTTTGCGCGACACGGATTCGAACGCGAGTTCACCGAGGCGACGACGCACAGCCGCCTGGCCGCACTCCTACGCGAAGGATTCATGGCCGACGAACTTGTGCGAGTCAGCGCGGAGGGCGCCGCACTCACACCGGAAGCGGCAATCGCGCTCGCACTCGAGGAACGTGACTCGCCGTAGCATCCCCTCACACTATGCTGAGGTTTTTCACGCGCGGCTCCCAGTTCTACGGCCTCCCGGAGCGATGTTCGCTGCCAACATGATGGCAACTAGCATACCTACCTCCGGATCACGCTGTTCCGACAATGCATTTACGCGTCGTGCAGTTCCCCCTCGCGATGTTACGTGTGTTCCTGAGCAGGCGCCTCTTCCCGTAGCACCGCCGCATCTCAGGCATTGGGAGGTGTTCGAAACTCTCGTGCTCCCCGCTCGTACAATGTAGAACAAGGAGGCCAATCAAGTGCTTCATGGCGCACGTGCAGTTTTTTTCGGCGCGCTCTTCTTATGCATGCTCGCGGCAACGCCCGCGCCGAGTCCTCCGCCCTCGGCCATCATCACAGGTACATGGTCCGGGACCTTGAACGCCCAGGGGCGCGCGGTTCCGGTCGTTCTACACATTATTCGGGCATCAGGCGGGATACTGAGCGCAACGCTGGACAGCCCTCTCGAAGGTTTATACGGACTCCGGTTGACGGGAGTGAGCGCGGCAAACGGCGTTCTGACGTTTGCGCTGCCGGCGGCCTACATCTCGTATCGTGGCACGATTGGTTCGCACGCCATCATCGGCACCTTTACGAAGAACGGCGCAGCGTTACCGTTGACGTTCTCACGCCCCGGCCCGGGTACCGAAACCCCGGCGGCGACTCCGGTCATGCACGGCACGGCGCAGCCGGGCGGACCCGCGCTCGTGACACATCCGTGCGCCGAGGGTAAGAGCAAAGTTTCCGCGCTCTGCGGGACGTTTCGCGTCTACGAGAACCGCGCGGCACACGCGGGACGAACGATCGAGCTCGGCTTCGTGCTTCTCAGGGCGGAGCACCATAGCGGGCGAGTAGTCTACTTCGCCAACGGTGGTCCGGGCGCACTGACGACGATGTACGCTGGCGCGATCGCCGACGGTCAATGGCTGCATCCGCTGTGGATATTGCGATCGCGATACGACATACTACTGCTTGACAACCGCGGCATGGGCGAGTCGGCGCCTCTTGACTGCAACGGCATTTACGACCCCGCGCACCCGGCGACGTATTTCATGCAGCTCTGGCCATCCGCGGCGCTGCGGGGATGCCGAGCACGCGAGGCACGCACACACGACCTCAGCGAGTACACCACGGACAACGCCGCCGACGACCTCAACGACCTGCGTGCGGCGCTAGGGTATCGCAAGGTCGTGCTCATGGGCACGTCCTACGGCACGTACTTTTCCTTCGTATACATGCGTCGGCATCCGCAGACGGTGGAGAGCGCTGTGCTCAATGGCGTCGTGCCGCCGCACTTGCTCACGGCTCCTTTGTCAGACGCTCAGGGCGCACAGCTTGCGATGGACGACGTCATAAGCGAATGCGCGCACGACGCGGCGTGTCACCGCCGCTTTCCCTATCTGGGCGCGCATTTCGCGGCGGTCGCGCGCCGGTTCGACGCCGGACCCGTCACGGTCACGATTCGCAACGCCATCACAAGCCGTTTGCAACGCGTGCGGCTTTCGCGGCAGGTCTTCGACGATCGCCTACGCCAGCTTCTCTACAGCGAAAGCAGCGCGGCGTACGTGCCGATCATCATTGAGGATGCGTACCGCGGAAACTATCGGCCGCTGGCGGCGATGGTAAACTTAGTGACGTTGAGCCTCGTAGGGCTTGTAGATTTCGGCGCTAACCTATCGTACGCGTGCGCTGAACAAGTGCCGTTCGTCACGCCTGCGCTGATCAAGCGTACGAGCACGAACTCATTCCAAGGGGACACGGCGGTGCGCGCGGAGCAAGAGGCGTGCCGTACTTGGAACGTGCGGCCCGTCCCGGTATCAGAGAACCGCATCGTACGCAGCCGCCTACCCGTGCTCATGATCTCGGGGACGAATGACCCGGCGAGTCTCGCGATCTACGCACAAGAGGAGCTGCCCTACCTTCCCAACGCGCGTCTCATCCTTCAGCGGGGCGAGAGCCACGGTGGTACCACGCCGTGCACCGACAACCTCATCGTGCAGTTCGTGCTCGACGGCTCGGCACGAAATCTTCCAACGAACTCTTGTGCGGGCTCGTTCTCTCGGCCGCCGTTCGTGCTCGGGCTGCCGCGCCCTTAAAGGCGAATCATTGCCTGCTACAGGTATCGCGGGTCGAGATCGGCGCCCCGTTCTGAGTCCACGAGCTGACGATCGTGTATTCGGAGGGCGAGACTTCCGTGAAAACACCATGCCCTTCCCCGGACGGATACGCATCTTGCCACGTCGAGTTGTTCAGCGTCGGCGAGTCGCTCGTGAGGAGTTGATAACCGCCGGCGTCGATCGCGATGTAGGCGAACTGCGCACGGCGGGTGTCGTACCCGATATAAGCGTCTTGTTGATACGCGCCGCTCGTCGCCGTGGCGTGCAGCCATCCATAGCCGGTCGCAGAGATCGTCTGCGAGAGCGCGTGCACCTTGCCGTCGGCGGTTTGGAACGAGCAACTCCAACTTCCGACGAGATATTGGAGACTCGCGACCTGTGCTGCGTCCTGGGTCTGGTCAGCCCTTGCCGGCGCGAAGAGAAACACCGTAAGGGCAAGAAGAATGGCCGCGGTGACCGCTCCACGCGTGCGAAAATCCATCACGCCGTGAAGTACGGCGTAGCGACGCTTTAGGTTTCGAAGCCGTCCAGCATTACGCTGGGAGCTCGCGCAACCTCCAGGCGAACGACGACCAGGCAAGCCCGGCGAAGATGAAGTGGATGCCGACGACCAAACCCATGAACCAGAACGCCGACGACGGCCACTCGATCCAAAGAAGAATGCCGAGGATGAAGCTCAGGACGCCGCTGAGCGCGATCCAGCCCGACTGGGGAATATGAAACCAGATAGCGGCCGCAACCCGATAGATTCCGCTGACGATGAGCAGCGCGGCAAGAAAGAGTGTGATCGCGAGCGCTCCGATGCCGGGATGCTGTATCACGATGTAGCCGACGACGACGTCGAGGACGCCGACCAAGAGGATCAGGATAATATGCCCTATGCCGCGCGCCATGAAGGCGCCGATCAACTGGGCAATGCCCGCGATGAGGAGCACGATGCCGAGAATGATCACGGAAGCGAGCGTTGCGATCGTCTCCGCCCATATCGCGTAGCAGCCGACGAGAACGAGTACCACGCCGAGCGCGAGGTACCAACCCCACAGGTGACGCGCCTGCCTAAAGAGATCCATTGTTACCTTTTCCATTGTAGTCACGGTTGGCCGCAGTACTTTCGGGCCCCTGGGCGAATCGAACGCTCGATGAAGGTGTTCTGACCGAGAATGCGACATGTCCAATTGAGCTCCCGCGCTCTGTTCCCCGTCACGTGTCTTGTCTTGGTCGGGATCAAGCTCTTATTCGAGGTTCAGCCGCAGAATTTTCCGTTGCACGAGCAGGCGTCCGCCTTCACCTGGCAAGCGATCGTCACGGTACTTGCACTCGGAACCGCTGGACTGTTTGCCGAAGGCGCCTTACGATTACCGCGACCGGGTGAGGATGCGAAACGAGACCGTTTGGCACTCGCGTGGGCGACTATTGCTGGAATCGCCTACGGCCTGATAACCATCGGATTGGATTTCCTCGATCGGTATCAACACCCGCTGGCTCCGGGATCATCTGTCCACATGCCCTTGCCTTGGTCGATTCCATTCTACGTTTTCGGCGCGATCTTCTTGGAGCTTTTGCTACGACTCGGCGCAATCTGCATCGCCGTTTGGCTGGTCTCCTCGCTCCTACTGCGCCGGCGCCATTTCAACGTCGTCTTTTGGACCGTAACCTGCTTGGTCGCCCTCTACGAGATCCTGCCGCACCTGTTGCACGACATCACTCAGAAGAACTGGATCGCTATCGCATCGACACCGGTTCAGCCGTTATACTTTTCCAACGTTTTCGAGGGGTGGCTGCTGTTACGGTTCGGCTGGTTCGCGCCGATACTATTCCGCCTTACCTTCTACGCAGTATGGCATATCCTGTATGGCGGCCTCTGGCCGCACTAGGCATCCGATGCACCTAAGCGCTTCACGCCTTGCGCAATATAGACAATGTCGGCGCGCATCCGGAGCGCGACCCAGCAATCTTTGTTGATATAGAGCCGGGTGAAGCTATCGCCATGATCGACCTGATCGAGCTTTTAATCGCCGAAACCTACATTGCGCGGGAACTACGGGAGCGCCTGTCTACCGCAAGCGCGCAAAAAACGCGGCCTTCGGGCCATTGCCATGGCACGCAGGGCCCTCACAGCGCAAGCCGCCGCAGGCAACGACCCGCGCGCGACCTCGCACACGAGGCGCAAGCGCGGCGAGGCCAACGCCGAGCGTCACCGCCAAAACCGCGAGTGGCGCCGCGAGCGCGGCTACGGCGCCGAGCACGATCGCGTGTGGTTCCTGCGCGAGGCCGCGCCGGAGCTCGACGCTTTCAGCCTCAGCGAGATCGCAGCTGCAGGCCTAAGCCTCGCAGCGTGCTCGCGATTCCGCGCGGGAGCACGCGTTCCACACCCGAGGCACTGGGGCGCACTTCGCGCGCTAGTGACGGAGTGAGGATGCGGCCCCGCTCCCTAGACTGCACCCTCCCGCTCAATTATGTTATCAAAGGCCCGGTCTACCCTGAGAGACCCAGGATCAATCGAAGGACTCCCTTCAGCAATCACACTGAGGACTACGTCCATCTCAAAACAGGGTTGCTTCTCACTAGCTGTCGCATGAGCCGAGCAGCGCCATCCCGTCTCTCCCTTCGTTATTAACGTCTGGGACATTACATCGTGACCCTGTAGTCGTTTCATCTCGTAGGTGTTCGCGTCTCGCACTAGGAGTACGAAGGTACTATCGGGATAGTCAGGAACGTTGCTTATGCAATAAGCAAGGGTTAGGCTACCGTCGTCGTTCCGTAACCAAACCGGGACCGCTGGAAACGTGGTCGGCAAATCGCGAGACTGGAGGTGAAACCGCGCAACCTCATCAAAGACTTCGTTAACCCTCTGCTGAAGCGATTCACGTGCATCGGCAGCTAGCATATCGATGTGGGGACGAAGGGCTTCCAAGAGATCATCGACGACTCGCACAAAACGCGGCGCGAACGGAAGGCTAGGATTACGACGGAAGGCCTCAAGCCAAGCTACAATATCTTTGGTGGAGTCGGCACGCGCCGTGCGCTCCTCTAGCCACGGCGTCCGACAGCCGAGTTCGAAGAAGCACCACAAAGT
>JASHOG010000138.1 GCA_030041225.1 Vulcanimicrobiota bacterium | reverse complement strand
TCTGGCAGGGCGGGCAGGACTTGAACCCGCAACCCGTCGCTTTGGAGGCGACCGCTCTACCAATTGAGCTACCGCCCTATACTACCTCGTCTCTCGGTGAGCGCGGTGGCAGCGGCAGAAGCGGCAGTACTTGCTCAGCTCGAGCCGCTCCGTCGTCTTCTGCTTATTTTTCTGCGTATTGTAGTTCCGGCGCTTGCACTCCGTGCAGGCCAGCACGACCATGACGCGATTCTCTTTCTTTGCCACCGTACTCGCCCGAAAAGGACATTAAAAACGGACCCCTCCGGTCCGTTCAGGCCCCTATCCTAGCACGCCGGCAGGGGGGATGCAAGCAGCAACTCCACGCCCCGGGTTCGCGGGTTCCCACGATTTCGTGCGCCCGGGCGGAATCGAACCGCCAACCTTGGGCTTAGGAGTCCCCTGCTCTATCCAGTTTGAGCTACGGGCGCGCAGTACAGAATCTAGGTTTCATGCGGGCTCGCGCCGCACCCGCTCGCGCTTACGAGTGCGGAGTCTCCCCAGGGCTGGACACAACAGCGCGGCTATCATCATAGAGTACCCTCCCACACGCTCGCGCGCTGCTCAAACGAGCCGCGTTCAGCCGCGGGGGGACATCATTTCCTGCGATTGCCACAATCAGCGCGTCGTATTTCTTCGCTTCGGCGCACGGCGAGTAATCCGGAAGGTCGAGTGTGCGTGTCACCGGAGAAACCACGTTGACGATGCCCAGGCGTAAGCCCAGCCCTCCGATCGCCGCGGGGCGCGCGCGTGCGATCCAGTTATAGACGCCGGTCGACCTACCATCGAAGCGAAGAGTGTCGGCATAATAGTCAAGCGGCTTCAGCTCGGCGAGGTGAACACTCGCAATCACCACTATGCCGAAGACGAGCGAGTTCAGCCAGCATGAGCGCGCACCCACGATCATTGTCGCGACGACGATGACGGCGGCAGTCGCGACGGCGACGATGAGGCTATCGTTCCAGATAATTGCGAGCACGAACCACGTGGCGACACCGAAGACGAGCGCACGTAGCCACGCGGTGCGGGCCGATCGAGCCGTTCCCTCGATCATGGCAATGAGCGCGGTGACCGGCAGCGCTATGTGCGTCGAAATGTCGTTCCAGAAAATCCTCAGCACAGACCATGCGCCGAAGAGCGTCGACGCAAAGAGTAAAACCGTAGCGACGATGGGTACCCGGCCGGCAAATTGGGCGATTATCAGCGCGCCGCTCACGACGGCCGGGGCAGCAAAGCGCAGCGAAGCACCCGTTGCCAACTGGGCGAAGTCGGTCGAATAACCGAATGGCAACAAGAGAAAGAGAGCGAGTACGACGAGTGCCGCCCAGCCCAGGCCTCGCCGAGCTGCGACCAGTGGCCCCAGCAATGCCGCCACAAGGGCCGCGAGAAGAAAGGGTGAGGCGCGGAATGCAACACGTACGAGTAGCCCCAGCGCGGGGACGCCGTGCGCGAGAATCGTGGTGCCGAACGTATTTGTGTATGCCGTACTCGCCGGCGGAAAGGCCGCGTCGCGCCAGAGTAGCGCATCGTGAAGCAGCCAGAGCATGAAAGCACCGCTTGCCGTGAGCCAGACACTTCTTGGAGCTCTGCATGTAAGCAACGCGATCGCTGCCAAGAGCCAGCCTTGCGGCTTTATCAACGTCGTAATCGCGCTGACGCGCAGCGCGGCACCCTGTCGCCGATGAACCGACCAGAGCGCTTCGAGCCAAAACGCCGCAAGCCACACGTCGTTCTCTAACGTTCCACCTTGGATTGCGAGCGGATAGGCGGTTACCGTAGCGGCGGCGAGCGCGTCGGCGAGAAACGGCGAGGCTGCAAACTCGTCGCGAGCCCACGCTGCGATGCGAAAGCCCAGGAGAGCCAGTGCACCGATGCCGCTCCAAGGGAGAGCGAACGGTCCGCTGGTAGCGTAGATTCCGGCCGCAAAGAGTTCCGATGCCGGAGGATACCACCAGTAACGCGTCGTGGTGGTCCAGAGCGAATGCGCCTGCACCCATGATGCAGCGTTTGGAAGATGATACGAAAGAGAATCGCCGTCGAGCAGGGGGCGCGTGAGCTGCGGCCATGCGATCAAGGCCAACGCCGCAATAAGAATGTAAGGCGTTCGCGTTGCTGTGATTGGGATTTTGCTCAACGGGCGCCGATAAGAAAGCACGATGCAACCGACGAGCACAAGCCAGCACGCGATCGGGTAGAGCGCATGAACGAAGCCGAGAGCGAAGGGAATCGCGATGCCGAGAATCAGCGCATCGCGCAGACGGTCCACGAAAGAGTACCGCGCGTCCGTGCGCAGTGCCGGCGCTGCTGCAAAAAGGCCGAGCAGCCAGAGAGCGGACAAAAGACCGGATAAGCTAGACACCTTCTTCTTCGCTCATTAAACTGCGAGGTGTCTAGCCCTGGCACACGAGGGGCACCGGAGCCGCCCCGTCGTATCCCGAATGCGTTCCAGCGTGAAGCGTCTGCTCCTCATGGGCTGTGGGTTTGGCGTATTCTTCGCTGCTTTCTTTGGACCGGCACTCTTCACAGGCAGGCTCATCGCTCCCGGCGACGCGTTCATTGAGTCGCTTCCCGCCTATCTCGGGCCCCATCATCTTTGGGAACCGATGATACTGCTCGGCTACCCGATGTACGCGGATCCAAATCAGATGTATTGGTATCCCCTGGCCTGGCTGCGAGTGATCCCGGGATCCTATAACTTCTTTGCCGTCGTGCCGTTCTGGATCGCGGCGACCGGCATGTTCGGCCTCGTGCACGCGCTGACGCGGTCCACGATCGGAGGACTCGTCGCGGCCGTGGGATTCGCGCTCGGGGGGTTCATGGTTTCACACGCCGGTCACCTGATGATAACGCACCCGGCGGCATGGAGCCCGTTCGTCATCTGGTCACTCGAAGAGCTGCGCCACGACAGACGCCGTCGCTGGTTCGCCATGCTCGCGGCATCGGTCGCTCTCTGCGCTCTTGGGGGACAGCCGCAGACGCTCGCCTTCATACTCGCGGTGGCGGCATGCTACGCGGTTGTATCGAGCGCCGGGGCCCTCAAGGGGCGACGGCGTTACTTGACGACGTGCGCGTTGGGCGTCGTACTCGGTCTCGGGCTTGCTGCGATCGGCTTGGTGCCCGAAGCGGTGCTCGCGGGTCAAAGCCTGCGCGCATCACTCTCGTATTTTGAGTTCACGAGCGCGTCGGTTCCGCTCGGAGAGCTTCCGGCACGGCTCGTATTCCCGTATGCCGCCGGACCTCCGCAAACATTCACCGAGCTCACGGACTTTGCGGGCCTCGGTATTTTGATGCTCTGCGTTATAACCTTGGCGTCGCGCGCTGCAGACCGGCGTATGTGGTTTTGGGCGGCGATTGCACTCTGCGCGTTGGCGCTCAGCACGGGCGATGCGCTCGGCCTCACGGCTCTGACCTATCATCTGCCGCTCTACGGCCTGTTCCGCGTACCGGGCCGCCACGCATTCGAGTTCACGCTTGCGACGGCGATACTAGCCGGCTACGGAGCAGCGGCGATGCAACGCGGGATCAGCCCGGTTCGCTGTGCCGTCGCCATCGGCGCGATTGGGGCGCTTATCGCTCTCGCCGTGGCAGCTGTCGCACGCATCGGCCCCATCGACCCGATGCATGATTGGAGACTCGCGTCATCGCTGTATGCGTACGTTGCGGCAAGCCTCACGCTCTTGGCATGGTCGATCCGTCCGAAGTCCCTCGCCTTGGGAAGTGCGGTGCTCGCGGTCGTTGTCGCAGAGTTGGTATTCTTCGGCGAGCAGGCGTATTGGAGAACGGATTCCGTCGACGCAGCGAGCGTGCGCACTCCACCGCTCGCGACCGTTCTTCGCCGCTCGCTCGGCTCGAGCGGTGAACGCGCACTCTGGGTGCCTGGTCCTGGAGGCGAGGGCCTTCAGCCGAACCTTTCGTTGCTGTGGAGTGTGCCCGTCATCGCCGGAGACACACCGCTCGTCATTGCTCGAGTGGCACACCTAGTGGATCTCGCGGATGACCAAACTGTCGCGTACGATCAATCCCTCAATCTCGTCGCGACGCGGTTCGTCCTCATGCAGAGTCAAGGGCCTGGGGATCTCGGCATATTCCTCGGTAACGCCGGAGAAGCGCCGGCACAGGCCGTGAGTGCCGGTCCTGTCCGGCCGACTCGCGCAGAGCGTATCGAAATGGTTTCGGCACTCGGGAACGCCGTCGCGGTTCGCAATGACGCAGAAGTCGCCGAGCTCCGCGTAACCGACGTTCACGGGCAGACGACGATCTACCCGATATTGGCCGGGCGCGATACGGCCGAGACTGCGTACGATCGCCCGGACGTTCGTGGTCGCGTGCAGCATCGGCGCGCGCTCGTCACCTCGAGCGAGGGCATATATCACCGGTACCTAGCGACGTTCACGATAACGAACGCCGAACCAATAGATCACGTCGGCGTCGAATGGACGTACGGCGGTAGGGCCGTGCTCACGGTCACGCGCCTCACGCTGGTCGGCCCAGACGGTACTCTGTACCCGATGAATCAACTCTACGGCGATCGCTCTCGCTTCCGCACGCGAGCGATTGTCGACGGCGTGGCGATCGAACGGAATACCCTCGCATTTCCGAGGGCGTGGACGGTCCAGCGGCTCGAGAACGCCACCGGTGACGGTGAGGTGTTTTCATCGATTCATCGTGGGGTGACTCCACAAGGCGAGCGGTTCGATCCGCGGGTGTCCGCATTCGTCGATGATGTCGCCCCTCGAGCTCACCTCTCGAAGGGGGTCGTCTCCGCAACGGTGTTTCCCAATGGCCGCCTTCGTCTCACTACCGAGTGCAGAGGGCCTTGCTTCGTCGTCTCGAGCGATGCGTGGTATCCCGGGTGGCACGCAACGATCGACGGTTCGCCGGTTCCTTTGGTTCGCTCAGACGGCGCCCTCCGTGGGCTCTTCGTTCCCGCAGGGGAGCACGTCGTCGAAGAATACTACGTGCCGTCCGACTTGCTCTTGGGCGCTCTCTTCACCGCAATCGCGCTTTTTTTGACGGTCGTCGCTATCTACCGGCCTGCGGCGGTCGAGCTGCCGTCCTCATAGGTACTGCGCGAGCCACGCCTCCCACTGCCGATAGATGTCCTCTTCGCGAACGGGGTCGCTCGGGAAGTGCCCGACGACCGGCCAGACGACGAACTTCACCGGTGTTCCGGTCGCTCGTACGTCTTGATAGAACTCGTACGCGAGCGGCGTCGGCACGCGATAATCGTCGGCGTCGCTGAGAATCAACGTCGGCGTCCGCACGCGGCTCGCGTACGTCAATGGCGACTCCGCGTTATAGAGCTCCATCATCTTCGGATTCGTCCACGGGCTCGCACCGATGAAGAGCGGCGTGAAGTCCTTTGCATCGGTCATCGCCGCATAGCCGACCCAGTCGTTGACCGCTGCACCCGCGACGGCAGCCTTCCAGCGCGTGTCGTGGGTGATGAGCCACGACGTCATGAGGCCGCCCTCCGACCATCCTGAAACGCCGATACGCGCCGGATCCACAATACCGAGACGCAGCACCGCTGCAAGCCCATCCTCTATGTCGTCTCCCGGTACGCTCGTAATGTGCGGGACGGTCGTGCGTGCAAACGCCAGGCCGAGGTTATCGCTTCCACGATAGTTCGGCTCGAAGACGATCCACCCATGGGCTGCAAACACGTCGGCGAGCGCCGAGAAACTCAGCAGCGACGCTGAGGTCGGCCCTCCGTGAATGAGGAGGACGAGCGGTACGCGTAGTCCCCGATGCCAGCCCGCCGGGTACACGAGAACGCCGTCCGCGAGCATGCCGTCGCGAGTACGCCATGTGATCGTTGCCTCTTTGCCGATTGCAAACGACTCGATCCAGCGATTCTCGTCGGTCAGTCGAACCGGTGCGCGAGCGTTCGGCTCGAGGATGTAGAGGTCCGACGGATCTGCCGGAGAGGAAGCCGTGAAGACGATCGTCCCGGTACGCGCAACGTCGAACGAACCCGTGACGCTTAATCTGCCGAGTGAAAGCACGCGAATGCGATGTGCGTCCAGCATGAAGAGACGGCGCTGCGTTTCGCTATTTGCCATGACGACGAGCGCATCATTCGGCATGAACGCGGCCTCCTCGATATTCCGATCGAGTCGGCGGCTCTCCCAACGCGCCCGCGTGCCGTCGGCATTTGCACGTGCCACTTCCGTCTGCATCGCACCGCCCGGATTCGTGAACGCAAAGGCAAGGTGTTTCCCGTCGCGTGAACGTATCGGGTCCGACTGAGTTCGTGAAAGCCTTGCAATCGCGCTCACGCGGCCGCTGCGCACGTCGACGCGGACGATCTCACGAGCGAGGAACTGATTCGGCTGCGCGCCCGGCGTCATCCGCGTGACGAAGATGCTTTTGCCGTCTGCCGCGTACGTAAAACCACCGCCGACGTGCAAGGAGTCGCCGCCGATTTCGCGTGGCGTGCTTCCGTCGCGCGCGTCGACCTCGTAGAACCGATCGGCGTCTGCCGGTGACTGCGCCGTCCAGGCCTCCTCCGTTACGTCGAAAGCATTCTCTCCGTGCGCGATCGCTGCGGCGTTGGGCGGCGGAGGCACGGCCGCATAGGCGATTGCCCGGCCATCGGGAC
>JASHOG010000018.1 GCA_030041225.1 Vulcanimicrobiota bacterium | reverse complement strand
ACACGCTGCCCGGGTACCAGATCAGCACGCTCAACGAAGCGTATTTGCAGTATCAGGATCCGACGACATTCTTCAGAGCTGGGAATCAGGTGCTCAACACGCCGTGGGCAGGACCGAACGGTGGCTTCGAGGGCTCGCGCATTATGCCCGACTCCTACCAGTCCGCGGACTTCGATTACAAGTTCGACAGCAACTGGCAGTTCGAGGTCATCGACTCCTGGAAGTTCCTGCCGCGAACCGAGTCGGATTTCGCGCAGAACACGCTCATTACGCGCGTCGAGGCGCCGTTCGGCTCCGAAGGCTACGGCGGGCTCGCTGCAAACATCTACGACCCAAGCGAGCTGAGCGTCACGACGCCGGGATTCGGTTACGCACGGATTGGCTACACGTCATCCGATTTCACCGCGAACTTCCACTACTACGACGTCTACGACATCACGTCGATCGCATGGCTCGACGCGAAGTACACGGTGCCGGACGTCTGGGGCCACCCGTATATTCAGTTTCAAGGCGGCACCGACAATAGCACCGGAGCAGCCGTCGCCGGAAAGATCGACTCGGAGCTCTTTGGTCTCCAAGGCGGCTTCACGGTGATCAAGAACGTCGTGCTTCAGCTTGCCTACGACGACGTTCCGATCAAGTCGACGACGCTCATCCTACCGACGGGTTTCTCTTGTTCCAAGACGACCCACACGATTTCGTCTCCAAAGGACAACAAAGGAAACCTGCCCTACTTCCTACCGAGCAGCGGAACGCCGGACTGCAACACCGTCGCCGGCGTGACGACGCTCACCTACGGCGGATGGGCGAGCCCGTACACCGACGGCTATGCGACCGACCCAATCTTTACGACGAGCCTGACGCAAGGCATGGCCGATCGCCGCTCACCGGGTCAGTCGTACAAACCGGAGCTGATCGCGAACCTCTTCGGTCATCACTTGGTTACGTACGTCTCGTGGGCCGCGTACGACTACAACGAGTCGTTCATGGCGGCTCCGACGTACGAGTTCAACTATGACGCGCTGTACTATTTCAACAGACCACCGGCCCCCGGGCAGTATTACCGAGGCTGGAGCTTCCGCTATCGCTACGGCGATCGGACACAGCCGTTCACGAACTCTGCGCTGCCGGAGTTCAAGTACAACCGGTTCCAAATGGAATACGACTTCTAGGCGGTCCCTCGAGTCCGCTCGCGTCGCTCGCTACGCTCGGGATGACAAGAGCAGAAGATTAACGGGAGGCCTTGCCACGGCAAGGCCCTCTTCGTTTACCCTTTCCGCGCGGCGCACGACGCGGCCCGTGCAGCCCCACAGATGCGACGCCTCGACCTCGATGTCGAGCCACGGTGTGCGCGCATACTCGCCCTCGTCATAGCCCGTCGGCTTCGGAGCGATCACCGTGACGTTGTCGCCGCTCTTCGCGGCAAGCTTCGTTTCGTCTTTCTTCGAGGTTCCCACGATGAGGCAGCGTGAGACCTTGCCGGTCTTCGAGGCGTGATAGGCCTGCGTCACAGCGTTCTGCGCATCGACCAATCGCCTGAAACGCTCCGCAACGACCGCGTGCGGGATCTGCTCCCAGCGTGCGGCGGGCGTACCGCGACGTTGCGAGTAGATGAAGGTAAAGGCGTTCGCGAAGACGCCGCTTTCGACGATCTCGAGCGTCTGCGCGAAGTCGTCCTCGCTCTCACCGGGGAACCCAACGATGATGTCGGTCGTGACTGCCCAATGCGGAAGGTAACGCCGGATCCACTCGACGCGCTCCATGAACGCAGCCCGCGTGTACTTGCGGTTCATCCGCCGCAGGATGAGGTCGCTTCCCGACTGTAGCGGGAGATGGACGCGCGGGTTCATCGACGGCACGCCGGCAAGAGCGCGAATCATCGTCTCCGAGAAGTCCTTCGGATGGGGAGAGATGAATGTGAGACGCTCCGGATCAGTGAGCGCACGGCAGAGATCGCCGAAGTCGGCGCCGCTTGCGGCGTCGCGCCAAGCATTGACCGTCTGCCCGACAAGCATCACCTCGCGCGCGCCTCTCTCGACACTCGTGCGCACCTCACTGACGATCGCATCCATCGGGCGATGGTCGAAGCGCCCGCGCACGTGCGGAACGATGCAGAACGTACAGTAGTACGAGCAGCCGCGCTGTACGGTGACGAAGGCGCGCAGATGCGAGAACGCACCGGCGATACCGTCGGCCTTTCCGCCGAAAGGCTCGCGCAAAAACTCCTCGCTCGCGAGATGCGCATCGTCGACGATGCGCAAGGCGTCGTACTCGGTACGCCACGCGCCGAGGCGATCCCCAAGTTGTGCGAGCTCTTTGGTTCCGAAGACGGCATCGACGTGCGGAGCGAGGCGTTGCATACGATCGCGATCTTGCTCCGCCAGACAACCGGTGACGACGAGACGCATCGCCGGGTCGCGCTCCTTCAAGAGCTTGAGATGATGCACGCGCCCGTATGCGCGACGCTCCGCGTTGTCGCGCACGGTGCAGGTGTTGAGGATGACGACGTTCGCCTCTTCCGGACGTTGCGCGAGCGAGTACCCGGCCGCGAGCGCGCGATCCGCGATGTACTGCGAATCGGCCTCGTTCATCTGGCAACCATACGTTTCGATGTACACGCGCGCCATGGCCGTAAGGGAGTGCATTTCCTCATCGGCGAACGCCTCCTTTCGTGTTTCAGCCCGCCACCGTCGCGATCGTCGGGCGTCCGAACGTTGGGAAGAGCGCGCTCTTCAATCGCCTGATCGGCAGACGCCTTGCGATCGTCGAGCCGACGGCCGGCGTGACACGAGACCGCCTCTACGCGCTGACCGAGTGGCGCGGACGCGGTTTCACGCTCGTCGACACAGCCGGAATCGATCCCGACGCCCATCGGGAGCGCCCCGAGAACGAGATCGCGGCCGCGACGAGCCGTCAAGCAGAGACTGCCGCGCAGGAGGCCGACCTCGTGCTCTTCGTCGTTGACGCAAACGACGGGCGCCGCCCGCTCGACGAAGACGTCGCACGCATCCTACGCGCTACCAGGCGCCCGATGCTGCTCGTCGCGAACAAGGCGGAGTCGCCGGGAGCGGCGGCATCGGTGCATGCGGAGTTCTCCTCACTTGGTTTCGGCGAGCCGATCCCGGTCTCGGCGATCCACGGCGAAGGAACGGGCGATCTGCTCGATCGCGTCGTCGAGCTGCTCCCCGGACGCGATGAGGTGCCCACCGACGAAGCGCAGATCGCCGTCGCAATCGTCGGCCGGCCGAACGTCGGCAAGAGCTCGCTGCTCAACGCTCTCCTCGGTGAGGAACGCGCGCTCGTCTCGGAGGTCCCCGGGACCACACGCGACGCGATCGACACGATACTCCACCGCCACGACCGCACGTTGCGGCTCATCGACACCGCCGGCGTTCGAAAGAAACCTGAAGCACACGGAGCAATCGAATACTACGCCGCGCTGCGCTCGATCGCCGCAATCTCGCGCTGTGACATTGCGTTGCTCCTCTTCGATGCAACGGTCGGCATTACGGCGCAGGATCGCAGGCTCGCCGGAATCGTCATTGAGGAGCGCAAAGGTCTGATCATCATCGGAAACAAGTGGGACCTCGCGCGCGAGCAAGGTGGTGACTTCAGCCTAGGGGAGCTCTCCGACACCATTCACGATCTGCTGCCGTTTGCACGTTTTGCTCCGGTGACATTCCTCTCGGCGAAGACGGGGCGCCGCCTAGGTAGCCTCATGCCGCTCATCGACCAAGTGGCCCTGAATCTCGACCGGCGAGTTCCGACGCCTCTGCTGAACAACATCGTGCGCAGTGCGGTGCTTGCGCATCCTCCGCCCTCGACCAGCGGGAAGATGCTCCGCCTCTTCTACGCGTCGCAGCCGCAGGCGCACCCGCCCCTGTTTATCTTTCACTGCAATGATCCGGCGTTGGTGCAGGCTTCGTATGAGCGTTTTCTCGAAAATGAGCTACGCCGTCACTTCGACTTTACGGGCGTGCCGCTCACTCTACAGTTTCGCCCACGACGTGCCGAGGAGGCTGTTGCATGACACTCTTTCTGATCGCGCTCGTATCCTTCGCCATAGGCTCGATACCGTTCGGCTATGTGATCGGACGCTTCGGCTACAAGCTCGACATCCGAGAGCATGGCTCCGGAAACATCGGTGCGATGAACGCGCTTCGCTCGCTGGGCACGGCCGGAGCCGCTGTGGTGCTCGTGCTCGACGCGGCAAAGGGTTTTGGGCCGGCATTCTTCGCCTTTGGCCCTTATGGCGAAGGCGGCGCATCCGTCGCCGCTGCGGCAGCGGTCCTGGGCCATTGCTTCTCGCCGTGGCTGCGCGGGCGCGGCGGCAAAGGGGTTGCGACGTCGTTCGGCGCGATCTTCGCGCTCAATGGGTGGGCGGGTGGTATCGCCGTTCTCGGCTGGATAGCGGGCGCGCTTGCAACGCAGTTTTCCTCGGTCGGCTCACTCTTCGGCAGCCTGCTCGCCCCCGTCGCGCTCTACGTTTTCTCCTACGGATCCGTTCCGGAGACACTCTACGGCGTCTTCGCGTTGGCGCTCATCGCGTACACGCACCGTGAGAACATCATGCGCCTGCGGGACGGGACTGAGAATCCCATCCGCATAGGGAACACCACCGAGTAGCTCGTATGACGCGCGCGACATGATCTCATCGAACGACCTGCGCAACGGCGTCACCATCGTCGTCGACGGCCAGCTCTGGACCGTCGTCGAGTTTCTACACGTGAAGCCTGGGAAGGGCTCGGCGTTCGTGCGCACGCGGCTCAAGAACGTCAAGACGGGCGCAACGGTCGAACGCACCTTTCGCGCGGGTGAGAAGCTCGAGCGCGCGACTGTTGAGAACCGCGAAATGCAGATGCTCTACAACGATGCCGACGGCTACCACTTCATGGATCAGGAATCGTTCGAGAACGTGACGCTCCAGCGCGACCTCATTGGGGAGCCGGCCGATTTCTTGAAGGACGGCATGGTGGTCGATGTACAGTTCTACCAGGGAGCGGCGATCGGCGTCGACCTGCCGCCGCACGTCGAGCTCAAAGTCGTCGAGACCGATCCCGGCTTTCGCGGCGATACGGCAACCAATGTTACGAAGCCGGCGAAGCTCGAGACGGGCACGAGCGTGCAAGTGCCGCTCTTCGTCGAGAGCGGCAATGTGATCCGCATCGACACACGCGACCGGCGGTATATCGGCCGCGTCAGTTAGCGCGCGGTGACGACCGCCGTCGAGATCTTCATTGCCGCCTTTCTCGCGAGCATCTTCGGCTCGATGGTGGGGCTCGGCGGCGGCTTCATCATCGTCCCTGTTCTACGCCTCTTCTTCGGGTTCGGCCCGGCTGATGCGGCGGGAACGGCGCTCGTGCTCGTCGTCGCGAACAGTGCGAGCGGCGCGACGACATACCTCCTGCAGCATCGGGTGCACGTTCGCGTCGGATTGTTGCTCGCCGCCGGTGGCTGGCCGGGCAGCATCGTCGGCGCGGTGCTGGCAAAGCACATCTCTCCAACGCTCTTCGATGGACTGCTCGCGGCGATACTCATCCTCGTCGCGCTCGACATGGTCTTTCGGCGTGCGCGGAGCATCGGCAAGCGTGAGGACGCCGCGGGAAGCGTGCAAGCACTGCGCGGGATGCCGCTTCCAAAGGCTCTGAGCGTCGGCTTCTTGGTCGGCCTGGTCTCGAGCCTCTTCGGCATCGGCGGCGGCGTCGTGCTCGTGCCGACGCTCCTCTACCTCTCGGATCTGCCCGCGCATGCCATCAGCGCGACCTCGCACTTCGGCATCGTCCTCACGTCGCCGGTCGGCCTCGCCGTCCACGCCTTCCAGCACGACATTCGCGTCGCCGACGTCGCATCGCTCGTCATCGGCGGGCTCTGCGGCGGGCCGCTCGGCGCGCACCTCTCGTTGCGGCTGCAGTCGCGTCAGCTCCTGTACTTCGTCGCGCTCGCGCTCTCGATCGGCGCCGTCTCCCTCGTCTTGCGTCACCTCTAAAAATCTGATATATCTCTGCGTCTATGGCCGCCGTCGCAGGGCTCGTGCCGAGCGTCTTTTCGTCGCGAGGCTTTCGCCAGTATTTCCTCGGTCAATCGCTGAGCCTGCTCGGCGACGGCTTGCGCACGCTCGCGATTCCGCTCTTCGCCTACCACTTGACGCACTCGGCGCTTTCGACGGGCGCATCGCTCATTTGCGAGATCGGCCCATTCTCTCTCTTCGGCCTCGTCGGGGGGTCACTCGCCGACCGGCTCGACCGCAAACGGCTCATGATCTCCTGTGACGCCGTACGCTGCGCTGTCATGACGGCCTTTGCGATCGCGTATGCACTCCACATTTTGACGATGCCCATGATCTACGCCGGCTTGATCATCATTTCGATCAGCGCCGCGGCGTTTCTGAGCGCGCAATCATCGTCCATTCCTTACCTCGTCGGAAAGGAGCGTACGACGGAGGCGGTTGCGGTGCTGATCGGCGCCGAGAACTTCTCGAACCTCGTGATGCCGACGCTCGGCGGCGCGCTTTTCGCCTTCTTCGGCCCCTTTCCGGCACTCATCTTCAACGCCGCGACGTACCTCGCGTCGCAGCTTTCGCTGATGCGCATCCCTAGCCTCGGTCCCGAAGCCGTTCACGGCCTCCCGTCAGTACGTCAGGTTCGCAACGACATCGTGCTCGGATTTAGGACGCTCCTTGGCGACAGCGGCATGCGCGCCCAGGCGAGCCTCGCTTTCTTCTTCAACTTCTTCGCTTTCGGCGCGTTTGCGATTTTGATTCCGTTCCTCAAGCGCGTCTTCAGCGCATCCGACCGCGACATCGGCTTCTTCTTGGGCATCGCAGCCGTCGGTGCGCTGCTAGGCACGGTCTTCGCGACGCTCAATGCGAGGCGTTGGCCCTTTGGGCGCGCACTCATCATCGCATATGCCATTGACGCCCTGACCTTCTTGCCCGTCGTGATAACGCACAATCTCTGGGTCGCGGCGTGTGCGTGGGCCGCCGCGGGCGCAGCCGGCAGCTTCGAAGTCGCCCAAATCATCGGATTTCGCCTCCGCGTCGCACCTGAGGAGCTCGTCGGGCGCGTTATGGGCGCGGTTCGCCTGGTCGTGCTCGGTGGGTTGCTACCGGGCGTGCTCCTCTTCGGCTGGATCGCCGATCATCGGAGCGCACATCTCGCGATGACGATTACGGCGATCGGCTACATCGCGCTCGCGGGCGTCGCTGCATGCACGCCCGCGGTCCGTAACGAAACCCGGTAAGGATCTCAGATGCGCGACTTCTTCATGCTCATCGGCACCGCGTCGGCGACCCTCGTCGGCCTGATGTTCGTCGCCGTCTCGATTACGGCGAGCTACATGACCGAGGAGCTTCGCCCCGGGCTTTCGGTCTTTCTCTCGCCGACGATCTTCCATCTCGCGGCGATCCTCGTTATCTGCTTGATGGTGCTGCTGCCCGCGAATCCGGCAACAGCGAGCGCGCTCGTGCTCGCTGCGGGCGTTCTCGGCTTTGCTTTCGCATTGCGTGTGCTCCTCGGGGTCGAGCGCTTCTACCACGACCCGGAGATGGGGATCGACCGAGAGGATCGCACGTTCTATGGTTTTGCGCCGGTGCTCTCTCAGTTTGCCATCGTCATCGCAGCGGTTCTTTTGCTGTTCCGACTTCCGGCCGGAGCATGGACGCTCGTCGCGGCCTTGATGGCGCTTTTGCTGGTCTGCATACACAACGCGTGGGATATCACGGTGTGGGCCGTCATCCGCTCGCCTAATAGATAACCGCGAAGCCCATAAAAGCGAAGAGCCGCCTTGTTCAAGCGGCTCCTCGCGTAGCGTAAGTTACCGTACCACCGCGGCAATCTTAGCACGCGAGGCGCCTCCGCACCTCCGAATCGGTGGTACGGCGCGCTAGCCAGTTACGCTACGGTCCCCTTCCCGCAAACGATTATCGCAGTGGGTTATTGCCGCGGTGTTGCTGTACCGTTTCACGCCGATTACCAAAATGGGCCGTCATCCGCTCTCTTCGCACAGGAAGATAGTCCTTACGCGAAAAACGCAAGCGTCAGATGCCTCTCGTGCTGATGCAGCGCGCATGGCGCGATGATCCAAAGTACCTCGACACTGAGTTCGTCGTTTACCACTATCCGGAGCAGTACTTCGACCGTATCGGCGGCGGCGAAAGGTTCGTATACTACCGCCCTTCGCGCGGTGCGACCGCAGGCGAAGCGAGTACATACTTCGGCTGCGGCGCGCTTGGTGACGTTTGGGACGACGCGAATAACCCTGGCCACCGCTTTGTGAGTATCGAAAAGGGAATACGCTTCGCTCGCCCCGTGCCATACCTCGACCCGGTCGGCCGCATGTACGAGTCCCGCTTTAACGACCGTAACGCGTTTCAGGGACAGTCGGTACGCTACATCGATGACCTCGACTTCCACCGCATCCTTGAAGCAGCGGGAGTGACCGGCGCCGTGTTTGCAGACGCGCCAACAGTATCGGACGCCCTTGCCGGGCGCGTGTCGCCCCTCCTCGCGCCACCGCGCGATGCGTTACGCCCGCTCGTCGCCGTCCCGGAAGGCACTGGCTATCGACCTACCGGTACCGGGCCCGACGTCTACGAGGCAGCAGCACTGCAGGAACGAGCGCGGCGCGATCATCAGGACACGTTGCGCTTACTCAAGGAGCGCGTCGAGTACCGCGGAGGCTCATGCCTCTTCAACAACAACCTCGATCTTCTCGCTCAACTCGGCAGCCGGAAACTCCTCGTCGAGGTCAAGAGCCTAACGCGCCAAACAGCGGCCGTGGACCGGATGCGCTACGGTATGGGCCAGCTCTTCGACTACTCCGTAAGGTATCGTGCCGACATCGGCCGCGCTAGCCCCGTCCTCGCCTTCGGCAACGAACCAAGCAGCGATGTGGCATGGATATCAGAAATTCTTCAAGGCAATGGCGTTGCATTTATAGCGCGGGAGCGAGACGAGCTCAAGCCTGTCAACGAGTTGGCGAAGGACTTGCCTCTCTTCCGTTAATTTCAGCGGCTACTTGGGTCTCGTCATCTCCGCGGGGACGACGATCTTATCGTAGTCGGCCTCGCTGACACCGAGCGCGAGGGCCGCTGCTTTGAGCGTTGTCTTCTCGTGATGCGCCTTCTTTGCGATCGCGGCGGCTTTGTCGTAGCCGATATGCGGTGATAGCGCCGTGACGACCATGAGCGACTCATCGAGATGGCGCTTGATAATCTCTTCGTTGGGCTCGAGGCCTTCGACCATGTGGATGCGGAACATCGTGCAGGCATCTTTGAGCAGCGACGTCGAGTGCAGGAAGTTCGCGATCATCACCGGGTTGAAGACGTTGAGCTCGAAGTTCCCCTGCGAGGCACCGAAGCTCACTGCGAGATCGTTGCCGTAGACCTGCACGCAGACCATCGTCATTGCCTCCGACTGCGTCGGATTCACCTTGCCGGGCATGATCGAGCTGCCCGGCTCGTTTTCCGGCAAGATGAGCTCGCCGATGCCGGCGCGCGGCCCCGAGCCGAGCCAGCGAATGTCGTTCGCGATCTTCATCAGTGCCGCCGCGAGCGTCTTCAGCGCGCCTGAGGCGAAGACGAAATCGTCGTGCGAGGCGAGCGCAGTGAACTTGTTCGGATGAGAACGGAACGGCAGCCCAGTGAGCACTGCGATCTTCTTCGCCGTGCGCTCTGCAAACTCGGGATGAGCGTTCAGTCCCGTACCGACCGCCGTTCCTCCGATTGCGAGATCGTAGAGCGGGTCGAGCGCCTCGTGGCAAGCTCGAATCGCGCGGTCGAGCTGCGTCGCGTACCCGGAGAACTCTTGGCCGAGAGTCAGCGGCGTTGCGTCCTGCAAATGCGTGCGCCCGACCTTCACGATCGCGCTCCACGCCTTCGCTTTCGCCGCGAGCGCGCCGCGTAGCGCTTCGACGGCAGGAAGCATATCGACCATCGCCCTCGCGGCCGCTATGTGCATCGCGGTCGGGAACGTGTCGTTCGACGACTGCGACATGTTCACGTCGTCGTTGGGATGAATCGGCTTCTTCGAGCCCATGACCCCGCCGGCCAGCTCGATCGCACGGTTCGAGATAACCTCGTTGACGTTCATGTTCGTCTGCGTGCCGGAGCCGGTTTGCCAGATCCGCAGTGGGAAGTGCGCATCGAGCTTGCCGTCGATCACCTCATCCGCCGCCCTGACGATGAGCCTCGTCTTTTCGTCGCTGAGCTTTCCGAGCTCGTTGTTGACGAGCGCACAGGCCTTCTTCAACACACCCATCGCGCGAATGACCTCGCGCGGCATCACATCCCGGGGCCACGCACCGTCACCGATGTCGAAGTGGACCAGCGAGCGCGCCGATTGAGCTCCATAGTACGTGTCGGCCGGAACCTCGATGCTGCCCATCGAGTCGGTCTCGGTCCTCGTCTTCGTGCCGTCGCGCAACGACGTCTCTCGCCTTGTATTCACGGTGCTATCGTGACTCCAGTTTTCTCGCGAGGCTCGGATAGAAGTCGCACGCGTGGACCGTTCTACAGAGCTTGTGGCTCGAGGGATACCGGGCAGGTACGCTGGCACGGGGCCCCCTCGCACTCAAGGATGGCTCCGCACTCGACGTCCCAATGAAAACCGTGGCCGCATACGAGGCACGGCACATCCAGAGGTCCCTGAACGTCCCCGACGCAGAGCGTCGAGGCTTCGTACACCAGCGGTGAGAACAGATGCCCACGCACATACTCGAGGAAGTCTACGTCGTTGATCACGAGGATGCCGAGTGTTTTGAGCGTGAGGTCCAGTGACGAGGGCAAGCAAAAGAGCCCCTTGTCTCGCGTTACGATGAACGCCGCGTTGCCGGAGATCGCAAGCTCGAATAAGTAATCGTCATCCGGATCCGAGCAGCCCATGCGCTGATGCTTGATGGCAACAACCGTAGAGGGATCCCGCGTAAGGACAGGCACAAGCTCCATGGTCGCTTCGTCGTCGAGACCGAGCGCCCTTAACGTTTCGGCGATCTCCTCCAGAAGCTTACCTGCGACCAAGATGTCGAAGATGCCGCCCCGCCATAACCGCACGATCTCCGCAGACGACGTACCGGCGCCGACGAGTCCGGGGCCTAGCACGTTTGCGTCGAGGACGACGACAAGTCTGCTCATCGGGCCTTCTTCGCTCCGCGTTTTGTTGCCGAACGATGAGCGCGATCGAAGTCTTCTATGCTGATGTTACCCAGGCGCTTGCGCGCCTTTTGTTGCCACGCATCAAACCTTGCTTCCCAGGCATCCGGTCTCCACTCCTCGCTTAGGAGGCGATCGACAGCCCTGCGGATCAGGTCGGAGACGTTGGAATCGAGGTGCGCCGCAAGGCTTCTCAGCCTTCGTTTCTGCTCCTCATCGAGATAGATTTGCGTTCTCCGCACCACCAAAATGTACACCATGGTGTATATACCGGTCAACCACTGCGGCTGCCCTTATAGGCTGCCGCTACATCGGGACCCGCAGAATCCAAAAGCCTCGTCTCGACGATCTCGTAGACTGCGAGCGGGAAGCGAGGATCGAAGCGGCGGTGGTTGCAACGTGGGCAGCTCGCGGGCTTACGCGGCACACGTCTGCGGAGCACCTCGAAGGCGCACGCCTCGCAGCGGAGGATGTACCGCCTGCTCGATTCGTTGCTCGGCCGCACGTGGCCGAGGTCGTGGTAGATCGAGCTGAGGCCGCACTCGCGCATCTTGCGGCGAAAGCGCGTGCCGTGCCCGGTGTCTTTATACTTTTCGTAGCACCACGCGTGCACCATCTCGTGCAGGAGCGTCTCCTCGAGCGCACTAGGGCTGCGCCGGAAGTGCTTCGGCGACAGCTCGATGAGCAAGGGCTTGCGTCCATAGGTGATGCGTCCCGCTGAGTTGGAGAAGCGCTCGTTGTAGGCGATGCGGCAGTTGGGCGCATTGCCGTTAAAGTACTCGTTATTGAGCCGCGCAAAAAGAAGTTGCAGCTCAGCCTCGGAAGGGAGCACGGATGATTCTCTTCGTCGCCCGTCCAAACGACTCTTGGTGAGCACCCCTTCTCGCGGCCTTCCGCCGCGCATCTACCTCTTCTTCGTCGTGCCCTTCGCTGTCGCGTTCCTGGGGGTTATGGGGTACCTCGTGTACGTCGGCTTCGGCTCCGGGGGCTCGGTTTTCGGTGCGGCGAGCGCGGGGGCAGGGCAGACGGCTCAGCAGCGTGTCGAAGGAGGACCGCCGGCGGCAGTGATGCTGCAGTATGAGGCGCTCGAGCGCCGTGTCGCGCAGCATCCGAACGACGACGTCGCGCTGACGCAGCTGGGCGACTTAGAGCTCGCGGCGAGTCGCTTTCGAGAGGCGATCCCCTACTACGAGCGCGCGCTTGCGGTGAACCCGCACAACGTCGCCGCACAGACCGGACTCGCCGAGGCACGTGACGGCTTGCGCGAGTCGCATTAAGGTTCCCTAATGCGGATTTACATCTCTTGCGACATGGAGGGAACCGCCGGAGTCTGCGTGTGGCGCCAGTGCGACCCCGAAAACCGTGAGGAGTATCCAATCTACCGGCGCTACATGACGCAGGAAGTTCGGGCTGCGATCGAGGGCGCACGTGAAGCCGGTGCGACGGACATCCTCATCAACGACTCGCATTCGTCGATGCGCAACCTCCTCTTCGACGAGTTACCGGCCGACGTGCGGCTCGTCTCCGGCGCGCCGAAACCGTACTCGATGGCGGAAAAGATCGAACCCGGCGTCGACGCGGTCTTCCTGACCGGCTATCATGCCAAAGGCGGAGATCGAGACGGCGTGCTCGCGCACACCTTCAGCGACGACGTCGTCTATCGGGTAACGATGAACGGCACCGAGTGCAGCGAGGCACTGCTCGTTGCCGCGCTTGCGGGATCACGCGGAGTCCCCATCGTGCTCATAACCGGCGACAGCACGATTGTCCGAGAGACGACGCGCGCGCTTCCGTGGGCCGTCGGCGTCGCGGTCAAGGACGCCATCGGTTTCTATGCAACCTCAACGCTCACACCGCAGGCGGCACAAGCGGCGATTCGGACCGGCGCGCGCGAGGCCATTCGGCGCATCGCAGCGGCAAAGCCGTTCACGTTCCCCGGAAACGTCGAGATGCTCTTCGAGGCGACGCGCGTCGAGGTCGCGGACTTCATCGAGCTCATGCCGGGATTCGAGCGCGTCAACGGCCGCACGCTGCGCTTTAGCGCCGACGGCTATGAATCAGCCTATCGTGCCTACGTCGCCGCGGTGCGGCTCGGCGCCGGAGCGATCACGCCTCCGTGAAGCTATATATCTCGAGCGACATGGAGGGCGTTGCGGGCGTGACGACGTGGAAGCAAGTCGACGCGCGAACACCGCATCCCGAGTACTCGACGTTCCGCCGCTACTACACGCAAGAAGTACGCGCTGCAATCGACGGGGCGCGTCAAGCAGGCGTAGGTGAGATCCTCGTCAACGACTCGCACGGACCGATGCACAACCTGCTCTTCGACGAGCTTCCCACCGACGTACGGGTGATCTTCGGGAACCGCAAGCCGTACTCGATGGCACAGAGCGCCGACGGCGGCTTCGGCGGCGCTTTCTTTGTCGGATACCATGGTGCAGTCGGCGACGAAAACGCGGTGCTTTGCCATACGTACACGCCCTCGGTGATCTACGAGGTGCGTGTCAACGACGTGGTCTGCAGCGAGGCGACGATCAACGCAGGGTTGCTCGGGTACTACGGCGTTCCGCTTCTTCTCATCACGGGCGATCGTACGACGGTGCAGGGCGCGCAGCGGCAGATGCCGTGGGTGTGCGGCGCGATCGTCAAGGAATCCATTGGGAGCTTCGCCGCCGACTCGCTCACGCCGGCGGCGGCGCAAGCGTTAATTCGCGACGCGGCGCGTCAGGCGATCGCACGGGCACAGGAGGCGCAGCCGTATCGTTTCACGCCACCTGTGACGCTCGATGTACAACTCGTCACGGCGGCGCAGGCCGATCTCGTGGCCACGATCCCGGGCTTCACTCGAACCGGCGGTCGCAGCGTGCGCTTCGTTCACGCAGAGTTTCCCGTCGTCTTTCGCGCTTTCGTTGCTACGTGGCGTATGGGCGCAATCGCGGGCTAACCGCCCTACTCGCGCAGCCGCCGGTAGACGCGCAGTTCCGCAACATCGCGCGCGAAGAGCATGTCGAGCGTCCAATCGAAGGCGACGCGCAGCTTGCGATCCATGCCGGGAAGGCGCAGCAGATAGTACGTGCGCCACAAGAACCAGGCGGGAAAACCGGTAAGCACGCGATTGCCGGGAAGTTGTGCGACGGCTCTGCGCGCACCGAGCGACGCCATCATGCCGAGCGAGTGAAATCGGAATGGCCGCGTCGGCTTTCCGCGCAGTACCGCGACGATGTTGTCCGCGAGGAGGGGGCCTTCGCGAATTGCATGTTGCGCCGTCGGCGGGTAGAAGCCGCCGCGTTCGTCGGGAATCGACGCGCAGTCGCCCGCAGCCCAGACGCCCTCGTGTCCTCGTACCGAGAGATTCGGCTCGACAATCACGGCGCCCCGTTTGGTGAGCGTTAGCGCCGCATCGGCTACGGCCGGTGACGGCGTGACACCGGCGCTCCAGACGATCGTCGCCGTCTCGATGTGCTCGCCGTGCTCCAACGCTAAGACCGATGTCTCTGCTTGCGTGACACTACTCTTCGTTTTTACCTCGACGCCTCGTGCCACAAGACGGCGCGCTGCGTATGCGCCCATGCGAGGCGGCAGACCGGGCAGGAGCGTGGCTCCTGCCTCGACGAGCACGACGCGAATGTCGTGCGGTGGAACGTTTGGGTAGAAGTGCGCGACGCTCCTGAAGAGCTCGACGATCTCGCCCGCGGTTTCGACGCCGGTGAATCCCCCGCCGACGATCGCAACTGTTAGCAGCCTTCGCCGTTCGGCGGCGTCGCGCGTCGCATCGGCGGCTTCGAGCAGCCAGACGAGGCGGTTGCGCAGCAAAGCTGCGTCTTCGAGCGTCTTGAGCGCGAACGAATGCTCCCGCACGCCGGGTATGCCGAAGGTCGAGGTTGCCGAGCCGAGCGCGATGATGAGATGGTCGAAAGCGAGCGTCTCGCGCTCGCCCGTTAAGGCGTGCGTGATCTGCACGGTTCGCAATGCAAGATCTATCCCTTCGACGTCCGCAAGCACGAACGTCGTGCGACGCAACTGCGAGCGGATCGGCGTCACGATGTGGCGCACCTCGAGCGCTCCCGAGCAGACTTCGGGCAGCATCGGCGTGAAAACGGAGTAGTTCTCGCGGCTCACCAGCGTGACGCTCGCCTCGCCCGCGCGTAGACGTCTCTCGAGGCGTGACGCGACTGCGATCCCAGAAAATCCTCCGCCGAGGATGAGAACGCGCGGTGTCGTAGGCCTCACGTCGTGCAACCTGCGCCCCCCGCTTCCGAGCAAGAGCCGCCCAAGAGATCCAAGGCGGCCGGAGGCATCGGTGCCGTCATCGCTGCAGTGGTCGCGTTCGCGCTAAAGTTCAAAGCACTCCTCGTCGTGCTCAAGGTCTTTGCGTCGAGCTGGACCTTCATCCTGACACTTTGGCTCTACGCGGCCGCCTTCGGCTGGCAGTTCGGACTGGCGCTCGTTCTGCTCATCCTCGGCCACGAGCTCGGCCATTACTTCGCCTTTCGCGCCTACGGTTTGCCGGTCCGCCTTCCGGTCTTCGTTCCGTTCCTCGGAGCCTTTACGGCGGGAGCGATACCGCGCACTCCCGAGCAGGGCGCCTATATCGCACTCGCGGGGCCTCTCACCGGGTTTTGCCTAGCTGCCCTCTGCTATGCACTCGGCACGACGCTGCACGATCGTTTTTGGTTCGCGTGCGCAGCGTTCAGTGCGTTTCTCAACCTCTTCAACATGATTCCGTTCGTGCCGTTCGACGGAGGCCGCGTCGTAGGGGGCCTACGTGCGGCGGAAATCGGTTCGCGCATCGCTGTCGGATTCTGGTATCTGGCAACGGCCGGCGGCCTCGCTCTGGTCACGTGGCAGTCCTATGCCGGCCAAGCCGCGTTCCGTCTGCCTCAGTAGATGCCCGCGTGGGCGCTAGCGATCGGCACGCCGGCCGGCCCCATTCCGACCTTAGACTTCACTCCGGCACCTAGCCGGTACTACCACAGGTAGGCCGTCCTCGTAGCAGTGAGTGGTACATCCGAGCGTTGCGCTGTATAATGAGGGTATGAGGCGTACGTCTTTTCTGTCGGGAAGCGCTGCAGCTGCAGGCGCCGCTATCCTCGCCTACGGTAAAGGAGTTCATGGAATGGCTGCCACTGGCGGTGACGTCAACATCGTGCTCGTTCACGGCGCATGGTCGGACGGATCGGGCTGGATTAAGGTTATACCGATTCTTCAAGCGGCGGGTTATAACGTCGTTGCGGTGCAGAATCAGATGGCAAGCCTGCCAGACGACGCTGCGAACACGCGAGCCGTGATCGATGCGATGCAGGGCCCAACGGTCGTTGCGGGGCACTCGTACGGCGGAGCGGTCATTACGTCGGCAGCATACGGTGCACAGAACGTAAAGGCACTCGTCTACATCGCTGCATTCGCGCCCGATGAGGGTGAAGCGCTCGGCGGTTTCCCGCAAGCGCCCGGAGATAAGTTTATTGCGCCGGGTCCCGGTGGCCTGCTCTACATGGATCGGACGAAGTTCCCCGAATATTTTGCCGGCGACTTGCCCGTATCTGAGGCTGCGGCGCTCGCCAGCGTGCAGCGTCCGGTGAACAGCGCCATCTTCGGAAACAAAATGGGAGCGCCGGCGTGGAAGACGATCAAGTCGTGGTACCAAGTTTCTGACCGGGACCAAATGATTCCGCCCGAGCTCGAGAGAAAGTTTGCCTCCCGCGCCGACGCAACAACAATCTCGCTACCCACCAGTCACGCGTCACTCCTATCACGGCCGAAAGACGTAGCAGAGCTCATTCTCGGTGCAGCTAAGAGTTAGCACTACTTTCCTCGGCCAATTCAGCGAATCTTAAACGGTTTCCAGCTCCATTGCGATGCCCTGACCCACGCCGATGCACATCGTGCAGAGCGCGCGCCGTGCCCGCCCTGCACCGATCTCGATCGAGGCCGTGAGGATGAGCCGCGCGCCGCTCATGCCGAGCGGGTGGCCGAGCGCAATGGCACCGCCGTTGCGATTGACGTGCGGCGCATCGTCGGGGAGCCCGAGCTCGCGCAGAGAGGCGAGCGCTTGTGAAGCGAAGGCTTCGTTGAGCTCGATGATATCGAAGTCCGAGATCGCTCGCTTCGTGCGCGCCAGGAGCTTGCGCGTCGCCGCGACCGGCCCCATGCCCATGATGCGCGGTTCCACCCCCGCGCTCGCCGCGGCGGCGACGCGCGCACGCGGCTTCAACGCATAGCGCGAGACGGCGCTCTCCGAAGCGACGATGAGCGCCGCTGCGCCGTCGTTGACTCCCGAAGAGTTCCCCGCGGTTACCGTTCCTCCGGCGCGAAAGGGCGTCGGCAACCTCGCGAGTGCCTCGAGCGATGTGTCGGGGCGCGGATGCTCGTCGCGATCGACGATGACCGCGGCCCTCTTCTGCCCGGTCGTGACGGGGACGATCTCCTCGGCCATGCGCCCCGACGCAATAGCCTTCACCGCGCGCTCGTGCGACCGCAGCGCGAACGCGTCTTGGTCCTCGCGCGAGACGCGGAACTCCTCGGCGACGTTTTCACCCGTCTCGGGCATGCTGTCGATGCCATATTGCGCTTTGATGATCGGATTGACGAAGCGCCAGCCGATGGTGGTGTCGTACATCGCGTGCTCGCGCGAAAACGCGCTCGTCGCCTTCGGCGTCACGAAGGGCGCACGGCTCATCGACTCGACGCCGCCTGCGATGCCGATGTCGATCTCGCCGGCAGCAATCGCGCGGGCGACGATCGCGACGGCGTCCATCCCGGAGCCGCACAACCTGTTGACGGTCGAGCCGGGAGTCTTCACCGGTAATCCCGCGAGCAACAGCGCCATCCGTGCGACATTGCGGTTATCCTCACCGGCTTGATTCGCGCAGCCCAGGTAAACGTCGTCGAGCGCCTCCCAGTCGATACGAGGATTGCGCTCGACGAGCGCGCGAAGGGGGATCGCGGCAAGGTCGTCGGCACGGACGCTGGAGAGCACGCCGCCGTATCGTCCGATCGGCGTACGAATCCCGTCACAGAGATAGACGCCCGTCATCCCTCGTCGATCACCGTCTCACGCGTCGCGGCCGAGTGGCCGCGAAAGATGGCAACGACGCGGCCGTCCTCAGAACTCACGGTGACGTCGTAGATGCCGAAGCGCCCGGCGAGATTCGCCTCGCGCGCCTCGGCAATGAGTACCTCTCCCTCGCGTCCCGACGTCACGAACGTGATCGAACAGTGCTGCGCAACGGTGCGCACGTTGCGAGAGTTGCAAGCAAACGCGAACGCGGAATCTGCGAGCGTGAAGATCGTGCCGCCATGTGCCGTTGCGTGACCGTTGATCATCTCGGGGAGGAGTCGCATCGAGAGGCGCGCGTAGCCCGGTGCAACGGCTTCGATTCGCATGCCGGCGGCTTGTGAGGCGCGGTCCCGTTCGAACATCTCGCTCGCGCAGCGCTCCGCGAGCCGGACGTCTTCGCTCATCATTCTCCTTTGAACGATGGCAGACGTTTTTCCGTGAACGCCTCGACGCCTTCGCGATAGTCTGCCGTCGCACCGAGTGCACGCTGCAGAGATCGCTCGAGATCGAGCTGCGCGTCGAGTGTCTGTTCCCATCCCCTGAGCGTCGCCGACTTGATCGCCGCCATCGCCTTGGTGGGCGCGGCGGCGAGCGTCCGCGCGAGCTCCTCGCAAACTCCGTCCAGTTCACCGTCGGCGACAACCCTCCACACGGCGCCCCATTCATATGCCTGCCGTGCGGTCATCGGCGTACCGAGCATTGAGAGCGCGACCGCACGTGCGTGACCGATAAGACGCGGCAGCATCCACGTTCCGCCTGAGTCGGGAAGTAAACCGATGCGCGCGAACGACTCGACGAACTGCGCCGACTCGCCGGCGACGACGATATCACAGGCAAAGGCGAGGTTCGCACCGGCACCTGCGGCGATGCCGTTGACGCGCGCGAGCACCGGTTTTTCGAGCCTGCGAATCGCTCGCACGAGGGGGTTGTAGCTGCGGTCCAGCCACGCGCCGAGGTCCTTTCCCGGCGCAATTGCCCCCTCTGCGAGATCCTGCCCGGCGCAGAACGCGCGCCCCGCTCCGGTGAGCACGACGATGCGCGTATCGCGATCATCGGCAGCCTCCTCGAAGGCCGCGCGCGCGGATTCCGCCATCTCCCCGCTCATTGCGTTGAGTTTCTCCGGACGGCTCAACGTGATGCGCCGGATACCGTCCACCTGTGAGACGAGAACGTGGTCGCTCATACGAGTTGCGCCGCAATCGCGTCGACGTCGAGCTCGACGCGATCGGTGACGGGATGGCTCTGACACATCAGCACGACGCCGCTGCGCACTTCATAGTCTTCGAGTGCGAAGTGCGCGTCCATGTCTACCTCTCCGCTGCGCAGCTGCGCGCGACACGATGAGCAGACGCCACCCTTGCACGAGTGCGGCAGGTCGATCCCGTTGCGTAGTCCGGCGTCGAGAATGGACTCGCGCCCCTTGTGCACGTCGAAGGTCCGGACGGCTCCGTCGAGGGTCACGCTGACCTGGCAAAGGTCGTCGTGCTGTTGCGTCGCGGGACGTGGGCGAAGCGCTCGCTGCGTTCGATCAGTTGTGAAGCGCTCGACGAGGACGTGCTTACGATCGAAGCCGCAATCCCGCAGTGCTAGCACGACGCTCCCCATCATCGACTCAGGTCCGCAGAGAAACACGTAGTCGACCTCTTCGAGATCGATCCAGCCCTTTGCGAGCGCGATGACGCGCTCGCGATCGATGCGCCCGTTGAAGAGCTCGATCTCCTGCTTCTCGCGGCTCGTCACGAAGATGAGCGCAAATCGGCCGAGGTAGCGATCTTTCAGTCGCAGGAGCTCTTCGCGGAACATCGTTGCCGAGGAGGAACGATTCCCGTAGACGAGGGTGAAGCGGCTCTGCGGCTCGAGCGCAAGCGTCGTCTCGACGAGCGAGAGGACCGGCGTGATGCCGCTTCCCGCGGCGAAGGCGAGGTAATGACGACGATTGCTCGCATCGAGCGGGAGAAAGAAGCGTCCCTCCGGCGGCGCGACCTCGAGCTGCATCCCAGGCGCGAGCGTCGCATGCGCCCATGACGAGAAGAGCCCGTCGTCAACCCGCTTGATCGCGACACGCAGCCGGCCGGAGAGCGGACTCGAGCATATCGAGTACGACCTACGCTCCTCGTTCCCGTCGATCGCCGAGCGCAGCGTGAGATACTGGCCTTGCGTGAAGCTGAAGGCATCGCGCGCGTCCTCCGGGACGTCGAGCTCGACGACCACCGCGTCACGCGTCTCCCTTCGCACGTCACGCACGCTCAAAGAATGGAAGCGCACCTACAGCCTCTTGAAGTAGTCGAAGGGTTCGTTGCAGGCGTTGCAGCGATAGAGCGCCTTGCACGGTGTCGAGCCGAAGTGCGCGAGCTCACGCGTCGAGGCCGAGCTGCATCGCGGGCAGCGCGCGACCTCTTCCGGCGGAGCGATACCAAAGGCTCTCAGGCGCTCGCGTCCGCGCTGGGTGATCCACTCCGTCGTCCACGCGGGCGCAAGCTGCACGACGACGCGCGCGTTCTCGACGCCGTGCTCGCGCAGCGTCCCCTCCACATCCTCTTGAATCGCCTTCGTCGCGGGGCAACCGGAGTATGTCGGTGTCAGTACGATCTCGAGTGCGCCGTCACTCGCACGCCGCACGTCGCGCATAATGCCGAGGTCGGTAATCGAGATCGCCGGAATCTCCGGGTCGCGAACATCGTCAAGCAACGCTCGAATGGCTTCGATGCCGTTGCCTACCTCACTCCGTTCACTGCGCTCACCATGACACATCATTGCACTTTACCACGCCGCCCCGCTGATCGTGCGCGGAAGCACTTGCATCTCAGCGAGGAGATATCCGAGCGACTCCGTATGCACGCCTTGCTTTCCCCCCCGTTGCATCCACACGTCGGAAGAAACGTCGAGCGTCGCCGCAGCGAACGTTGCGCGAACGCGCTCGAGCCACGGCTCGCGCAGCGCCGTGGGATCGAACCCGACGCCCTGCTCTCGCATCGTAGCATCGACCTCATCTCCGAGGAACAACTCGCCCGTGTAGCGCCAAAAGTCGTTCACGGCGCGCTGCATACGCGAACGGCTCTCCTCAGTCCCGTCGCCCAAACGAATCATCCAGTCCTCGCTGCGCCGCAGATGATACGCGTTCTCCTTGCGCGCCTTCTCCGCGATCGCCGCAATGCGCTCGTCTTTCGAGCGCGAAAGCTCGGCAAGCGCGAGCGAGGCCCAGAGATCGTAGAAGTAACCGCGCACGGTCGTCTCGGCGAAATCACCGTTCGGGCGCTCCACGAGCAGCACGTTGCGAAACTCGCCGGCGCCGCGGTGAAAGGCGAGCGCGTCCTCGTCGCGTCCGGCGCCCTCGAGCTCGCCGGCGTACGCGAGCCAGAGCCGCGCTTGCCCGAAGAGGTCGAGCGAAACGTTGGCGAGCGCGACGTCCTCCTCCATGATCGGAGCGTGCGCGACCCACGCGCAGAGCCGCTGCGCGAGCACGAGCGCGTTATCGCCGAAGCGCAGGACGTATTCGACGCGCGCGTTCATAGGTGTTCGACGCCCTCCGGAACGTGATAGGAGGTCGGAAAGCGATAGCGCTTGTCCTCAGACGGCTCGAAGAACGCCTCAGCCTCGTCCGGATCGGTTGCGTGCACATCTTCCGACCTGACGACCCAGATACTCACGCCCTCGTTACGCCGGGTATAGAGATCGCGCGCGTTCTCGAGCGCCATACGCACGTCGGCCGCATGGAGGCTGCCCACGTGCTTGTGTGCGAGTCCGGCCTCGCTGCGAACGAAAACTTCCCATTGCGGCCAACCCTTCGTCACGCGGCGTCGCTCCTCTCGGCGCGCTTGCGAGCGTGCTCGGTCGCAGCCTCGCGCACCCAGGCGCCGTCCTCCCACGCATCGATGCGCGTCTGCAGACGGTCCTTGTTGCACGGGCCGTCGCCTTTGATCACGCGGTAAAACTCTTCCCAATCGATCGGTCCGATCTCATAGTGCTGCGTTCGCTCGTTCCAGCGCAACTGCGGGTCGGGAATCCTCAAGCCGAGTTTCTCGGACTGCGGAACCGTTTGATCGATGAACTTCCGGCGAAGCTCGTCGTTCGTGAAGAGCTTGATTCTCCAGCGCTGCGACTGCTCGTTGTGCGTCGATTCCGAATCGGGTGGGCCGAACATCATCACCGAGGGCCACCACCAGCGATCGAGCGCATCTTGGGCCATCGCATGCTGCGCCGTCGTTCCGTGCGCGAGCGTCCACATGATCTCGAAACCTTGGCGCTGATGGAAACTCTCCTCTTTGCAGATTCGCACCATGGCGCGCGCGTACGGTCCGTAGGAGCAACGCGTCAGGGGGATTTGATTGATGATCGCGGCGCCGTCGACGAGCCAGCCGATGGCACCGACGTCGGCCCACGCGAGCGTTGGATAGTTGAAGATCGAAGAGTACTTCGCCTTGCCCGAGTGCAACGCAGCGACCATCTCGTCGCGCGGCGTGCCGAGGGTCTCGCCTGCGCTGTAGAGGTAGAGTCCGTGTCCGGCCTCATCCTGTACCTTCGCAAGCAGGATGAGCTTGCGATGCAACGACGGCGCACGCGTGATCCAGTTCCCCTCCGGCAGCATGCCGACGATCTCCGAATGCGCGTGCTGCGAGATTTGGCGAACGAGCGTCTTTCGATAGGCCTCCGGCATCCAGTCGGAGGGCTCGATCTTCATCGCGCGATCGAGCCGCGCGTTGAACGCCTGCTCGCGCTCATCGCCTCCATTGGCATTGCCGTCAATGCCGTCGCTTATAGATGTGTACAAATCAAACTCCTGATACGCTTTCCTCGACGACGCTCACTGCGTTCGCTTCGCTCGGGATGACGGCACTCGGAACGTGCTCCTTCGTTGCGTTCATCGTGAGCAGGTCGTACTGCGCGACGACGTCGTCGTCTTGATTGAACAACGTTACCGACCAACGCACCTCGCCGTACTCGGGCTTGCGCGGGGTCTTCTCTTTCACGGTCAGGCGCACGCGCACGCGATCGCCGGGATAGACCGGCTTCAGGAAGCGCAGGCTGTCGAGACCGTAGTTAGCGAGCACCGGGCCGAGCTCGGGCTTCACGAAGAGGCCCGCCGCGAACGAGAGCAGCAGGTAGCCGTGCGCGACGCGCCCTTTGAAGAACGGGCTCGCCTTTGCCGCCGCCTCGTCCATGTGCGCGTAGAATTTGTCGCCGGTGAACTCCGCGAAGCGCTCGATATCCGCGAGCGTGACCTCGCGTGTCGCGCTGCGGAACGTTTCTCCGACGCGCAGCGACTCGAATGGGATTTCGAAGGGATGACGAGGCGCCGGATCTTCGGCGGCTCCGGGATTCCACTGCGCCGTCACGGTGAAGAGCCGCTGCGGTGAACCTTGTACGGCCGTGCGCTGCATGTAGTGGAAGACCCCGCGAACACCGCCCATCTCCTCGCCGCCCCCCGCGCGTCCCGGTCCGCCGTGAACGAGCGGCGCGAGCGGTGAACCGTGACCGGTCTGCTCCTTTGCGCAGTCGCGATCGACGACGAGCACACGTCCGTGGAACGGCGCAATGCCGCGAACGATCTCATCGACTGAATCGGCGTTGTAGCCGAAGACCGATGCGCAAAGGCTGCCCTCGCCGCGATTTGCGATGGCGATAGCCTCGGCGATGCCCTCGTACGGCATGAGCGTCGTCACCGGGCCGAACGCTTCGACAGCGTGCACGGCCTTCGCCGCGAGTGGTTTATCGCAGCGCAGCACGACGGGAGACATGAACGCGCCGTGCCCGTCGTCGCCGCCGGCGACGTTGACGTGCACCGGATCTCCGTAGACGATCCGCGCCTCGCGCGCAAGCTCCTCGACGCGTGCGCGAACGTCGTCGCGTTGCGCAAAGCTCACGAGCGCGCCCATCGTCGCGTGCTCGTCGCGCGGGCTGCCGACGACGACCTTTTGCAGCCGCCCCACGAGCGTGCTCTGCATTTCGTCGAGATAGGCACTCGGAACGATCGCACGCCGGATGCAGGTGCAGCGCTGACCCGCCTTTGCAGTGATCTCTCGCACGATCTCCTTTGCGAAGAGGTCGAACTCCGGCGTCCCCGGCCCGGCCTCCGGCGCAAGGATTGCCGCGTTGAGCGAATCCTGCTCCGCGATGAAGCGCACCGCGTTCTCGCGCACCGCCGCCGTGCTCTGTAGCGCGGTCGAGGTGGAGTGTGAGCCGGTGAATGAGACGACGTCCTGTCCGCTCAAGTGCTCGAGCGCGTCACCGAGGCTGCCCGCAACGAACTGCACGCTCCCTTCGGGAAAGATCTGGGACCGTACGATCTCCTCGAAGAGTGCGTAGGCCACGTAGGCCGAGGGCGTCGCCGGCTTCACGAGGATCGGCATGCCCGCGATGATTGCCGGCGCGAGTTTCTCGAGCATGCCCCAGCAGGGAAAGTTGTAGGCGTTGATGTGGATCGCGATGCCTTCGCGCGGTGTATAGATGTGACGCCCAACGAACGTTCCTTCCTTGGAAAGCGGCTCGAGCGCACCGTCGATCGCGACGCGCGCGTTGGGAAGCTCGCGGCGACCCTTCGACGCAAACGAAAACAGCGTCATGATCCCGCCGTCAATATCGAAGAAACAATCTTTCTTCGTCGCGCCGGTGTCGTAGGAAAGCTCGTAGAGACGATCCTTGCAATCGGCGAGCCGGAGCGCCAGACGTTTCACCATCTCCGCGCGCTCGTGGAAGGTCATCCGGCGCAGCGCGTTGCCCCCGACGTTCCGTCCATAGGCGAGCGCCTTCGCGAAGTCGATGCCGTCGCTCGAAACCTCGGCAACGACGCGGCCGTCGATCGCGGAGCGTACTTCAGTGAAGCCGCTGCGCGCCTCGTGCCAGCCGCCGTTGACGTAGCTGCGTACTCTCACCCCGCTCGCCTGCCTTTCCCTACCAAATGGTAGGTTCGACCTTATTCTACCGCTGCCTTCAGGGAAGCGTCAATTTCGCCGGTCCCCTCGAACGCGAGGCTGGCGACCGCCAGCGCGATCGTCCTTGCCGGGGTACGCCCGTTCGGCCGGTACCACTCGACGACCGAGTTCGACATCCCAAAGATCAAGCGCGTGAGCAAACCGGCGTCGATGTCGGCACGCATACTGCCATCGCGCTGCGCCGCCGTGACGAGCTGCGCGATCTCGCGATCGAACGCTCGCCGCCGCGTCATTGCATCGCGCTCGGTCGGCGAGTTACCGCGAACGCGAAAAAGGACGCTCACCTCGGGCAGCATGTGCATCGTCACCTCGGCAACGCGCACGACGATCGCCTCCAAGCGCTGCCGCGGCGTGCCTTCCTTCGCCGCCGACTCGTCGAGCACGGCGAAGAGCGCGGTAAGGGCGCGATTGAGACCGTGCGCGAGCAGCGCCTCTTTCCCCGAAACGTGATGATAGATGCTCGCCTTGGTGATGCCTGCGACCGTTGCGACTTCATCCATGGACGTCGCGTCGTATCCGCGTTCGGCGAAGAGCTTGAACGCGATATCGGTGAGCGAGTCGATTCCGTGGGGTCTTCTCGGATGCAGCTTCATCATATCACCAGCAGGATACCACGAGGCCGCCGGAAAGGCAGCGGCGGTGGCACGAACCGCCCGCACCGTGCGTGAGCATGGCCTTCCGAGAGAAACGATGGTCGCGCTGCTGCGCAATATGCTCTTGCAGAGAGCCGTCGACACACGCGGCTTTCAGCTCAACCGGCAGGGGAAGATCGGCATTGCCATGGGCTCCGAGGGGCACGAGGCGGTCCAGGCCGGCGCGGGGATGGCTTTCGTGCGCGGAAAGGATGTGCTCTACCCCTACTATCGCAATACAGGGATTCTGCTCGCCTGCGGCTTCGAGCTTGCCGGTGTTTTCCGCTCGCAGTTTGCACGGGCTACCGACACGACCGGCGGACGATCGATCATCAATCACGTTACCGACAAGGCAAAAGGAATTGCCTCGATCTCGTCGATCATCGCCTCGCAGTGCACGCATGCGGTGGGAGCCGCCTACGCCATCATGTACCACGGTGAGCGCGATCGAGCTGTGCTCTGTACGTTCGGCGAGGGAGCAACGAGCGAAGGGGAGTGGCACGAAGCGGTCAACTTCGCCGCGATTCACAGAGTTCCGGTCGTCTTTCTCTGCGAGAACAACCAATGGGCGATCTCGACGCACATCAGCAAGCAGATGGGGAATCCCAACGTCGCCGAGCACGCGGCGGGCTACGGTTTCGAAGGCATACGCATCGACGGTTTCGATCCCGTCGCGGTCTATCTCGCCGTCAAGCGCGCACGGAAGAAAGCCGTCTCCGGCGGTGGTCCGACGCTCGTCGAAGCGTTATGCTATCGCTTCCTCTCGCACACGACCGATGACGACGAGCGCACCTACCGCACGCGCGAAGAGGTCGCGCAGCAACGCGCGAACGATCCGGTGCCGCGCTTCGAACGGCGCCTGATCGACGCCGGTGTGCTCACCACAGAGCAGATCGAGAGCATGCGCAAAGAGGTGACGCAGCTCGTCAACACAACAACCGACATCGTCGAAGACGAGCCTCTTCCAGCGCCCGAGACCCTCTATACGAACGTGTATGCCGGCCCGTCAGAACCCTGGATCTAGCGGCTTCATATATCGACATTCATGAAGTCGTCGAATGGGGTCACCTGGTTCGGGTGGAAGCCTCTCACGTCGCGGTTGTAGATGTAGACGTCCTCGCGACCGTACTCGACGATCGTGGGGAGATCGCGCGCTAGCTGTGTGAAGAGCATCGCGTCATCGGCGTTGCGCTGCGCCTGATCGTAGTGTGAATAGAGCGCGTGCATCGCCTCATCTGCAGCATGATTGCACCAATGAAGGTCGTTCTGCCCATTCGGTGGGATCTGGTCGCAGGCGTACAGGAACGAGAAGTCGCCGATGGGGTCGTCGCCCCACGCGAAGAACGAAACGTCCCACTTCCCGTTCAAGATGATTCCACCGCTTGCATACGGTTCAAAGAGTTGCGATGATTCGTAGCGTCGTATCTCCATCCCGACACCGATCTGTTTCCACCATTGCTGGATGAGCGCCAGCATGTTATCGACGTCAGGTGACCCCGCCGAGGTCGCAGCGTCGAGTACGAGCCGCACACCGCTCTTCTCACGAATTCCATCGGAGCCTCGCCTCCAACCGTCGGCGTCGAGCAGTTGGTTCGCCTTGGCAATGTCAAACGGCACGAAGGCGATGCGAGGATCGTAGTACGGTGCCATCTTCGGCGCAGGCTCTTCTTCGAGAACGCCAAGCCCCAACGCAATCTTGTCTAATAGCGCTTTACGGTCAATCGCGTACTCCAGCGCTCGGCGCACGATCGGATCGCTGACGGCCGGGCGCGTTACGTTGAAATCGACATGATTGTAGAGATACGCCGGCTGGCGCAGGTAGGTGAAGCTATTGCCGAGCTGGCCCATGCGCGCGAAGTAGTTTCCCGGAACCTGAGTCCACAGATCGAGACTGTGGGATTGAAGTTGCGTGAAGACGGTGTTCCGGTCGGGGATGATCTCGAAGTCGACCTCTTTGAGTTTCGGCTGCCCGCGCCAATAGTACGGGTTCGGAACCATCACCACGTCCTGATTCCGATTCCATTCCTTGTACATGAATGGGCCCGCGCCGACCGGCAATGCATTGTACGAGACCTTGTTGATGTTCGGGTACTGTGCAAGCAGGTGCTTGGGGAGAATCGCCGGGTTCGCGCCCGCACTCGAGAAGAAGACGACGACGAAGGGCGAGTAGGGTTTCGAGAGATGGAGAATCACGGTGTACTTGTTCGGCTCGTCGATGTGCGTGATGAGATCGAAGCCGGTACGACTCGTGATATCGTTCGCAGTGTTCATGATGACGTGCTCGATCGTCCACACGACGTCGTCGGCGTTCAGTGAAGCGCCGTCGGACCATCGCACACCGCGGCGTATGTGATACGTGATCGTCAAGCCGTCGGGGCTGACGCCGCCATTCTCCTTCGTCGGAACCTCGGTTGCGATCTCCGGTATCGGCAGGTTCTCGTGGTTCCACTTGACGAGCCACGCCGCGGTCAGCGACGACATGAGCTGTAACGTCTGTTCCTGGCTGAGCTCGGGATTGAGCGAGCTGATATCTTCGTCGGTCGCGTAGCGCAGGACGTGTGGAATAGTCCAAGCGTTGATCTGGCCTGAGGCAGCCGTGGTCGAGACCGTCGTCTTCGTGCAGCCGGCAGTGACCAAGAGTGCCAGCCCTGCGGCGATCGCGAGTCGCTTCATACGGCCGACTTCGCCGCCTAAGGCCTGCTTACTCCCGCATCGCCTCCGGATCGATGCCGCTGCGTTCGCAGAAGGCAACGTACGCCGCCGGAACGATCTCCGACGGTTTGATCTCGCTGCGCCCGCCCCAAAAAACGTTCGTGTAGGTGAAATCAATGCCGGCCTCGCGTAGATGCTCGTCGATCGCGTGCTTGTGCGCGAGCACGCGCTCCTTCTCCATCCCGTGTGCGACCGCCATGACGTTGACATCGTGGAATTCCGGACCGCCTTCGCGCCAGTAGGCGTGCGTGATCACGTGATGGCGCCCGATCTCGCGCCCGGCGTCGACCTCACGCCCTTGCGGCACCGCCCAATGGAAGAGCGCGTTGTAGCGTGTGACGCGCTCGCCTTCCGCCGTCGCCTTGACGTGCTCGAGAAAGGTTGAGAAGCGACCGATGACGCCCTTGGAGTGCAGGGCGCGTGCGGTTTCATAAAAGCTCGCAAGATCGACGCCCGCCTCTGCGGCGCGAGCGCGCCACAGCTCGCGCACGATCTCTTCCGGCTCGAACTCGCGCTTCAGCGCGGTGAGCACTCGCCACTCGAGCTCGTCAAGGGTGATGATCGCAGTATGAATCGTGTCTGCGAGCACGTCTGCGCGCGATCCGGGCTCGAGGCCGCGGCGACGTACATGGCCGACACCGAGCGCGAAGAGCATCTTCGCAGGCATCAAACGGAAGCGCAACGCACCGACTTGCGAAGCGAGGTACTCCGCATGCTTGCGCAGGGCAAATCCCTGCGGTACCTTGAGCGTCGTCCAGAGCCGGTACGTGCTTCCGACTGAAACCGCATCGGTGGTGCGAATCACGACGTGCCCCGAAAACGGATCCTCGCGCACCATGTACTCGAAAGCAGCATTGAGGCGATCCTGCGGAACCTCCCAGGCGCATAGTGCTCCCTGCGCAAGGTTCGTCGCCATCAGCGTTTGGCGTACGCGGCGAATCGTTCCGGCGCGCAGCATTGCGACGATACGCTCGATGACAATCTTGGCCTCGATGCCGCTGCGCGCGGCTATTTCGCCGAACGGATCTTCTTGGAAGCCTGTGAGACGATCTTCAGAGACGGCGAGGATGGCGGCGTTGACGGGGTCTGAGACGTTCGCCGGGATTACAGCCGTAGGTCGCTCACGCCCAGCTGGTAGAGATAGTTTTGCTCGGCGACGCGCACGCTGTAGAGCGCCGTGATGTACGTGCTCTGCGCGGTTGCGAGATTTCCTTCAGCCGTGACGAGATCGAGGATCGTGTCGACACCGACTTTGTAGCTGGCCTGCGCCGCCTGCATCGCGACCTGTGCCGCAGAGAGACCCTTCTGATCTTCAATGAACGTCGCGCGCGCGGAGTAGAGCTGCGCGAGCGCCGAGCGCACGTCGGATTCGACGGTCAGCTTCGTTTCGGCAAGATTCGCCTGTGCTTCTTGCAGATTGTACTTCGCGGCCTCGACGTTGTACCAGAGCGTGCCTTGGTCATAGATCGGCAGAGAAACCGAAAGCCCCAGCGTCTCCGAGGGCGTCCATTGTGCGCCCGACCCGAACGGCGGCGGCACAACGGGATTAACTTCGCGCGAGGTTTCCCCGGTGTACGACCCCGTGACGGTGGGAACGCGCGCGAGCAACGCGTAGCGCAGCGCGTCTTGATCCGACATCACCGTGTGCTGCGCGGAAAGATAATCGGGACGCAGCAGCATCGCCTGCTGCAGTGACTTCGCATAGGTCGGCGTCGCGGTGTATTGATCGGGGCCAAGGGGCTCCGGTACGATCTGCGCGTTCGCATCGAAGCCGAGCATCGTCGCAAACGAGGCTTGCGCAGAGATCGCATTCCCTTGCGCCGTCACGAGCTCGCCGCGCGCCTCCGCGGTTTCATACTCCTGCTCCGCGAGCGCCGAGAGCGCGGAGGTACCGTTACGAATCTCTGCGCGCACGGCATCTTCCTCGACCTCGAACTCGCGCACGAGTTGTTCGTCCGCGTCGACCAGCGCCTTATCTTCTAAGACGGTGTAGTAGGCATTGGCCACGTTATAGGCGAGCGTGTCGAGCTGGTAGAGCAGCGTGTAGCGTCCGGCGATGTCGGTCTCTTTCGCCTCTTTGATTGCGGTGATGACGGCGCCGCCGTCGAAGATCAACTGCGAGATCGTGTACGAGCCGTCCTCGGTGATGATCGTGTACGGCCCGCGAGGGCAGGTCGAGCTGTAGCAGCCCGGCTCGGACGTGATCGACTTAGCGCTTTGCCATGCTCCGCTCGCGCTGATCGTGGGGAACACTTTCTGCTTCGCTTCGCCGTATGCGGCGCGGATTTCACTGTAGGCGGCGCGCTCGGAGACGAACGTCGGCGCGATCGCGACGGCGATCGCGATCGCTTGCTCGAGCGAGACGTGCGGCGGAACGCCCTTGTGCGGAATGAGCAGCTCGACGTCGGGCGCCTGCGGACCGTACGCGGGATAGGGCAGAGGTGTGGTCTTAGGGGCGATCGTCGGAACGGGCGTCGGGACCGGTATGCTCTGCGCCTGCGCGGCAAGAGGAGAGAGAAACGAAGCGAGCGCGAGGATGCCGGCGAGTCTCGCTCTCATCTCGCGGGGGCACCCGCGACCGCAACGGCGCTTCCGTCCTTCAGCGTGTCCGGACGAGTCGTAATCACGGTGGTTCCCGGCACAACCCTCGGGCTTATGACTTCCGTTAGGGTACCGGTTTGCAGGCCGAGGCGCACGGGAACCTGCGTTGCAACGTTGTTGTGCACTGTGTAGATGAAGCTTCCATTACCCGTCTGGGCGATTGCTGAGCGGGGGACCACGATGGCATTTTGCCGCCGTTCCTGCATCACGACGACATTCACCAGCATTCCTCCTCGAAGCAAGCCGCCCGGGTTGGGCAAATCCAGGCGCGCAAGGTACGAGAGCGTACCGGAGGTCGGAACGGCGTTTACCGCGGAGACGCGACCGCGGAAGATACGCCCAGGAAGCGAGTCGCTCCAGAACGAGAGGAGCTTCCCCGGCGTCACGTAGAGGAGGTCGGAATCCGGTACGTTTACGTTCACCCAGACCGTGTTCACGCGAGAGACGCCGAGGACGGGAGCGGTGGGAGCAGCGTACGAGCCGGGATCCATGAGACGGGCGGTAACGACGCCGTCGTACGGCGCGTACAGGTACGTCTGCGCGATCTCCGTCTCCAAAAGATGCGCTTGCGCGAGGGCGCTCTCTGCGCTTGCAAGCGATGCTTTCACGTTCTCGCTCGCGACGACGTTGTTCCTGATTGCCATCGCGGCCGCTTGATAGGCACTCAGCTCCTGTACGTACGTGGAGCGCGCCGCCTCGAGCGTCTGCAACGAAACGTAGCCTTCATGGTACAGCGTGCTGTCTTGATGGTAGACGAGTTCGGCATTTTCATACGCGGCACGCGCGGTGGCAAGTGCGGTCGTGTTCTGCGTCTGCGTTACGGGGAGCCCGACAACGGCGCCGCGAGCCGTTGCCGCAGCTTCTCTGTAGGCGGCCTGCGCCTGCACGAGCTGCGCGAGCAGAAGCGAGTCATCGATGCGCGCGAGCAACTCGCCTTCGTGCACGCGATCGCCGACGTTCACGCCGATCGACGTAATCGTGCCGCTTTGCTGGAACGCAAGCGACGACTGTTCGAGCGGCGCAATTTGTCCGTCGAGTGTCAGGTACGTCGCGATACTCTGCCGTCGTGCGGTAGCGACGTCGACGCTCAGAGCGACGGATGATTGCGAAGCCGGATGTCCGCATGCCGCCAGAACGAGCGCCGTCAGCGTCGCCACAGCCAAACGGTGATGCTGCATAGCTCTCCTAGTCCTCATTCCTCGGCTTCGATACGGGGGAAGGCCCTTGCATGATTCAACCCCTCCCGCAAAAACCCAGGGAACTTCGCCCGAAGGGCTTGGAGGCCGTCATGCCAGGGAGGCGCTCGACGAGCGACGTAACGGGTTCTTTCCATGGGCGCGAAGCTCGACATCGGCCGCTCGCACAGCTTGCAGAGCCGCGTCGAGGAATGGATGACGGCCGATCGTGCCGGCAACAAGGGCGTTGACGTCCTGGCCACTTCCGTTCTCGTGCAGCTCGTCGAACAGGCGGCGGCAGACTGCCTCGCACCCTTCACAGAGGAAGGGCGCGTGACGCTCGGGACACAGATCGAGCTCGAGCATCGTGAGCCGGTCCCCGTCGGGTTCATCGTCCGGGTCGAGGTCGAGATCGTCTCGATCGACGGCCCGCGGGTCACCTTCGCCGTCCGGGTCTTCGACGAGCAGGAGGCGGTCGCCGAGGGAAGCCACGAGCGGTACATCATTGACCGGACCAAGTTCCTGACCAAGGTCAAAGAGAAGCTCTCGTAGCCGTTCAGGTTCCCTAGCAGGGGGGCTAATCGGCCTCCCGAAGTCAACGCCCAAGGATTGCCCTCGGGCAGCTCACGAGGACCGACGCGACCGAGGACCGGTGCGGCGGCGTGTGCTGCCGCTTCAGCGTTGGAGCACCGGGGGACGACCCGAGGTCCTCATCTTCTAACCTAGGAGGAAGCTTTGAAGCGACTGAGCATCGGGGTCCTTACCGCGCTGCTAGCAGCCGGTCTCGGACTCAACGCGGTCGCTGCTCCTTCGGCCTCTGCTACGCATGGAAACATTGGACCCAATGCGGTCGCGCAGGCCTCGGATCAGGCACCGCCGCCCGACTTCGGCTCGCCGCCGTCGGGGCAAATACCGATTCTCTATAACGATCATCACGTCTACTCCAAACCCGACGTTCTGAAGCAGGATCGTGTGCTCGCCGCACTCGTGCGCCACGGCACGATCTTGATTCCCTTGCGCTCGATGTTCGAGCAAATGGGCGCGACCGTGTCGTACGATCCGGCCACGAGAACCGTCGACGTGACGAAAGCGGACGCCGACGTCAAGGTGACGGTCGGCAAACCCGAGGTCGTCATCAATGGCGAAACGCGTCCGCTGGACGTACCGCCGATCATCTATCACGGGATCGTTCTCGTTCCCGTGCGCGTCATTTCGGAAGGCATGGGCGCCTACGTGCAGTGGGTGCCGGATCGCCACATCGTGGTCGTTCGGTACATTCCCGCTACGCCGCCGCCACCGCCGCCTCCGCCGGCGACTCCGGCTCCGCCGCCGCCGCCGCCACCCCCGCCGCCACCGCCGCGGTATCACGATCTCTACGTGGCCGGTGACTACATCGTCTCACCGAAGGTGTACAATGAGTTCAGCGCGGGGAACACGTCGAACAACAACATCGGTGGTTTCTCGTATCGTCTGCACGGCGCCGCCGAGTTCGACCTCGGCAACCTACCGTGGATGCTCGAGGGCGACTACCGCGAGATCAACTACCCGCACGACTGCAATGGGACGACAAGCGACGCCGAGTGCTATGTGACCAACATCGGTAGCACGGGCTCGAGTTTCGTTCCGGCTTTCACCGTGCGCGATTACGATCTCGATGTCCACCTGGGCTTCCGCGTGCTTGAGCCGCGCATTTACATCGGCGTCGGCTACATGTGGCGGACGAACAACTACGGCTATCCGCACGTCAACAACTGGGGCTTCGGCGTTTCGAAGCTACCGGATCTTGATCGTGCCTTTAGCTGGTACGGCAGCGCCTGGTACTATCCGGACGTTCACGGCGATTATAGTTCCTTCATCGTCGCCTACAATATCCTGAAGTACGACATCGGCGTCGACTACTCGATCATCAACACTCCGATCATGATCGAGGCCGGCTGGCAAGGCGAGCGCGGATATCAACTCAATGATTCACCCGACGGTATGATCCAGAACGGTCCGTACATCGGGTTGGGCATTAAGTTCTAGCCGCAACTCGAACAGGAAACGAAGAGAGCCTCCGGTCATCCGGGGGCTCTCGCGTTTTTACGTCGGCATTGCCTCGGGCGCCGGCGGCACGCACGGCGGGGTGATGACGTCGATCTTCGGCTCCCCCGGCGGCGTTGGCGTCGGGGTCTCGACCGGCGTCGCTTCGGGCGACGGGCTCGGCGTCGGCTCATAGCGGCCGCGTCCCGGCGAGGGCGTCGGGAACGGCGTCGGGCAAACTTCCGGAAGCGCGAACCAGTGCTCCGTAAAGCCGACCGCAACGTCCCTGCGCAGCACTTTCGCAAAGTAGGACGTGGGATAGACATGAATGACGTGCTGCATGTACGCCCAGGTCAGTTGCTGCGCGGCTTGGGTATAAATCTTGCGCAGAGCTCCAACCATGAGGAAGTAACTGCGCGCGAGCTGCGGATCTCCGGGATACTTGCTCTCCCACTGGTGCAAAGCTTCATCGGCAAACATCAGCTTCGCAATGAGCCGCGGGTCGATCGTGTATGCGCCGGCCTCGATCGCGACGTCGTGAGCCGTATTGTCGATGCCGAGGTAGCTGATCTTTAGGCGCCCGAAGTACTCGTCGCCCGGTGCCGAGTGATGGAAATCGTAACACTCGTGGCGCTGCCACCTACTCGGCAGCGAAGAGCACGAGTCTTTGGACCGGGATACGCGCTTCGTGGGCTGCGCGTTGTGCGGCTGTGTCGGCTGTGCAGCGGAGGCCGGAATGAGACCGCTGCATACGAGAACGCAGGCAACGGCGCAAAGCATTCGGTGCATGCGCGGCCCTTCTTCGCGACGCGGTCCGGGGACCTGCGCATGCTCGGGACGAATCGCAGCCGTCGATGAGACGTTCCTTGCGCGTGGCCGCCGTCCAGCTCCGCGCTCACGACGTCGCCACGTTTGGCGACGTGTTCCCTCACATCGAACAACGCGTCGACGAGGCCGCCGCGGAGGCAGAGCTCATCGTACTGCCTGAAGGGACAATTCCGGGATACGTCCTCGGCTTCGGTGCCCTCGACGAGCACGCCGTCGACGAGGCCGTGCAACGGCTGCGCGCGTTAGCGGCCAAGAAAGGGGTCGTCATCGTGGCGGGCGCCGCAATCGGCGCAGGCGGCGCACTCCTCAACGCTGGTGTCGTCATCGATCGGGACGGCAGCGTTGTAGGTCGCGCGGAGAAGCTCTTCCTTTGGCACTTCGATCGCCGTTGGTTCACGCCGGGCGACCGCATAGCGCCGATAGAGAGCTCGCTTGGCCGCCTTGGCGTCCTGATCTGCGCCGATGGGCGTATGCCGGAGATCTCTCGCACGCTCGTCGATCGCGGAGCCGAGATTCTCGTCATGCCGACCGCATGGGTCTCGAGCGGGCGCACTCCAGATGCCTTGGAAAACCTGCAAGCTGACCTTCTCGCCCGCGTTCGAGCGTACGAGAACGGGACGCCGTTTCTCGCCGCGAACAAGTGCGGCGTCGAGCGTGAGATGGTGCTCTATTGCGGCAAGAGCCAAGTCATCGACGCCCTGGGCAACATCATCGCTGTGGCGGATGAGCGAGAGGAGGCGCTCCTCTTCGCGACGATCGAGCTCGATGAGCAACGGCCCCAACGCGCGAACCTCACACCGCCGCCGGCGCGAACGATACGCTTGGGGTCGTTCAACCTTGCAGTGAGTGCCTCACCGCTTCCGCCCGACATCGACAGACGTCTCGAGCTTTTGGAATGCACGCAGGTCATTGCGCCGAAGGCGCCGGAACGCATTGCCGCGCTCGATCGGGTCGCAGGTGTTGCGACGGTTGACGATGATGCCATGCTCGACCCCGGCAGCCTCGTGACGTACCGACGCGCCGGGTACCGTTTCGCGCTTTGGGAGACGCAGAGTAACGCCTGGACGGAAGCGATCGCTCGTGCTCGCGCCGCAGAGAATCGGATCTACGTCACCGTCGTCGATCGAGGACACCGACGTGCCTTCGTCATCGATCCGGATGGCGCGATCGTGTGCGGAGCCTTCGACGGATATCGCCTCGCCGCGTGCACAGTCGACCTCGCGAAGACGGCCAACACAGTCGTGGCTCCCGGAACGGACGTCGCGCAAGGGATCGAACGCGTCCGAGCCATCGTAACGATGCCCACTCCCAAGGCGTTCCCGTGATTCGTGCCTTCGCCGCTATCTGCGCGCTCGCGCTCATCAGCGCGCAGCACCCTCTCGCGATCGCACAGTTCGCGAGTCATGCCACGTCGCTGCTTCCCGGCAGTCGCTTCGCCGTGCGTTTGACCTCCGCAAACGCACCGTCCAGCATCGCGTCTCTCGGCAGCGGCCGCTTTGACGACGGATTCTACGTCGTCCCCGTGAACGCGCGCCCGGGAAGCGCGACGCTCGTGGCCGTCGGCTCCTCCGGAATCGCCGTGCGCAACATCCGCATCGTCTCCCCGCCACAAGGGAGAGCGCTTGCCGTCGCTTCATACGAGGACGGTATCGTCTTTCACAACCCGAACACGTTCGCGGTACTCGGCACGCTCGCGACCGGAGGCTCGCCAAGCGACGTCACCGAGCTCGGCGCATACGACGTGGCGACAACCGACACGGACGGAACGAGCGTGACGGTTGTCGGGCTTGCCCCGTGGAGCGTGCACATTGTCCTCGGCGTACCGCTCGGCGACGAGCTCGTCGGCGATACGCCGTTGCACGCACTCTTCGTCACCGAGCGCGAGCTCGATGGAAAGGGCGGCCTCGCGCGCATCATCGGTCGTCACGTCACGAGCGTCGTTACCGGATCAACGGCCGAAGGAGTCGCCGTCGATCTCCACCGCCAGCTCGTCTACGTCGCCGATGCGAACGACGGCGGCGTTGCGATCGTCGACGCGCGCGCCATGCGCGTCATCGATCGCATTCCGAAGATCCCGCGCGCCTTCGCTCTCGCGCTTTCCGCCGACGGCCGTCGCCTCTACGCCGTCTCAAACCAGGGTGTGAGTACGCTCTTTGGAGCGGCCGGGTCGGTGAGCGAGATCCTCCTCGACCGTCAACGACCGCGAGTGCGGCTGCGCAGCGCACCTCTCGCGTTCCCGATCGGCATCGCGCTCGACGACGTTCACCACGAGCTCTTCGTAACGGATGAGCAGGCGAACGAGATCGACGTTCTCGATGCGAACACGTTGCGGGCCCGGCACGCACCGCTCCAAACGTGCTCGATCCCCTGGAAGCCCCTGTTCGATCCCCAGAGCGCACGTCTCTACATTCCTTGCGCGGGGAGCGACGAGATCGACGTCTTCGACGCCCGTACGCTCCGGCGAGTGCCCGGGGCGCCATTCGAGACCGGCGGTTATCCTTTAGCCGTCGCGAGCGTGCGGTGACGGCTCGCTCACTCCTCGCGGCACTTGCCCTTGCACTCGCTCCGCTCGGCGCCGAAGCAGCTGACCTTCCGGCACACCTTGATCTGAACCCGCCATTCCCACACGTCCTCTTGGAGGCGCCGCAGATCGAGCAGATCGCCCCGGGCATCGAGTACGGTGATTACGAACTTTGGAGCGAGATCGGCCCGATCTCGGTGCACGTGGTCGCTGCCGATCTGACGAATCCGGACGTGCGCGTGCAGACGGTACTCGGTGACGATGCGCTCGCATCCGATGGCGAGCGTCTCACGTCGATGGCCCAGAGAACCGGAGCCGTCGCGGGGATCAACGGCGACTACTTCGATATTGGCGTCAGCAATCGGCCGACGAACATCGTCGTGCGCGACGGAACGTTGCTCCGCACGCCGGACAAACGTTACGCGGTCGCCATTCTCCGCTCGGGGTCCGCCCACTTCGTTCAGTTCTCGTTTGCCGGCTCGGTGCAGATCGGCACACAGAGTATCGCACTCACCGGCGTCAACGAAATGCCGTCGCACGTCAGCGATGTCTCCCTGCTCACGCCGTCGTTCGGCGCGCTTCCGCAAGCCGCCGGATACACGCTCGTTGGGCTCGATCCGACGGCGGGGACGCCGCCGTTTGCAACCTATCGCGTTCTCTCGTTCGCACAAAGCGATGACGGCCCGCAGCCTGCGGGATACTACCTCGTCATCGGCACGGACGCCGCATCATCGATGACCTTGCCGAACGTCGGCGACGCTATCGCGACCCAGGGTACGCTCTCCCCGATCGCACTCACCGACATCGCAGCGGCGATGGGCGGCGGACCGCTCATCTTGTACAACGGAGATTGGTACGACGATCCCGCAGGTCCGAGCGGTGGAGAGTTCGACCGGCGCATTCCGTGCTCTGGAGCGGCGCTCGAGAGCGACGGCACGCTCTTACTCGTCGAGGTCGATGGACGCCAGCCGGAACGTTCCATAGGCCTCACGCGGCCGGAATTCTCCGAGCTCATGCGAGCGCTGGGCGCGGACGACGGGATGGCGCTCGACGGCGGCGGCTCATCGACGATCGTCGCGCAACTCCCCGGCGAGGATGTCGCCGCACTCGAGAACTCGCCCTCCGACGGCAGCGAGCGCCGCATCGCAGACGGCCTTCTCCTCTACAACGCTGCGCCGATGGGCGCGCCTGCGCGCGTGGTTGCCTCGCCACAAACTCTGCGCGCAGTTCTCGGCGCACAGATACCACTGCACGTACGTGCCGTCGATGCGAATCTGCATGCCGTTCAAGATCCAACACCGATCGTCGCGACGGTCGAGCCGGCGACGCTCGGGAGAGTCGACGATGGACGGTTCATCGCGAGTGCTGCGGGAGACGGCGTCGTTCGCTTTCGCGAGGGAGCTCTTTCGGGTTCGCTTCCAGTCGAAGTCATGGAAACGCCTTCTCGCATCGTTCTTCTTCCGCCGGACGCAAACGTCGACCCTTATGGCACGCTGCAATTGCAGGCGCGCGCCTTCGACGCCGCCGGGTACGAGCTCGAGCTCCCCGCGCAGATGCACTGGAGCACGAGCAGCGGGACGATCGACGATCGTGGATCCCTCGTCGCCGGTGACCGTGACGCCGACGTGAGCCTCGATGTCGGCGGTCGTAGCGCGTCGACGCGCGTCATCGTCGGAAGCCATGACGTCGCACTCGATGTCGTGCAGGGCGTATCGTTCCTCACGATTCCGAACGGCGGAACGGGAGACGCTCGCTCCGACATGGCATGCGACGGGTGTATTCGTCTCGAGTACGCGATCTCGCAAAGCGTACGTGCGGCGTACGCGATCGTCGAGCAGTCGCTGCCGCAACGCACGGTCGGCATCAGTTTCGATATTCAAGACGATGGAAGCGGTGCGGAGCTCCGAATCGCGCTGCGTAACGCGATCAACGAGCAGGTGCTGCTCAGTGCGACGACGCTCGATCAGCCCGGGCGACGCCGCGTCGTCGTCCACTTTCCCGCGGATCTGGCGCAGCCGCTGCGCCTCGTCGGCTTCTATACGATTGGCACCCCGGAGACCCCGGACCCGGTGGGCTCGATTCTGATCGGCAACGTACACGCACTCGTCGCAGGATCGCCGTGAGCAAGGAGGCTGCCGCTCGTGCTCTCGACCGCGCGATGGCGCTCGGCGCGCAGTTCGCAGACGTGCGTTTCGAAACCACACGCAACGAGCGCATCGAGGTGCGCAACGGCGTCGTCGCCGCGCTTGCCGACGCGAGCTCGAGCGGCTACTGCGTGCGAGCGCTCATCGACGGCTCGTGGGGATTCGCAGCGAGCGACGATCCGAGCGATGCCGCACTCGACGAAACCGCAGCCCTCGCCTGCGCGATCGCGCGCGCCGGCGCTCGGGCCGCACGGCGGCGCATCGGTTTCCCGCCGCCGCGTGGGTACGTCGACAAGTACGAGACGCCCGTCGTACGCGATCCGGCGAGCATTACGCTTGGCGAGCGCGTCGCGCTCCTGCTGGAGGCAGAGCGCCTTCTCCATGCGGGCAACGAGGTTACGGTCGGGAGAGCGTGGATCGACATATGGAGCACGACCAAGGAGCTCCATGCCTCCTCGGGCTCGCAGATCACACAGCATCTGTTGCAGAGCGGCTGCGGCATCCAAGCGATGGCAATCGGCGACGGCGACGCACAGACACGGACGTTTCCCGGCGATGTCGGGCTCTACCAGAGCGGGGGCTGGGAAATCATCGAAAAGGCGCAGCTGCGCGAGAATGCCCCGCGCGTCGGCGAAGAGGCGATCGCGCTCCTACACGCGCCGCAATGCCCTTCGAGTACCTGCGACCTCATCCTCGGCGGCTCTCAAATGTCGCTCCAAATCCACGAGTCGTGCGGGCATCCTGCCGAGCTCGACCGCGTGATGGGGTGGGAGGCGAACTTCTCCGGTACGAGCTTCCTCGAGATCGATCAACTCGACCGATTGCGGTACGGATCCCCGAACGTAACCATCGTCGTCGACAACACGTTGCCGCTCGGCATGGCGACCTGCGGGTACGACGACGAGGGCACGAAGTCCGCGCGCTCAGATATCATCCGCGACGGACTGCTCGTCGGCTACGAGATGAGCAACGACACTGCGCGTGCCATCGGACGCGAGTCGAACGGATGCGTGCGTGCTCAGAGCTGGAGCTATGCGCCGATGATTCGCATGTGCAACCTGAGCCTTCTGCCTGGAGACGTCCCCTTCGAGCATCTCTTCGATGGCGTCCGGGACGGCATCTACATGGAGAGCAACCGCTCCTGGTCGATCGACGACCGGCGCTTGAACTTCCAATTCGGCTGCGAAATCGGGTGGGAAATCCGGAACGGCAAGCGCGGGCGCATGCTGAAGAATCCGACGTACGCGGGAATGACACCACGATTCTGGGGTTCGTGCGACGCAATCGGAGACGCGTCGTCATGGTTCGCATGGGGAACGCCGAACTGCGGAAAGGGCGAGCCGATTCAGGTCGGTCGTACGACGCAGGCTGCCGCGCCGGCCCGCTTTCGCAACGTCGCCGTTGGCGTGGGGTACTCGTGATGAACGATCTCGAGCGCGAACGCTTAGCACGCGAGCTGCTCGAGCGCTCAGTCGCAGACGAAACGGAGGTTTTTGTCGCCTTCAGTAACGCCGCGCTGACCCGCTTCACGCACGAGGTCTCGAATCAGAATGTCGCCGCCAACAGCGTCGAAGTTTCGGTTCGCGCGATCGTCGATCAGCGTACCGGCGTCGCAAGCGGCAATGCGTTCGACATGCTTTCGCTTCAGCAACTCATCGAGCGCGCGGCAGCGATGGCACGCCTCGCGCCGCGGGATTCGCTGCTTCCGCGCCTTCCTGCAGGCACGCCTGCGCCGCCTGCACGCAGCGCGTACGTGGCGAGCACCGCGGGCGCATCACCGGAGCAGCGCGCGCAGCTTTGCGAGCCGCTCTTCTCCGCCGCCGAAGACGGCGGTTGCTGGTGCGCCGGGTACGTTTCCACGTCGTCGTTCGGCGTCACGATCGCGAACACGAGCGGTACGCTCTCATCGTTCGACGGCACGGATGCTGCCGTCAACGTGAAGATGATCGCGCGCGATTCCAGCGGGTGGGCGGAGGCGCACACCACCGACGTCGCTGCCGTCGATGCCGCAGCGGTTGGGCGGCGCGCGGTCGAGAAGGCGGCGCTCGGCGCCGCGCCGCGTAGCGTCGAACCCGGCGCCTGGAGCGTCATTCTCGAGCCCGCCGCTTTTGGCGAGATGCTCAGCTACCTGACGAGCCATTTCTCGGCACAGAGCTACGAAGAAGGCTCTTCGTTTTTCAGCGACGGCCTCGATCGCACGTATTTCGGCGAAAACGTCACGATCTACGACGATTGGTCGCACCCGCTTGCGCCGGGCATGCCCTTCGACTACGAAGGCTACCCTACGCAGCGCCTCGCGCTGGTGGAGCGCGGCGCCGTGCGCAACGTCGTTACCGACAGCTACTACGCGAAGAAGCTCGACCGCGAGAACACCGGTCATGCGTTACCCGCGCCGAACGCGTACGGTCCGCAGCCGATGCACGTCGTCGTCGCGCCCGGTACGCGCCCCGCGACAGAGATGATCGCCTCGACGGAGCGCGGCCTGCTCGTCACCCGCTTCTGGTACATTCGCCCCGTCGACTTGAAGAAGGCGATCATCACGGGTATGACGCGCGACGGTACCTTCCTCATCGAGAACGGGCGCATCACCTCCGGCGTGCGCAACTTGCGCTTCAACCAGAGCATCCTCGATGCGCTGCGCTCCTGCGAGTTCTCAAAGGAGCAACTGCGCACGGCAAGCTACGGCTACAGTCTCGTCGCTCCCGCCGCGAAGATCGACGGCTTCAACTTCACGAGCACGACCGAGTTCTAGTAGACCCGCCTCGCGATCGCCAGCAGTAAACCAATCAGGAGTAAGCACAGGCCGATGATGAGGGCAGGGAGCGAGGGCGCGGAGAGTACGTCAACCGCGGGATAGCGCAGCACTTGGCCGCGCAGACGGAGCCCCGCAACGGTTACGGTGTCGCCGCTCGAGACGAATGCGATCGCATGGGGTAGCGGTTGATCGGTCTCGTCGGCGACGAGAAAGAGCAGTGCGGGGCGCGACGGCTCTGCGACGCCGCGCAAGAGCGCGACCTGCCGTGGGCTGAAGAGTGCGACCTTGACGATGCGGTGCGCCGCCGGAAGCGCGAACTCGTCGACTGGAAGGTCGAGCCCGTGGATGGACTGCGACTGCTGCATTAAGAGCACCGGCGAGGAGAAAGCGCTGCCGGTCGGCTGCGTGATCGTTAGGTGCCCACCGCTCGCGTCGTACGCGTCGATCGCAACGACCGTGCGCATCACTTCGCGCAAGACGAACGCCCCGGTGTAGCGCTCCGAAATGACGCGCAGCGGCGCGTGCCCGGAGCGCAGTAGCTGCGGTGCGTCCGCGATTCGCAGCGGCGCGAAGAGCAAACTTCCGCCGAGATCGGGTGTGGGGACGATAGAGCCCGGAGCGGCGACGAGTTCCTGCGGGTCGGGAGCGAGCAAGCCACTTGCGATTCCAGCGAATGCGATCACCGCTACACCGAATGTAACGACGAAGCGTGCAGGCCTGCCGCGTGAAGGCAGGGCGAGAGTGGTGCGCAGGAGCAGTGCGAGCGCCCCGGCGAGCACTACACTGTACCAACCTTCGTGCCAAACGGTACGATCGGGAAGCAGCGCCTGGAGCACAACGACGCCGACAATCGCCGTCGCCAGAGAGACGTACGTTCTCACTCGCGCGCGAGAAGCGGCGTCACCGCGGCACGCATCTCGTCGAACGTCAGCGCGCCGTCGTAGCCACGGACGATCTTGCCGTTACGTCCGACGATCACGGTCGTCGGAAAACCGAGAGCATCGTAGGCACGTCCGTAGGACTGCTCGGGATCGATCCATATGGGAAAGTGCAATCCAAGCGCCTGCGCGAAGGCACCCGCGCGCTGCGGCGACTCGCCCTCATCGACGCCGATCACGACCAGCCCTTTGCGAGCGTCCATGGCAAAAAGGCGTTGTAAATCCGGGAGCTCCTCGCGACACGGCGGACACCACGTTGCCCACAGGTTCATCAACACAACGTTGTTGCGATAGGTCTCGAGCGAGACCGCTGCTCCGCGGTCGTCGTGCAGCGCGATGATCGGCGCCGTCTCGCCCGCGAGTCCGGCTGGGCCCGCGCCGCGCGAGCCGCTGCCGAAGAGCGGCGCGAGCACGAAGAGGAGCACGACAACTGCGATTGCCACGAGGAGGAACGGCGCTACTGCGCGCGCGGAACTCAGAAGGCGTTGGTCCAGGGGTACCTCCTCTTGCGACGAAGGCGGCAGCGTGCCCGCTCGCATCCTCGACGGTAAGGCCGTAGCTGCCGAGCTGCGTGCCGAGCTGCTCTCGCGTATCGTTGCGCTGAAAGAGCTCGGAACTCATCCTCGCCTCGCGATCGTTCTCGTCGGCGAGGACGAGGCGAGTCACGCGTACGTCCGCAATCTCGAGCGTACGGCCGCGCACCTCGGCATTGCCGTGCAGGTGGAGTACCTGCCGCATCACGCTCAAACATCGAGCGTCCGTGCGGCACTCGCGAGCTTCGAGCACGACCCCGCCGTGCACGGCGTGATGCTCCAGCAGCCACTCCCCGAACACCTCGCGATTCGCGACATCGCCGATGCAATTCCACGCAACAAAGACGTCGACGGCGCGCATCCGGCTAACCAAGGCAATCTCGCCTTCGGAAATGCGACGCTCTTCGTCCCCGCCACGCCTGCTGCCGTGATGCTGCTTCTGGAGCGAAGCCCACACTGGCCGCTGCGCGGCCGCAACGCCGTCATGATCGGGCGATCGATTGTCGTTGGTGCGCCGGTTGCGCTCCTCATGATGGTCGAAAACGCAAGCGTCACCGTCCTCCACAAGGCGTCGCGCAACCTCCAGCCCTACGTTCGCATGGCGGACGTCGTCGTCACCGCGACAGGCGTTCCCGGTCTTCTGTCCGGCGAAGATATCGCACCGGGAGCGACCGTCATCGATGTCGGCACTACGCTCGTCGAAGGAAACCTCGTCGGTGACGTCGACTTCCAGAGCGCCGTACAGGTCGCCGGTGCGATAACGCCGGTGCCTGGGGGCGTCGGACCAGTAACGAACGTTGCGCTCCTGCGCAACGTGGTGATAGCAGCCGAAAGGGTGGTCCTCGCATGAATCGCATACTCGAATACTTGGAGAGGATCCATCCCGAGCCTCATCCGCTTCTCGTCGAGCTCGAGCGGCACGGTCACGCTGACCACATTCCCATCCTCTCACGCGAAACCGGCCGCTTCCTCGCGACGCTCGTGCATGCGATGCAGGCGAACCGGATCCTCGAGATCGGCACGGCCTACGGCTATTCGACACTCTGGATGGCGCTCGCGCAGCCACCGGCCGGCAAGATTTGGACCATCGACACGGATCGCGCACGCACCGAGATCGCGCGCTCGTACTTCGAACGAGCCGGTGAAGCTGATTCCATCGAGATTCTCAACCAGTCCGCGCTCGAGGTGTTGCAGAACTTTCCGCAGCGCAACCTCGACATTGTTTTTATTGACGCCGACAAAACAGAATACCGCGCCTACCTCGATCTCGCAATCCCGACGCTCAAACGCTCGGGGCTCGTCGTCGTCGACAACTGTTTGTGGAGCGGGCGTGTCGCCGAGCCGGAGAGAACGGAAGATAGCGACGATACACGCGCACTGCGCGCGTTCAACGAGTATTTTCTCGCGCACCCCGATCTCTCCGCGACGATTTTGCCGCTCGGCGACGGCACCGGCGTCGGCGCGCGGATCCGGTGATCGTCGATACCTTGGCCGTTGGACGGCTCTCCTGCAATTGTACAATACTCGGCGACGAGGAAACGCGCGACGCGATCGTCATCGATGGCGGCGACGGCGTCGACAGCGTGCTCGCTCGCCTCACACAGCTCGACCTACGAGCAACGCTCCTGGTTCATACGCACGCGCACATCGATCACATCGGCGACGTCGGGAGGCTGAGAGCGGCAACGGGTGCTCGCGCGCTGCTTCACGAGGCCGACCTTCCCCTGTACCGGACGCTCCCGTTGCAGGCAACATGGATCGGTCTCGAACACGCTCCGCGTGTCATCTCGCTCGATGGAGGCCTTTCGGAAGACGAGCCGTTGCAAGCCGGCTCTCTTACGCTCGACGTTCTGCACACGCCCGGTCATACTCCGGGAAGCGTCTGCTTCGCCCTGCGCGGCAGCGACGGAGCGAGCCTCTTTACCGGCGATACGCTCTTTGCGGGATCGATCGGGCGCTGGGACCTCGGCGGCACGTCGATGGAAGATATCGTCGCGTCGATCCGCACGAAACTTCTGCCGTTCCACGATGCGACACAGGTCGTGCCCGGCCACGGCCCGTTCACGACGATCGGCACGGAGCGCCGCGTTAACCCATATCTACAGCATCACGTCCAGCTCTAGCTAGCACGTTCCTATCGTGTCATCCCGAGCCCTTCGACTGCGCTTCGCGCGCTCAGGGTAAACTCCGTGAGTGAAGTGAGCGGAGTCGAGGGACTTCCTCTACCCAGCAATGCCCGGCAGCGTCGTCTTTTCGTAGGCATCGCGATCGACGATGCAGTACAGGCACAGTGCGAAGCGATTGCGTTACGGCTAGAGCGAAGCGGCGTCCGTGCGAAGCTCGTCGTGCCGCAGAACTACCACCTGACCCTCTTCTTCTTCGGCAACGTTGCCGAGGAGAGAGTCGCGAGCATCGATGCGGCGCTGCGAGCGGCGGCAGCGCGCCATCGTGCCTTCACGATCACGCTTGACCGTATCGGCGCCTTCCCGCACGAGCGCAAACCGCGCATTATCTTCCTCGGCTCAAGGGGCATCGAGGCCGCGTATCGCGCGCTCGCACGTGATGTTCAGGCGGCGTGTGAACGTCTTGGATTCACGAGCGAGAATGACGCCATCCCACACGTCACTCTTGCTCGCGTACCGGAGCGCACGCGAACCGCTCTTCCCGCGCTCGACGTGACCCCGCTGCGCGTGTCCGTCGCCGCCATCATGTTGTTCGAATCGCTCCCGCACGAAGGAAGAACGCGCTACGACGTTCGCAGCACGTTCGCGTTGAGCGTTCCGATTTAGCGAAGCTTGATGAGTAGTTTTCCGTCGCCGTCGGCGGCGGGCGCGGCTTGTGCCGCGGGTGCGGGTTGCGGGCGTGGCGGAGCGGGCATCGACGCGTAGTCGGGAACCTCACCCTTTGCTACCTTGGTGCGGTAGTCTTCGATCGCCAGACGCAACGCTTCGAGGGTGCGGCCCGGATAGTCACGTTTCTTCTCCGGATAGCCGCCGAGCGCGTCCATGACTTCCTGCTCGGTGATCGCCTCGGCCTCTTCGAGCCTCTTACCGCGCGCCATCTCGGTGACGAGGCTGCAGGTCGCGGTTCCGAAGCCGCAACCGGTCGTGAAGTATGTAATATCTTCGATGATCGCGCCGGGCCCGATCCTCAAGAAGACGTTGTACATGTCGCCGCAGGAGTCGCTGAAGTACTCGCCACTCGCCGTTGGATTCTCCATCGTGCGGAATCCCGGACGTTCTTCGACTAACTGCTGAAACTTCGCAAAATCCACGCTAGCTCCTCATGCCGACTTCGCCGCCGCTCCAGTGATCTCGAACCGGCACTCCTTGCCGCCGGTTGCGAGTGACTCCGTCTGCTCGAGCTCGCCGCCGATCGTCTCGTCGATCATGTGGTGCACGACTTGGCACATCTGGGGATGCTCCTTCGCCACCTCCGAGTACGGACAGTTGTGCTCGTGAACGGCGAAACCGCCATCGATGAGACTGTACTCCGCAATGACGCCGTCGTGCCGCAGCAGCTCCGTGAGTTGCGCGACGCGCTCCTCCGCGCCCTTCGCCGTCACGGCACGCTTTGCTCGGGAAACGGCGCGTTTTGAAATACCGTCGAAGATCTCGCCGACCGCCGATTCGCCGAAGCGTGCGCGGACTTCGCGCAGGACGGAGGCGAGAAGGCGATCGTAGCGCTGCGGAAAGAGTGCATCCGCCTCTTTCGTCAGTGAGAACTCGAGCGTCGGCTTCGTCGGCCCCCGCCGAACGGGCCGCTCCACCACGAGGCTGTCGCGTTCCAGCAGCACGAGCTGCTGCCGAACGGCGTTCGGGGAGAGCCCGAACGCGCGCGCGAGGTCCGACGCCGAGGCCGTGCCGCGGCGCCGTAGCTCCGCCACGATGCGCCCCCGCGTGGTCTTGAAGAAGCGGTCCGCCTGCATATCTGGCCGTATCCTAGCACTCCGGCGCGAGATAGTAAAGTTTATCCTTGACTTTCTGAGTGCCCCCTCGTACGATACCCGAGATGAGCGCTGAAGTGGGCCTCTCGATCTCCGGCTTACGCTGTCAGGTCGATAGAAAGGAGATCCTCAAGTCGATCGATTTGACGGTCGAGCCGGGGCGCGTCCACGCCCTCATGGGGCCCAACGGCAGCGGCAAGACGACGCTCGCGCTCGCGCTTGTCGGGCATCCTCACTACGCGGTTACCGCAGGCAGCGCAACGCTCGACGGCCAGAGCTTGCTTACGCTCAGCCCCGATAAACGGGCGAAGGCAGGGCTCTTCCTCTCCTTTCAATATCCGGCGGCGATTCCGGGCGTCAAGGTTGCGAACTTTCTCTTCGCCGCGCGTCAAGCCGTGAAGCCCGGCGGCGATGTCACGCCGGCGAAGTTTCGCGCTCTCCTCGTCGAGAGAATGGAGGCACTCGGCATGGATGCCTCGTTCCTCGGGCGCTACCTCAATGACGGCTTCTCCGGCGGCGAGAAGAAGCGTCTGGAGATGCTGCAAATGGCGGTGCTCGCGCCGCGCTACGCGATTCTCGACGAAACGGATTCGGGCCTCGACATCGACGCGCTTCGCCACATCGGTGAGACGATTGCCGCTCTGCGGTCGAGCGACGAGGGACGCGCGACGGGATTGCTTGTCATCACACACTATCCGCGCATCCTCCGTTACATCAAGCCCGATGTCGTGCACGTGATGCTCGATGGCCGCATCGTCAAGACCGGGAACGTGGAGCTCGCCAACCGCATCGAGCGCGAAGGGTACGAGGTCGTGCGCGCGGAGAGCGGAGCCGTTGCTTAGCCGAGCGCCCGCGGCGCCCTTCACGCGCCTGGCGCCCTTTGCCGACGCACAGTTCTCTCTCGAAACGCGCACCGCAGCGCTCCAACGATTTTTCGAACTGCGGTCCGGACGAGAACGGCCGAGCCGTTACTGGCGCGTCGATCTGGATGCCGTTGGCGTCGACGATCTCGAGCTCGACCCTGCAGGGGGGAGCGTCGAGATCGCTTGCAGCGACGCGCGTGTACGAGTCGGAGCGGCGCCCCCGAGCCTCGGCATGAGCGCGGCATCTCAAACGAAGTACGGCGCGCTCGCACTGGCCTTTGCCAACCGGTACGCGTTTGTCAGCGTCCCGAGCGGCATCGACGTCGAGGAGCCGATCGTCGTTACGTATCGCGCGAGAGAAAGCACGCTCTTCCCATACACGAGCATTCACGTGGAGCGCGGCGCGCGCGCGATGATCATCGAGCGCATCGACGGCGGAGCGCATGCCTTCGTCTGCGGGATCACCGAGATCGTCACCGGTGAAGGCAGCGAGGCGCGTTTGGCGACGCTGCAGGTCCTCGACGATGACTCTCGCTTCTTCAGCACGCGCGCCGCGCTGCCGGGAAAAGATGCGAGCATCGAGATTCTGACGGCCGATCTCGGCGCGGAGCTCGTCGTCGGAGAGATCGACGTGCGCCTGCTCGCGCAGGGTGCGGACGCGCAGATCGTCAGCCTCTTTTTCCCGAGTGACCGGCAACACGTCGATCTTCGTTCGACCGTCGATCATCGTGTCGGCGGTGCGCGTTCTCAGACGATCGTGCGGTCGGCGGCAAACGAACGTGGGCAAGGGCGGTACGTCGGCAACATTCGCATCGCGGAACATGCGCAGAAGAGCGACGCGTCCCTACGCGATGATGCGCTGCTGCTCTCGCCGAGCGCACATATCGACTCGGTCCCCGCACTCGAGATCGGTGCAAACGACGTGAAGGCGTACCACGGTGCGACCGTCGGCGCGCTCGACGGCGAGATGCTCTTCTACATGACGACGCGAGGCATCGACCGGGAGCAAGCAGAGCGCATGGTAACCCTGGGCTTCTTCGAACCTGCGGTCGAGCGTTATCCGGCGCAGTTGCGCGAGGAGATCCGCGAAAGGCTCGCGGCGAGAGCGCAGTGATCCATCTTCGCGAGCGCTCCGCGCAGGAGATACGCGCCGACTTCCCGATCTTCGCGAGACCGACCTCACGCGGCAAACGCCTCGTCTACCTTGACTCGGCCGCGACGTCGCAGAAACCTCAGAGCGTCATCGACGCACTCGACACGTACTACCGCGAATACAACGCGAACATCCATCGCGGCGTCTATGAGATCGCGGCGCACGCGACCGAAGCCTTCGAGGCCGCCCGTGCTCGCGTCGCACGCTTCATCAACTGTGCGCCCGGCGAACTTGTCTGGACACGCAACACGACCGAGTCCATCAATCTCGTCGCCTACGCGTGGGGACACGCAAACGTCCACGCCGGCGACACGATTCTTCTCACGGAGCTCGAGCATCACTCAAATCTGGTTCCGTGGCAGCTGCTCGCACAGCGTACGGGCGCGACGGTGCGTTTCATCCCTATCGACGAACGCGGCATGCTCGTCCTCGACGGCATCGATCGCCTCCTTGAAGGCTGTAAGATCCTCTCGATTGCGCACGTCGGCAACACGCTCGGCACAATCCAGCCGCTCGACACGATCATTCCGCGCGCTCGCGCTGCGGGAGCGCTGGTCGTCGTCGATGGCGCACAGGCGGCGCCACACCTTCCGGTCGACGTCGCTGCTCTCGACTGTGACTTCTACGCTTTCAGCGCGCACAAGATGCTCGGACCCACCGGCATCGGCGCGCTCTACGGCAGACGCTCGCTCCTCGAGTCTATGCCTCCGTTTCTTTCCGGCGGCGACATGATCCGCACCGTCGCGTACGATCGTACGACGTTCAATGAGCCGCCGTGGAAGTTCGAAGCCGGAACGAGCAACATCGCCGACGCGATTGCCTTCGGTTCTGCCATCGACTACCTCGCGGATGTCGGGCTCGGCTGGATTCGCGAGCACGAGAAGCGGATCACGCGCTACGCACTCGAGCGCCTCATGACGCTCGCGGCTCACGGCCTGGTCGTCTATGGGCCAAAAAACCCCAATCATACCGGCGGTGTTCTCTCCTTCAATCTCGGTGACGTTCATGCGCATGACGTCGCCTCAATTCTGGATACGGAAGGCGTCTGCGTTCGCGCGGGTCATCATTGCACGATGCCCCTCATGGAGAAGATGGGCTGGCATTCGACTGCCCGCGCCTCCTTCTACCTCTACAACACCGAAGAGGACGTCGACGCTCTCGCGCTCGCGCTCGAGAAGGCCGCGCGCATCTTCAAACTCTAGCTCGTAGGTATAGAGATCGCGTGGAAGACTTCTACCGAGACTACATCCTCGATCACTACCGCAATCCTCGCAACTTCGGGCACTTGGAAAACCCGACGGTCAGCGCGGAAGAGCTCAACCCACTCTGCGGCGACGTCATTCGCATGGAGCTACGAGTCGACGGCGACGGGATCGTGCGCGACGTTCGCTTCTCCGGCAAAGGCTGCGCGATCAGTCAAGCATCGGCATCGATGCTCACGGAGTCGGCCATCGGTATGCCGCTTGAAGCAGTCGCGAGGCTCTCGAAAGACGTCGTGCTCGAGAATGTCGGCATCGGCATCAGCCCGACGCGCATGAAATGCGCCATGCTCGGTTTGCGCGTCCTCAAGACCGCGGCAATCGGCAGCCTCGCTGCGTGGCCGGATGAGGAATAGCCCCTACGGCTTTAGGTAGAAGTGATCCGTGATCACCATGCCTTGCGGTAAGGCCGCGACGGTGCACGTGACGCGGTAGTTTCCGCTCTTTGCGTGCACGTCGGCGATGACAAGGTACGTGCCGTCGCCGTTCGAGCTGGATTCGACCGCACCGACGCGCGCATCGTCACGCATAAACGGCTCCTCGGGTGAACCGGAAGCGAGATACGCGCGCGCCTGCAATGTATTGTCGCGCGCGAGCGCATAGAGATACGCGCGCACGACCTCTGCAGGATCGCTGGTTTCCATGCCGGTGCCCTCCCGCGGACGCGGTGTCGCCGACGCGGCAGGAGCGGGACTCGCAGTGATCACGGCCGGCAACGTTGTCGCGGGAGCAGCGTGCGGCGTGAGATTGTTTTGCGGAGTCGCAGTTGCCGCAGCTTGCGTTGCGGCTATCGTAGCGTTCACGGTCGGCGCTATCGTCGCGACCGGTGACGGACTCGGCATCGGTGTCGCTGAGGCGGAGGGACGGGGACTCGGCTTCGGAGAGCTCGCGAGCATGCGCACGCGCCTGCGTTGCGAGAGTGGAGGGAAGCGCGACGGCGTCGGGCTTGGAACCGGTGTCACGATCGGTGGACTCATCGCCTCTTGAGGCACCGGACTACGACTGCCAAAGAAATGCGCGAGCACACCGCCGAGCAGCAAGCCCGCGAAAACGACGATCACCACCAACGGAATGACCGGGAGTCCTCCGCCTTCGTGTTCCTCGTCGCCTCGACGGCGGCGCGGCGTGTAGCGCATCTACTCGGTATCTGTACGCTACGACGGCAGGCAGCTCCTAGGGAGATGCAAAAGGACGGAGGCGTGATCCGCGTTAGAATTCCGCTCGATCTCGAAGCCGTCGCCCATGGCGGCGCGACGGTCTTCAGCTTTGCGACACCGCTGCGCGTTCGTGAGTTGCTCGCGCTTGCCGTACGCGAGGCGATCGGTGAACTCGCGCCTGCGGACAAGTTCTCGCGCAGCATGCATCGTACGTTGAGCGGTTTGTGCGAAGGTGATTACACGCTCAACATTGACGGGCGCACTTTCGCCGACCCCGACGCTGTGGTCGTCTGCGGATCGACCGCAGACGTTCGCTTCTACGTCAAGAACCGCCGGGAGCGGGTACGTCCAGCTCGGTAAAGAGCGCGTTCGGCCAGGCGAAGTCCGCGCGCGTGTAATGGCGTGGATCGTTGACGTCGAAGGACTCGTGGAGCACGTGATTCCCCGTGTCTGACGCGGCAAGGTAACCGAGCACGCGCTGCTTCTCAGCGGGATCGATCGACGTAAGCGCCTGCACGATCAGCGCGAGTGGCCAAACGTAGCCGCGCGGCGTGTGAGCGCTGCCGATTCCCTGGGCGTAGCGTCCTTGATAAAAATATGGATCGGCAGGTGAGAGCACGAAGCGCCGCGTCGCTTGATAGATGGAATCGCGAACGCTCAGATACCCGAAGTACGGCGCAGAGAGCAACGAAGGGATGTTCGCGTCGTCCATCAGGTTCGCGTGGCCGAGGCCATCCACCTCATAGGCGTAGACGCGGCCGAAGTTCGGGATGAAGACGATACCGTACCGCTCGATGGCGTTCTCGACCTGAACGCTGAGCCCCCAGGCTTCTTCGGCATCGCGCTGATCATGGTAGACCTGGCGCTCGATCTCGCTCAGTTGCTGAAGCTCGACGACCGCGAACATGTTCTGCGGGATGTTATAGGGGTACTGTGCGGGGTCGTCGGAGGGGCGAAAGCCCGTCCAGATCATACCGGTGTACCCGAAGGGCATCCCGTCATCGCCGCCGAGGAGCGAGTTGCTGCGGTAGTGCGAGCGCGTCGCGTGGCGCTGCTCCGTCCGGAGCGTGCGCAGGATTAGGGTGTACGCGCGCTGTGCCTCCGGCGTGAAAATCGATGCATCGCCGACCGTGCGCCAGTAATGAAACGCAAGACGGATCGGATAGAGCAGGGAGTCCACCTCAAACTTGCGTTCGGCCACTCTATAGTCATCGGTGAAGGCGTTCGCGTACGGGTCAATGAGGATATAGCGTTCCTGGCGCGCGATCGCCCCCCGAATCATCGCGCGGACGGCGGGTTTGGTGCGCGCCTCCTGGAGGTAGGCGAGCAAAACCGCGCTCGAGTCCCGCAGCCATTCCATGTCGATATCGCCGCTGGAGATGAACGTCGTCCCGTCGGGCTCGATCACGGCGTGGCGGCTATATGCGTCGTTCGTCGCGTTCGAATAGATCGCCCAGAGGGTTGCAACACGGCCCGATACCGTCGTCGCCGCGATGGAGCAACATGCAACTACGCAGAGTAAGACGCTACGGTAGCGCGCCGACTGCACCATTTCGTGTATGATGATACCGGTGCGAGGTATAATCCTTCAAGCGACGGCCGCGGTGGGCGCTCTGAGCCTTCTGGCCCTATCTGCAGAGACTCCCCCGATGCGCTTTCGCATCGCCGGGGAGGACGTCTATCGCGTCGGCGTGGCCGCGGCGGTCACGCGCATCTCGTACTCCGGACTGGAAACGCTCTCGGTCAAGCCCTCGGGAGCGGCGACCGAGTTCGTGGCGCAGGTGGATTGCACGCGAACGGACGCGACGGGCAAGACGGCGGAGCAGGCGCGGTTCGCGCAGGCGCTGCTTCCCGATGGAAGCCTCGAGGACCGCCTCGATGACGACCCCGATTTTCTGACGATCCTTAATCAACCGTTTAGCATTCGGCTCGACGCCGCAACAATTCACGACCTCCGCGCGCTTCACAACCCCGTGCCGTTTGCTGCCGCCTCACCTGTTGGGGGCGGCGACCTCGAGGGGTCATTGCGTCCGGGTACCCCGGGGATCATCGACGGGAGAAAAGTTGTAGGCGTTGAGTTCCAAGCGGACGGGAAAGTGCATGGACCGCTACCGGTGCACACCGCGAGGATCGACGGGCGCATCCACCTCGACGGAACCGCCTACTACGACGCAAACGAAGCGTTGCTGCTGGCGCTCGACGCGCGCCTCACGATCGACGGTGTCCTCACCGGCGGCAGCCTCGCGCCCGTGCCGGTGCACATTACCTACGAGCGCTCGATCCGAATTCTCTAGGGAGCTCCTAAAATGCCCCTACCAGTTGAACCTCGAGCGGATGCCGGAAGGGGTCTTCGCGTAGCTCCGTGAGCGGCGTAAAGGCGAGATGGTTCTGGTGGCAGTCGACGAGCATTTCGATACCGCGTCGTACGGAGCCGGTTTCCTCCACGTACTTCGCAAGTTTCTTCCTGAAGTACGCGCGCGGGTCGCGGAGAACGCGCGTATAATACGGATCGTTGGTCAGGCCTTCGGTACGAACACCTCCCTGCGGAACAAGCCAGACGAAAGCGGGGTCCTCGTGCGCGCGATAGCCGATCAGGACCAGCGGGATTGCGCGCGCCGAGTCGAGATCGGGCAGAAAACTGCAGATCGTGTAGGCATCGAAGGATATCTCGCCGATAAAAACGCCCGACTGCGTTGAGAGCAGTTCGGGCGGCGGGACGTCCTCCGGCGACATCCGGTGTTGCGTCATGGGGCGCCCTTTCCGCAGGGGGGCGCGGGAACCTCCGTACCCCCAAATGAAACTGTAGGGCCCGAGCGGATGGTTCGAGCAAAAAGAGATGAGACCAAGAGGGAGAGCAAGGTCGTTGCCGGCGTTGAGAACTTCGAGCAGATTGTCGAGGAGTATCAGCGTAGGCTCTACGGCTTCGCCCTCCGCATGACCGGCAATCGCGAGGACGCCGAGGAGATCGTGCAGGACGCCTTCGTCCGCGCCTACCGCGCGCTTGGGAAGATGCCGCCCGAGCAGCTGCGTGAGCTGCGCTTGCAGCCATGGCTCTATACGATCACGCTGAATGTGACCCGAAACCGCCTGCGAACCAAACGCCCGGTCAGCGTCGCGTTGGATGCGCTCGCGGATCCCGACGCGCTCCTGAGCGGTGTCGAGGAGAGCCGCCCGCAGCAGCCGGAGTCGATCGTCGAGCAGAACGCCGACGTCGCGCTGGTGGAACGAGCCCTGCTCCAGCTTCCCATGCATCTGCGCGCCGCCGCGACGCTGCGCTTCATTGAAGGGCGCAGCCACCCGGAGATCGCCGAGATCCTGCAACAGCCGATCGGCACGGTGAAGTCGCACGTTCATCGCGCCGTGCGCATACTACGGCGCATTCTCGGTCCGCAGGTGGGGCGCATCAGTTCCGACGGAGCATCAGCGCATGCGATGTCGTGACATCGAGGCGCTGTGGGATGAAACCCGTGGCAGGTGCTCTCGCTCTTTGAAAATCGAGGTCACGACGCATCTGCGTGCCTGCCCGCACTGTCAGCAGCTCTACGAGGAGTGCGAAGGTGTCGCGTATTGCCTTTCGTGTCTTCCGCTACCGGAACCGTCATGCGACCTCACCCGCAAAGTCCTCGAACATATCACGACCCTGCGCATTAGGCTGCGTAGCGAACCCGTCGTCCTAACCATGGCCCGTACGCCGCTTGGCCGCCTCTACGTCGGCTTCAAAGGGCAGCGCATCGCCTCGCTCAGCTTCGACACGGGCGGCGGCTTCGAGGCAGTACGACGGCGCGTTGAGCTTCGCTTACGGCGCCCAGTGGTGCGGGGCTCTGCGCCGCCGTGGCTACAAGCGACGCTCGATCGATTTTTCCGGACGTGGCGGGTCGACGACCACGTCGTCGATATTAGCGACCTCACACCGTTTGAGCAGGCGGCGCTTCGTGCCGCCGCGCGAATACCGCCTGGAGAAGTTCGCTCCTACCAGTGGGTCGCGGTACAGATTGGTAAGCCAAAAGCGGCACGAGCCGTTGGGCGTGTGATGGCACGCAATCCGCTTCCGCTCTTCTTCCCCTGCCATCGCGTCGTCGACGCCTCGGGCGCACTCCATAACTACTACTATGGGCTCGAAATGAAACGGCGGTTACTCGAGATGGAAGGGTATCGGCGCGCGCGTTAGCCAAAGTCCGCGGGAGTTTCGATGAGCGACCCACGGATACGCGCGATACCGGATATTCACGGCCACGCGAAGGGGGAGCATCGCCCCTTCGCCGAGGAGCGCCCCATCGCGTATTCGGCGCGGATGCTCTTCCTTTGGTTCTACCACGCCTGCACGCGCGGCTGGCCGAGGTTTCTCATGGTTGCAGACCATGTGAACTTCCTTACCTTCGAGGATCCCGGCGCAGTGAGCACCGTGCGCCGCGCGCTCAAACTCGCTGAAGCCGCAGATCTCTATGGTGCCGCCGAGACGGCAGGGGTGGACGTCGGGCATGCGGCGGTCGTCTCGGAGGCGCTCCATCGGGGAATGCGTTTCTCCATCGGCATCGAGGTCGATACGGACCCGCGGTCGCGCCCCGACGCACAGAACATCATCGATGCGATGCGCCCCGATGGTCTCATCCGATCCGTGCACTTCCTCACGATCGACCATCCCGAGAAGGGCGCCGATTGGCCGTGGCCCTTCGACAATCCCGAGTTCGCCGAACTCTTCGGCACGGTTGGAACCGATCGCACATGGGAGATGTACGTCGCGAAGCTCCTCGACGAGGTCGAGAAGCTGCCCGGGCAAATCGTCGGTCACTTCTACGTCCCAGCGCGTTTTGGCCATTGGCCCGAGCACAAGAAGCTCGAGGGTTACGAAGAACGCGTTCTCGACGCGTGCGTGCGGCGCGGGATGGCGATCGAGTTCAACACCCGCTTCCTCTACCGCGACCATCCGGAGGATCAAAAGAAGCGCTATCTGGACGCCTACAAGCGGCTTCTCAAGAAGGCGCGTGCGAAGGGCGTGCCGGTCTCCGTCGGCTCCGACGCGCACAGCCCCAAGGATCAAGGCGGCGCCTTCGACGTTGCGTTACAGGTTCTCGACGTCTGCGGCATCAATGAGCTCGTCTTCCCGGTGAACGGCAGGCTTGCGCGCGTCGCGCTGCGGGCGACTCGAGAGCACCTAGAGAAGATAAAGCGCCACCCCGAGCGCACTCACGCTCCCGGCAGCAGCATCACGGGATTAGGACGCGCCGAACTTGGCCTTCCCGAGGAAGTTGCCGGGCCTCGCGCTCTGCGGCCCGGCGGCGCTCGCGCGCAGCGTCCCTCAAGTCCCAAACGCGCCCCGAAACCTCCTCGCGCGAAGCCGTTGCGCACATCGAAGCCGTTGAGGCCGACAAAGAAAGCCTCACCCAAGCGCCGCCCGGTAACGAAGAAGCAGTCCAAACGGAAAGTGGCGGCCAAGCGGGCGGCGAAACCGAAGAAGCTTGCGAGGAAGCCGTTACGCAAGCGAGCGCCGGCGCTCTTGCGCAAACGCAAGTCCACCAAGAAGAAGGCGGCCAAACGCCGCCGCTGACCGAAGGGAGCCGCGATGGCCGATATCTCGGGTCTACGAAACGTTGCGTTCGTCGGACCGCATCACGCCGGTAAGACGACGCTCGTCGAAGCGCTTCTCGCACACTGCGGCGCCGTAGGGCGCCGCGGTTCCATCTCCGAGGGAACGACCGTCACCGATTACGAGCCTGAGGACATCGCGCACGCCCAATCGACGACCGTCGGTTTTGCGCACTGCACGGCCGGAAGCATCGATCTCACGATCGTCGACTGTCCCGGATTCATCGACTTCTTCGAGGAGACGCGCACGGTGCTCGCCGGCGTCGACGCCGCGGTCGTCGTCTGCGAGGCGGATCCAGCTCGTATCGTACAGACGCGCGCCCTCATCGACGAATGCACGTCGCTGCGCTTACCACACCTTTTCGTCATCGGCAAGATGGATCGGCCCGGCGCCGATTTCGCGGGAACGCTTGCGGCCCTGCAAGAGGCGTACGGACGCCACGTCGTTGCCGAGCAATGGCCGATCGGCACCGCGGAGAGCTTCAGCGGCTTCATCGATCTCGCGCTCATGAAAGCCTATACGTTCGAAGACGACGGCGAGCGCGAAGGAGAGCCTCCCGCGGCGCTTCGTGCACAGGTGGAGCGGGCGCGAACGGCACTGCTTGAGGCGATGGCAGATTTCGATGACACCCTCATGGAGGAGCTGCTGGAAGGTAAAGAGCCGCCGCTCGAGGAGGTCGAGCGCGACCTGTGCAGCGAGTGCTCGCACGATCAAATCGTCCCGGTGATCGTCGCCGCCGGCGTCAGCGGCGCCGGTGTGCCGGCGCTCGTGCGAGCGATCGAGCGTTGGTTTCCGTCTCCCGCAGATCGTCCCCAGGTCGACGCGGAGGAACGTCCGATCGAGCCGAACGCCGGTGCGCAGTTCATCGGACGCGTTGTCAAGACAATCGTTCATCCTCAGTCCGGAAAACTTTCGATGACTCGCGTTCTCACCGGAACGGTGAAGTCGGACGCGACGCTCGTCGACATCACGAAGGGCGACGAACGCGTGCGCTCGGGTGGACTCTATCGGCTTCAAGGAAAGAAGCAGGAACCGATCCCGGAGGCCGGGCCGGGAGCGATCGTCGCGATCGCGCGCCTCGAGCCGGTCTCGACCGGCGACACGCTTACCGCAGGGCAGAAGGTCCTTCTGCCGCGCCTCGCGCAGAGAGCGCCCGTCTTCGCGGTCGCCATTAGACCAAAGGAGCGCATCGACGAGGCGAAGATCTCGCAGATGCTCGCGCGCATCATCGACGAGGATCCCTCGCTCTCACTGCAGCGCGCCGACGTGACAAATGAGCTCCTCCTGCTCGGTCACGGCGAGCAGCACGTGACGCTGGCGGTCGAGCGCCTCGCGCGCAAGTACAAAGTTGAGGTGGAGACCGCGCCACCCGCGATTCCCTACCTCGAGACGATCACAGCGTCAACCGAAGTGCATTCGCGCTACAAACACCAGACCGGAGGACATGGTCAGTTCGGCGACGTCTGGCTGCGTTTCGAGCCGAAGGGGCGCGGCTCGGGCGTGACGTTTGAGGAAACGATCGTCGGCGGCGTCGTGCCTCGTCAGTTCTTTCCCGCCGTCGAGAAAGGCGTGCGCGAGGCACTTCTGCACGGGCCGAGCGGCCACCCCGTCACCGACCTCCACGTGACGCTCTTCGACGGGCAGTATCACGACGTCGACTCGAGCGAGCAGTCGTTCAAGACTGCAGCCGGCATGGGGGTGCGTGACGCGCTGCCCAAGTGCAAGCCCGTCGTGCTCGAGCCGATCGTTCATGTGACGGTGACCGTTCCATCGACGTACACGTCCACGGTGATCCAACAACTCACCGGTAAGCGCGGACAGATTCTCGGAATGAACCCTGCGGAGCGTGCCGGATTCGACGAGATCGAGGCCGACGTTCCGCAGGTCGAGATGGCGCGCTACATCACGGAGCTGCGCACCGGAACGCAGGGGCTGGGAACCTTCCACTGGCGTCATGACCGGTACGACCCCGTGCCGGGTAATCGCGTCGGCGGAAAAGCCGCCGTATGAGAGCCGCGCTCGCGCTCGCCGCTTTCGCGGCGTTGCTCGTGGGCTGCACAAAGTCAGGCGAGATACACGGTACACAGCCAGGGGTGTTGCGCATCGGCATTCAAGCCGATCTCAAGAACCTCAACCCGCTCTTGAACTCGAACACGATCGACGTTCTCGTCGCGCGGCTGCTCTTCGAGCCGCTTCTCTCGGCCGATGATCGCGGGAATCCCGTGCCGATGCTTGCGACCGCCGTTCCCTCGTTCGAAAACGGCGGCATCAGCAAAGACGGACTCACGATCACGTACCACTTACGTCGCGATGCTACATGGACCGACGGCGTTCCGGTGACGAGCAGGGATGTCAAGTGGTCGTGGCAAGCGATCATGAACCCGAACAACAACGTGGTCTCGCGGCACGGGTACGACGAAGTGCGTTCGATCGACACCCCCAATCCGTACACGGTCGTCGTTCACCTCAAGGAGCGATTCTCGCCCTTCGTCGACACCTTCTTCGCCGAGAGCGACCAGCCATATCCCGTTGCGCCGGCTCACGTGCTTGCGCGGTACCCGAACATCAATCAAATTCCGTTCAACGGTGAGCCCACCGTCAGTGACGGGCCGTTCCGATTTGCCGAGTGGTCGCGCGGCGACCACATCACGCTCATTGCAAACGACGCCTTCTTCATGGGAAAGCCCGGCTTACGGCGCATCGAGTTACACATCATTCCCGACGAGAACACCTCGGTGAACCTGTTGCGCACGCACGAGATCGACTGGATCTACCAAGCCTCAATCGAGACGTACCCCGTCGTCAAGAGCATTCCCGGAACGCACATCGTGTGGGTGAACGTCAACGGCTACGAGAATCTCTACCTCAACTGCGCTCGCCCGTTTCTCAAAGACGTGCGCGTACGCGAGGCGATTGCGTACGCAATCGACAAGCATCAGATCGTCGAGACACTGACGTACGGACAGGAGAAGGAAGCCACCGAGGACATTCCCGATTGGATGTGGGCCTTCAACCCGAACGTGCACTCATATCCGCACGACGTCGCACGAGCACGTGCACTGCTCGAAGCGGCGGGATGGTCGCCGGGCCCCGACGGGATCATGCGTAAGGATGGTCAGCCGCTCATCCTCGTGGGCGTCACGAATAGCTCGAACGTTACGCGCCGCCGCGAGGCGGTAATCCTCCAAGGGCAGCTCCGCCAAGCCGGCATCGAGATGCAGGTGAAGTACGTCCCAGGGGACGTACTCTTCGCGCCCGCCGGCGAAGGCGGCATTTTGCAGTCAGGCAACTACGACTTGAGCCCCACAGGTTGGTACGCCGGCATCGACCCCGACGACAGCTCCCAGTTTGCCTGCAAGAACTTCCCCCCGGGAGGCTACAACTACGATCGGTATTGTAGCCCGGCGATGGACGCGGCGCAGGAGGTTGCACTGACACACTACGACCGCGCAACGCGCAAGAAGGCGTACGCCCTGACGCAGCAGTTGCTGCACGACGACGTGCCGAACGTCTATTTCTACTGGCGGCGCCAAATGCAGCCGATCAGCGACGACTTCAAAGGCTTCGACCCCAACCCGGTCCAGGAGGCCTGGAACGCATGGCAATGGAGCATCTAGGGTCACCCGATCAGCCCGTCGGGCCACTTCCCGAGCTCGTCTGGCTGCGCAAGATTATCATGGAGCGCGCGCTAACGCGGGGCGATTACGTGCTCGCCGGCGGCGCGCGCAGCGACTACTACATCGACAAGTTCCAGCTCTTCAGCGATCCCCACATTCTGCGACGCATCGCGCGTCTCTTCACACCGCTCGTCGCCGAGACCAATCCCGATTTGATCGGCGGCACCGAGCTCGGCGGCGCGATCATCGCAACGGCAGTCTCGCAGCTCTCGGGTATCCCGATGATCGTCATTCGGAAGAAGCCCAAGGGTTACGGCGCCTTTCCGAACGAGTATGTCGAGGGACCGTACGAGCGCGGCGCGCACGTTCTGCTCGTCGAGGATATCGTTAGCAACGCCGGTGAGTTGCTCGCGGCGAAGGAGCGCCTTGAAGGACTCGGGATGAGCGTGACTCCGTGTGCCGTCATTAGCCGCGGCCTCGCGCCGGTGCGCGCGCTGATTCAGTTTTCGCTCCCGCGCGGAAAGGGCCAGGCGGAGAACTAAGGTAGTCCAAAACTTCCTGCGCGTGGCCGTCGGCCTTCACGTTCGGCCACACGTGCACGATCTTTCCCTTCTCGTCGATGAGGAACGTCGAGCGCTGGATGCCGAGATACGTCTTCCCGTAGTTGCTCTTCTCGACGATGACGCCGAAGGCGTCGCAGAGCTTCGAGTCGACGTCCGAGAGCAGCGGAAACGTCAATCCGTACTTTTTCTTGAACTTTTGGTGCGATGCAACGGAGTCACGGCTCACGCCGGCGATCCGCACCTTCCGGCGCTTGAAGCGAGGGAGGAGGTCGCGGAACTGCGATGCCTCGTTGGTGCAGCCCGGCGTGTCGTCCTTGGGATAGAAGTAGAGGATGAGCATGCCGTCGAGGAGATCGGACGTCTTGACGCGTTTGCCGGTGTCGTCCTCAACGGTGACGTTCGGGAGCTTGTCGCCGGTGCTGAGCATGGTGGAGGCTTTTTGCGACGGTGTCGCCGAGAAACCTTCGATGCCGGCACATCCGCTTGCGCTCGAGCTCATCGACCGCCTTCACGAAAAAGACCACGCGCGTGTCGTCGACTTCGGCAGCGGCCGCGGGCGCAACACGCAGGCCCTCGTGGAGGCAGGCTTCGAGGTCATTGCGATCTCCGACGAGGATGCTTCCGATCGCAGCGCGCTCGATGGGCCGGCCGGCAGCTTTGACGCTGTGCTGACAACGCACGCACTGCTGCACGGCACACCGCAAAGCGTCGCCGAGCGGCTCGATGCCGTCGCGCGGGCGCTACGCGAAGAGGGCCTGCTCTATGCGACCTTTGCCTCCGTGCGCGATGCACGCTATGGAAAGGGAGAGCGCCTCGCGGATGCAACATTCGCGCCGAGCGACGGCGACGAGCGCGGTGTGCCGCACGTTTACTTCGATGAACCGAGTTTGCGCGCGATCGTCGCGCCCAACTTCACGATCGAGTCGCTCGAGGAGCGCGACGCAGACCGCATCGCGGGCACGTGGGCGCACCCGCATACGCCCCTACGCGGGGCGGTCCACTGGCTGCTGCGCGCGGTCAGGGTGCCGTCAGCGTGTTGATCCAGTCGTAGCGCGCGATCGTCGGGTCGATGCGCTCGGCGTAAGCATCGATACCTCCCTCGACGGGATAGACGTTCGTGAAGCCGTTCCTCATCAAGAAACGCGCCGCGACTTCCGCTCTTCCTCCCATGTGACAGAGCAAGACGATCTCGGCCTCGCGGTCGAGCTCGCCGAGACGCGCGGCGAGATGATAGATCGGAAGGTTTACCGCTTCAGGCAACGAGGCGACGGCGAGCTCCTGCGGACCGCGAACGTCGAGCAGCACGAACTCCTTTCCGCTCTTGCGCCACTGCTCGAGCTCTTCAACCGTGATCTTCTTCATCGGCCCGCTTTTTCGGCGGCGATCAGGCTCTCCATTGGGCTCGACGCGCTTGCGTAGAGCCGTTTCTCCATGCGCCCGGCGAGGTAGGCCATGCGTCCCGCCTCGACCGCGGCGCGCATCGCCTCGGCCATCAAGACCGGATCACGCGCGCGGGCGATGCCCGTGTTCATGAGCACCGCGTCGACACCCAGCTCCATAGCGATCGCCGCGTCGGATGCCGTGCCGACGCCCGCATCGACGATCACTGGAACGCCCGCACGCTCTTTGATGATCCGAATCGAATAAGGATTGCAGACGCCAAGCCCGCTACCGATCGGCGCTGCAAGCGGCATTACGGCGGCGCAGCCGATCTCCTCGAGCTGACGGCAGACGATCGGGTCGTCGCCGATGTAAGGAAGAACGGTGAAGCCGTCGGCGACGAGCCGTTCCGCCGCCTCGAGCGTGGCGCGGGGATCGGGATGCAACGTTTGCGCGTCGCCGATTACTTCGAGCTTCACGAACTCGGTGTCAAGCAGCTCGCGCGCGAGCTGCGCGGTGAGTACGGCTTCTTTTGCGTTATAGCAGCCCGCCGTGTTCGGCAGGATCGTGTAACGCGATCGATCGATGTAATCGAGGAGTGTCTTGCCGCTGGCGTCGTCGAGGTTGATGCGACGAATGGCGACGGTGACGATCTGCGCTCCGCTCGCCGTGTGCGCGGCTTGCATGACCTCGAGCGACGGGTACTTGCCCGTCCCGACGATGAGTCGCGACGTGAACTCGCGCCGTCCAATTTTCAGTTTCGTATCAGTCATGATCATCCCCCCGCGACTGCTTGGATGATCTCGACGCGGTCGCCTGGCGCAATGCGGTGCTCGCCGTACTTCGAGCGGCGGACGACGCGCTCGTTGCAGGCAACCGCGATGCCCACCGGCGTCTTGCCGAGCAAGTCGAGCAGTTCGGCGACCGTGATGTCGTCGCGCAACTCGCGCGCTTCCCCGTTGATGGTCGCGGTCACGTTACATCCCCGTATACACCGGTCCACCCCCGCCCTCCGGAGGCACCCAGGTGATCACTTGGTACGGATCGGCGATGTCGCACGTCTTGCAATGCACGCAGTTGGTGAAGTTGATCTGCAGGCGTCCTTCGACCGTCCCGTTGCGTTTCTCAAAAAGCGGTTCGTAGACGGCGGCAGGGCAGAAGTAGCGGCACGGATTCCCATACTCGCTCGTGCAACGATCGTGGCAGACCTGCGTTTCGACGTGCAGGTGGCAGGGCTGGTTCTCGTCGTGCATCGTGCCGGAGTTGTAGACGTCGGTGAGCTTGTCGAACGTGAGAACGTTATCGATCCTCGCTCGCGCCGATTCCTGCGGACGATAGCCGCGCTTCTCCATCACTTCGTATCCGGGTTTCGCATGCAGCCGCTCGGCAACGCCGAATCCGCGCCCGCCGGTAACCGTCGCGAGCCCTGCGTTGACGACCCCGCAGAAGAGGCCGCGCTCGAAACCCTGGTGGAAGTTGCGCGCGACACGCAGCTCGCGGAAAGCCCACGACTCCTTGAAGCGCCGCTCGTACCCCGAGAGCACCGTCCTGTCGTAACGGTTGCTCTCCAGCGCCTCCCATGCGGTTTCTGCCGCGAGCATCCCCGACTTCATAGCCAAATGAATTCCCTTCAACCGCATGCCGTTCAAGAAGCCGCCCGAGTCGCCGGCGATCATCAAGCCGTCGCCATAGAGGCGGGGCATCGCGAAGAGCCCTCCCTCCGGAATGGCCTTCGCGCCGTAGCGCAGCAGCTTCGCCTCCTTCAGCATCGCAGCGATCGCCGGGTGTTGCTTCAAGCGTTGTAGCTCGTTGTGCGGATCGCTCGTCGGGTCGCGAGCGTCGAGTCCCGTGACCATGCCGATATCGAGCACGTCGTTTGCCATACCGTAGATGAAGGCGCCGCCGAAAGTTTGCGACGGCAACGGATAACCGAGCGTGTGAATGACGCTTCCCGCTTGCACTGAACCTGCCGCACACTGCCAGAGCTCCTTAACGCCGAGCGCATAGACGGCGGGCTCTTTCCCCGCGTCGAGGTCGAGCCGTTTGCGAGCCTGTTTGGTCAACGTCCCGAGCGGCCCCTCGCCGAGAATGACGATCTTCGCGATGAGATCGGCGCCGGGTTCGTAGTTCGCCTTTGGTTTCCCGTCGCGATCTACGCCCTTGTCGCCGGTGCGCACGCCGACGACGCGCTCTCCCTCCCAAAGCAACTCTTGACCCGGAAAGGCGGGGAAGACTTGCGCGCCTGCCGTTTCGGCGCGCTCCGCGAGCCACCGCACAAGTTTTTGAAGCGACGCCACATATTTCCCGTGATTGTTGAGCGGCGGCGGCGTCAACGGCGCCTTGAACTTCTTCGAGGGCGTTAGGTACCACAGCTCGTCCCGCGTCACCGGCGATTCGACGGGAACGCCATGCTCGCGCCATTGCGGATCAAGCTCGTCGAAGCTGCGTGGGTCCAAGACGGCGCCGGAGATCGCGTGACTCCATACCTCCGCTGCCTTCTCGATGACGAGAATCTCGAGCGAGCGATGCGCGGCTTTTGCTCTCTCCGCGAGCACGATCGCTCCCACGAGGCTCGCCGGGCCCGCACCGACAAAAAGCACATCGACTTCGAGACGCTCACGTTCTGGCACAGCGAGCGACTTCGCGGGGAGGCTGCGTGTTACTGCCGTATCCCCGCTTGCATGAAGATACAGATCGGCGTCATGGGCTCCTCCGGCGGCGCTATATCGGAGGAGCAGCTTGACCTCGCGCACCGCCTGGGACGTCGCATCGCGGAGCGCGATTGCACGATCGTCACGGGCGCCTGTCCAGGCTTGCCGCATGCGGCGGTACTCGGCGCACATGAAGCCGGCGGCGCGAGCCTCGGCGTCTCGCCCGCGCTCACGCGCGAGGAGCATGTCACCGTGTACGACTCTCCCATTCAGCCGTATACGACGATGGTCTTTACGGGATCGGGATTGATGGGGCGTGAGACGCACAACATCCACAGCTCCGATTTCGTTCTTTTCGTCGGTGGCCGTAGCGGCACGCTCGGCGAGTTCTGCATCGCCTATGACGAAGGCAAGCTCATCGGCGTCCTGCGCGATTCCGGCGGCATCGCCGATCACGTTGACGAGGTGCGCGCCCTCGTGCAGAAAGAGACCGGCGCGGTAATCCTCGAGGACAAGGATCCGGTTGCGCTGCTCGATCGGTGTCTCGAGGTGTACCTGCGCAACGCGATGCCGAGCTCCATCGCCCTCAATGCGGTGAACGCCTCGCGTGGCTGAGCTTACTTTCGTCGGCGCGGCCGGGACCGTCACGGGCAGCAAGCATCTGCTCACGGTCGGAGGCCATTATCTCTTCGTCGACTGCGGTCTCTTTCAAGGAGAACGCGCGGTCACGGCACTCAACGACGCACCACTTCCCGTTGAAGCCGACGACATCGAAGCCGTCGTCGTAACGCACGGTCATCTCGATCATATCGGCTACCTGCCGAAACTCGTGCGTGACGGGTTCTCCGGAGCGATCTACTGCACACCGCCGACGCAAGCGCTCATGCAGATCGTGCTCGAGGACGCAGCGCAACTTCAAGAGGAGATGGCGCGACGCGGCCTCGAGCACGAACGCACGGCACCGCCGTCGTACTACAACGAAGGCGACGTACAGCGAACGCTGCGCTTAGTTCGCCCCGTTTCACTCGGCACGAACTTCGAGGTGATCCCGGGTGTGCGCACGACCTATCATAACGCCGCGCACGTCCTCGGGTCGGCCTTCGCGGCTCTCGAGCTCGAGGGGAAACGAGTCATTTTTTCCGGGGATCTCGGACGATACGGTCGCGCGCTGCTCTACGATCCCGATCCAATCGGCACAGCCGACGCGATCGTCTGCGAATCGACGTACGGCGACACGGTGCACCCACCCGATGCGCTCGCCTCCTTAAAGGCGGCTCTCCTCGACGGCGTCGAACGCGGCGGCGTCATGGTCATGCCTGCATTTGCCGTCGAGCGCACGCAGGATATGTTGCTCGCGGTCGCCGCGATTCAACGCGATGAGCCGCGTTTGAAATCCCTCCCCGTGCATCTCGACAGCCCAATGGCGGAGAAGGTTGACGACGTCTTCAAGAAGTTTCCCGAGGCACACAAGCCTATACCGAACGACGGTGCCGCAACGCCCTTCGGCGTCAACGATTTCTCGCTCGCGGTCACCACGGATGAGTCGAAGGCGCTCAACCGGCTCAAAGGCGCGCATCTCATCATCTCCGCGAGCGGCATGGCGACCGGCGGACGCGTGCTTCATCACATACACAATCATCTCGCCGACGAAAAATCGACGATCATTTTCGTCGGCTACGAGACGTGCGGCACGCTCAGCTACATCCTGACCCATGGGGCGAAGACGGTGCGCCTCTTCGGCGACACGCTACCCGTGCGCGCGAAGATCGTCAACCTCTCCGGCTTCAGCGGTCACGCCGACCGCAACGACTTCGCGCGCTGGTTCTCGACGTGCACGGCAAAGCCGCACCTGTACGCGGTGCACGGCGAACCGAATTCCGCAGCGGCTCTCGCGTCCTTTGTAAAATCTCAGTTCGGATGGTCCGCCGAGCCGGCCAAGCGTGGCGTCACCGTGCAGCTGTGAGCGAGCGCAGCTTCGCAAGCGACAACGCCGCACCGGTTGCACCGGAGATTCTCGAAGCGATCGCGCGGGCAAACGGCGGCGACGCCGTCGCGTACGGACGCGATCCGTGGACGGCATCGGCAATCGAGCGCTTCCGCGAACATTTCGGCGCTCAGACCGACGTCTATTTCGTGCTCACGGGAACCGCGGCAAATATCGTCGCGCTTAGTTGCCTCGTGAAGCCGTGGGAGGCGGTCCTTTGCCCGGCAAACGCGCACCTTCAGGTCGACGAGTGCAACGCCCTCGAGCGCTTTGCCGGAGCGAAGGTCATTCCGGTGCAGACGCCCGACGGCAAGCTCACGCCGGAGCTCCTCGAGCCGCACCTACTCGTCTCGCCCGAAGAGCACCATCCCCAGCCGCGCGTCATTACGATTTCGCAGTCCACGGAGTACGGCGACGTCTACGAGCCCGACGAGATCACAGAGCTCTGCACCTACGCGCATGCGCGCGGCCTGCTCGTGCACGTCGACGGTGCGCGTATCGCGAACGCTGCCGCCTCGCTCGGTACGACGCCGCGCGCGTTGACCGTCGATCTCGGCGTCGACGTGCTCAGCTTCGGCGGCGCGAAGAACGGCCTCATGTTCGGCGAGGCCGTTTGTTTCTTCGACCCGTCTCTCTCGAGAGCTGCGGCGCCCTACGTGCGCAAACAGGCAATGCAACTCGCCTCGAAAATGCGGTACGTTGCGGTACAGCTCGAAGCGCTGCTGACCGATGACCTCTGGCTTCGCTACGCCTCACACGCGAATGCGATGACGAAGCGGCTCCACGAACGCGTCCGAAGTATCGAAGGTATCCGCGTAACGCGACCCGTTCGCTGCAACGCCATCTTTGCGACCCTGAACCGCGACGCGATCGCGCGCATTCAGCGCGAGTACTTCTTCTACGCCTACGACGAGGCGCTGCCGGAGATACGCTGGATGACGCACTGGGCGACGCAACCCAAAGACGTCGACGCCTTCGCTCAGTGCCTAGAACGCTCCCTCGCTTTGTCATCCCGAGCGGAGTGAGCCCTTCGACTGTGCTACGCACGCTCAGGGTAAACTCCGCGAACGAAGTCGAGGGACGGGCAGAAAGCGCTGCAACGGCCAAGCAAAAAGGCCCTGCCGCCGCGGCGGACAGGACCCACAAGCCCGATTTACGGGTAACAACGGCATCCTACTCCATCAAGAGTGCCTATGTCAATGGGTCGCAGATCGCTCGCATTGCGGCATTGCGGATACCCACGTAATCTCTCTCGCTTAGCCGCGGCGCTACCCATGCTGATTCAAAGCGCACGCGATCAAGGTGCTTGAAGGGCACGGCTCCAAGCATATCTCCTTTTGCCCAGCAGTTCTTAAGGGAAGGGATAGTCTCCCGCTTTTAACTCATAGTGCCAAGGTTCGACGGGGAGCGGCCTTGTTGTGCTGAGCGGCATGACGAGAAGCGTCGACGGGCGCGCACGTGGATGTCGTTGTAAAACGACGACGTAACGCCGTTTTACCATAAGTGGAGGCTGCGAAAACGCATCGTAGTCGCAGGTTAGGATGGTGCCTGCTTTTGGAAAGAACGTCAGCATGATTCCGGCTCCGGCTGCATCACGCCCTACCTATCGCGACAAAGCTCCCCGGCGTCTAGACGAAGTCCCAGAATTCCCTAGGGTACAATCTCGCGAAGCAGTCGTCGGAGGTCGTCGAGCGCCTTCTGCTCACTCGGAGCAATCCCGTCAGTATCGAAGTGCATGACGCTATTTCGAATCTGAAGGATTTTGCCTAGCATCTCCAACGCCCGTTTCGCAATTATTGGGATAGCTTCCGAGAGTGGCGCATCCATCGGCAGCGATTCTGCGCCGGACATCGCGTCTTGAGCCCACTTAATTGGTCTCTTAACCTCGGCTCTTACGATGTTCTCCCAGGTGACGATGCCTTTCACATCTCGCGGCCCCGTAAGAACTGGGATCTGCGAAAAATCGTTCATCATCATCTGCGTTAAGACTTTCTGAATGTCGTCGTCTGGAGCGCAGCACACAACCGGCCGGCTTGCTTGGACCAGCCGTCCGAGTCGAATCGTGGGATCGACACGCACGCCATCGGTTGACGGTACGAATCTTATTTGCGAATAGTAGCCAACGGCATCGAAGTCCGGTTCGGTTGCAATTCCTAGCTGCTGAAGGCGCGACCGAACACGCGCCGTCACCAGGTAGCCACGGCGCTCGTAGCCAAACCAGCTTAGAAACGTCACGACAGCTACGGGCTCAACGGCTTGACCCTTTTTTATTTTGGCTGCGACATCTGATAAACGATCCGTCGTTCTAGCCCCTCGACGCCTGCTCGTTCATGTAACGTCACGCCGTCCACTCCAGCATCGACTGCCACTCGTGCTTCGGAAATGCTTGCTTTGATTTGATCGCCTCGCCGTACTTGCGCTTTCCGGCGCGGTTGCCTTTGCCCATCATAATGCCGCCGACGAGGCGATCCTGCCAGAAGTAGAGCGAACGATACCACTTCTTCTCTTCGTCGACTTTGATCACTGTCTCGAGATCGGGGCGTAGCTCAGGAGAGAGGCCGAACTGCGTGATGGTCTGCCCTTTGAAGAGGAGTGATGAGTACTCGGGAATGTCGTGATATTTCTCGCTGCCGCCCATCATGTTGATCGCGGCGACTTTACCGTGCGCACCGGCGTTATTCCATGTCCCCATGCGATAGCGAATCTCGAGAATCGGATCGAAGAAATCGGCAACATCGCCGGCGGCGAAGATGCCCGACACGTTCGTCTCCAAGTGATCGTTGCAGAGGATGCCGTTGCGGCTCGTCTCGACCCCCGTCCCGACGAGGACGTCGGTGTTCATCGTCAGCCCGAGACCCGCCGCAAAGCACTCGCCTGAAATCTCCAAGCCCTTCTTCGTGATGAGCTTCGTGACGACGCCGTTCGAGCGCACGAACGACTCGACTTCCTCGCCGTAGTGGAGATACACCCCTTGGTCGCGAGCTGCCTCGGCAACGAGCTCGGCGGCCGTTTCGTCGAGGATACGGTGGAGCGTGCGCGGGCCGCGCAGTACCCAGTGCGTCTCGACGCCGCGCACGGAGAATGCCTCGGCGAGCTCGTAGGCAATGAACGAGCCGCCGATCGCAACCGCGGCCTTACTGTGCTCGAGCTGCTCGGAGATCGCGCGCGTGTCGTCGAGGTACTGAAAGCTGTACAGATTCGCGGCGCCCTCGCCGCCGGGAACGTCGCACGTATTCGGGCGTCCTCCCGTCGCTATCAGGAGTGCGTCGTACGGGTAGCTGCTCCCGTCCGCTTCGACAACGTGCTCCTCTGGGATAATCTTCGAGACCGCGGTGCGCAGCTTCAGGTCGATGCGGTGCTCCTCGTGCCACGCAACGCTGCGAATCATCACTTTTGCCTCGGGTAGTTGCTTGCGCAGCATCGGCGGAAGCGAGATGCGGTTGTAGAGCGGGTACGGCTCGTCGCCGAAGAGCGTAACTTCGCACGAAGGATCATGCTTACGCAATTGCTCCGCACACGTCGTTCCCGCAAAACCGTTTCCGACGATGACGTATCGCCGGATATCAGAGTCCATCACTGTTCACCAGAGCGGTTCGAAGTCTATCGGATCGTTGAAGGTCACGATGAAGATATACAAGCCTGGTGCCGGCTGACAGAGGGCCGTTCCGCCGACAAACTCCGAAGACTTCACCGTTCGCATAGCTTCCTTGTCGAATGCCTCATAGCCGGACGGGGCATATACCCACGCGTCATCGAGGTGCCCGTCTCCCGCGATGGCAACCTCGACGGTCACTTCTTCATGCAACCGGTAACCCAAAGGGTAGCCGACTTCGCCGACCATTCTCGCATGTGCGTTCGTGAACGGCGTGGCGCAGGTCGTCATCCCGAGAGGTTCGGCGATTGTCCCCGCTTGCACCACCGGTGTTCCCGGCGGCGGAGGGATTGAAAGGTTGGGCTCGGGCGTGAGGCGCCGCAGGGGGAAAGTTGAACCGGATCTACCCGTCGATACGCCAAGCCCAGCTTGAGGAAGGCACGCATATTGCGCCCCCGCATTCCACCCGAACGCCGCGTCGGCAGTGGTCGTTGCGTTAGCGATCCACCAGCGAAGGATCTTTACGGGCCCAGGAAAGCGAACGTACAAAGGCGCCGACTCGTACTCGCGGCGGGAGAAGCTCGCATAGATCGTGCGGTAATCGACGTTCCCCCCTACGAGCACCGCATTCCGAAACGGGAAAGCAAACCATCCTGCATCCGTCTGTGCGACAATCGTACCGGAGACGGTTCGCGCATTTTCCGCACGAAGCGTGTAGGCCCACATCTGTGCGGGAGCGCTGTCGCTGCTCGTGCCAACGCCGTGCGATAGGTCAATCTCCGCGGGGCAATACTCGGCAATCGCCATGGCTCGTTCGCGCGCCGCCAAGAGAAGCGCGCAAGTGATCATCGCTGCCGTGAAGGTTCGCATTAACTCAGACGGTTGTGAAAGTGACGATGAACTCGTAGAACGTTGGAACCGGCCTGCAAAAGGCGATGGTACTTCGATATGTCGATTCGCGGGCGACACGAAGCGCCTCTTTGTCGAGGGCCGGGATGTCGGACGGACCGGAGATCCATGCGTCATCGATCGTTCCTTCTGCGTTGATCGCAACGGTCACGGTCACGTCGGTTGAGCCCGAAATGCTACGTTCGGCGGTGGACGGAAAGTCCACGGGCGGCACGCGTTCGGCCTGCGCCGCGCCAAAAGGTCTCTCGCACGCAGAAGCGCCGTCCGGTGCTGCGATCGGTACAGCCTCCACGATCGACTCGCGCGGAGACGGCGACAACAGCGCCTTGTCCGCCGGCCACCACGATCGCGCTGCGCTCTCGGTTACCGCGATGACCCGCGGCGGACATTCGACTGCACCTCGCTGATTCCAACCGAAAAACGCATCGTCAGAGGTTTGGGCGTCCCTCACCCACCAGCGCAGCAGCGTCACCGGGTGAGGAAATGTGATGTAGAGTGCTGGCGAAACAAAATTGCCCTCGCCGGCCCTGGTCAGCGGAGCGGAGGGAAATTCGAACGTATACCAGCCATCGGTCGTCTGCGCGAGAATATCACCGCGCACCGAACGCGGCCCAAAGGCTGCGATTTCATACGACCAGAGCGCGGCGGCTCCGTTTGCCATGTCAAAGGCATGCTCCGCCCTTATGTATGCCGGACAATACTCAGTAACCGCCATAGCTCGGTCGCGCGAAGCCAAGAGCAGCATGCACGTGAGCAAGGCCGTCCCGAAGGCTCGCATGCCGCCGCTTTTCGCCGAGCGAGCGAGGCGCCCCCGGAGGGTATGCCGTCGGGGCGGCAGTTGAAGCGTTCCGCCCCCGCCAGCGCGAACTACAGCGCCCGTGGCAGTACGAACGACCACCGCCTTCGAGCGGCGCGGCTTGAGCGACGAGCAGCTGCGGCAGCTGTTCCGCAACATGCTCCTCCAGCGCCAGCTCGACAACCGCGGCTTCCAATTGAACCGGCAGGGAAAGGTACCGTTCGCGCTCGGTAGCGAGGGGCACGAAGCGTTGCAGGCAGGGGCTGCGATGGCCTTCGAGCGTGGGAAGGACCTGCTCGCGCCCTACTATCGCGATCTGGGGCTCTGCCTCGGCGTCGGCTTGACGCCGTACGAGATCATGCTCTCGATCTTCGCGCGCGAAGCCGACCACAATGGCGGGCGTCAGTTCCCCAATCACTACTCGTCCAAAGCGACGGGCATTCTCTCGTTCTCGTCGGTGCTCGCAGCGCACATACCGCATGCTGTCGGCGCAGCGTACGCGATACAGTATCGCAATGAGAGCGGGCGCGCGGTGCTCTGCACGAACGGTGACGGTACGACGAGTGAAGGCGAGTGGCACGAGTCGCTGAACTTCGCGGCTGTCCACAAACTGCCGATCGTCTTTCTCGTCGAGAACAACCTCTGGGCGATCTCGACGCCGATCGAGAAACAGATGGCACAGCCGGAGATTTGGAAGCGCGCTGTAGGATACGGCATGCCGGGAAAGCGTTTCAACGGATTCGATCCCGTCGAGACGTACGCGTGCGTGAAAGAGGCTCTCGAACGTGCGCGCTCCGGCGGCGGACCGACGCTGCTCGAAGGAATGTGCTATCGCTTCCTCGCCCATTCCACCGACGACAATGACATGACCTATCGCACGAAAGACGAGGTGACGGAGCACCGCAAGAGCGACCCCGTGCCGCGCTTCGAGGCGAAACTCGTCGAAGCCGGCATCATGAGTGAGGCGGACGTCGCAGCGATGAAGAAAGACGTGTTGCGCGAGACGAATGAGGCCACGGATCGCGCCGAGGCGATGCCGTTCCCGAAAGCCGAAGACTTGTACACGCACGTGTACGAAGGAGCGTGGCAGCCATGGCAGTGACGACCTCCAAGATGACCGCCTCTTCGCAGACGATGAACAACGTCGAGGCTGTGCGCGCGACGCTCTACGAGGCGCTCAAGAACGACGATCGCATCATCATCCTCGGCGAGGACGTCGGCGCGCGCGGCAATGTCTTCCTCATCACCAAAGATTTCATCGACGAGTTCGGGCCGCAGCGCATCATCGACACGCCGATCGCCGAGGCGTCGATCGTCGGCATCGCGGTCGGCATGGCGATGGAAGGACTGCGCCCGATCGCGGAGATCCAGTTCGCCGATTTCATCTATCCGTCGTTCAATCAGATCGTCGGTGAAGCCGCGAAGACGCGCTACCGCAGCAACGGCGAGTACACGTGCCCGCTCGTCATTCGCACACCCTACGGCGGCGGCGTGCGCGGGGCGCTCTCACATTCGGTCTCCGTCGAGGCACTCTTCTACCACGTACCAGGGCTCAAGATCGTCGCTCCTGCGTTTCCCGCCGACGTCAAAGGCTTGCTCAACGCCGCGATCGATGACCCAGATCCGGTGCTCTTCCTCGAACACAAGAAGACCTATCGCCTCATCAAGGGTGAGGTGCCGAGCGGGCACTATACGATTCCGATCGGCAAGGCGAACGTTTTGAAAGAGGGAACGCAGCTAAGCGTCGTTTCGTACGGTCTTTACGTCCATTGGGCGCTCGAAGCTGCGAGGGCGCTCGAAGGCGACGGCCTCTCGGTCGAGGTGATCGACCTGCGCTCGATTCGTCCGATGGATCGGACGACGATACTGAACAGTGTCGAGAAGACGCGTAAGCTGCTCATCATTCACGAAGATAACAAGTTTGGCGGCATCGGTGCCGAGATCAGCGCGATGGTCGCGGAGGAGGCACTGTTCAACCTCGACGCGCCGATTCGGCGCCTCTGCGCGCCCGACGTCCCCGCGATGGGTTATGCCGAGACGCTCGAGCACGAGTTCATGTCGTCGCCGGAGAAGATGGCGAAGGCGATGCGCGAGATGGTTGCGTTCTGATGCCGACGACCGTAACGATGCCGCAACTGGGCGAGACGGTGACCGAAGGGACGGTCGCGCAGTGGCTCAAGAAGCCCGGCGAAAACGTCGAGAAGTACGAACCCTTCGTCGAGGTTTCGACCGATAAAGTCAATGCCGAAGTGCCCGCACCCGTGAGCGGTGTGCTTCGCGAGCTCCTCGTCAAAGAAGGAGAGACCGTCGCCACGGGCACGCCGATTGCGATCATCGAGAGCGCCGAGGCAGCAGATTCGGCCGGCAAAGTTGAGGCGAACCGTATGGCGAGCGATGAACCGGTTCCGGGTATGACCAATGCCCCGACCCGTACGAACGGCCAAGCGGCTCGTGCGCCCGTGAGCGCAGCGTCGGAGGACGCGCTTCGTAGCGCTTCGCCCGCTGTGCGAAAGCTCGCACGCGAGCACCAGATCGACGTTCGCACCCTTCACGGAACGGGAGAGGGCGGTCGCGTTACCGCGCAAGACGTCCTTGCAGCAGCGCAGACATCTCCCGCCGGCGCCGCAGTAACCAGTGTGCCCGCCCGCAAGGCGGCACCATCACCGAGCGGCGCCTCGACGTACGACGCGCCCACTCCGGGAACCGTCATCCCGCTCACGCAGGCGCGTCGCATCATCGCGCAGCGGATGCTCGAATCGAAGCAGAGCGCGCCGCACGCATGGTCAACGGTCGAGATCGACGTTACGAACGTATGGAAGTGGCGCGAACGCGAGAAATCCCGCTTCGAGCAGGAGTGTGGGTACAAGCTGACGCTACTGCCCTTCTTCATCCGCGCGGTCGTGCAATCGCTGCAAAAGTTCCCGCTCGTCAACGCTCGTTTCACGAACGACGGCATTCACGTCCTCAAAGATATCAACATCGGCGTCGCGATCGGGCTGCCGTCGAACCTCATCGTCCCCGTCATTCGGAACGCCGACCGCTTGACGATCAAGGCGCTCGGCATCGCCGCCGGCGAGCTCATCGACAAGGCGCGCAAGAACAAGCTCGGCGTCGACGACCTCGCGGGTGGCACGTTCACCGTGAACAACAACGGCGCGAACGGCTCGATCCTCTCCGCGCCGATCATCAACGGCGGCCAGGCCGGCATCGTGACGATGGAGGCGGTTGTGAAGCGACCGGTCGTGCTCGACGGCGACGCGATCGCGATCCGTCACATGATGAACTCCTGCCTCTCTCTCGACCACCGCGTGCTCGACGGATATACGGCCAGCGGTTTCCTCGCCGACCTCAAGCGGCGCATGGAATCGATGGGCCCCGACGGCACGATCTAGCGTCGGCAGTCCAGTGCGACCGCGCGCCCTCGCCGCTTGTGCCTTGCTCGTTGCTCTCGGCGTAGCGCCGTCGCCCGCACCAGATCCCGCTGATCCGTACTTCACGAGCGGTGATTTCGATCGCGCAGCAACAGCGTACGCAGTCGAGTTGAACGAGAATCCGCAGGATCTGGAGGCGCGCCTTCGACTCGGCGAGCTGCGTCTCTACAACAACGACCTCGACGGCGCACAGGAGCTCCTGCAATCTGTTCCGCCAATCTCGCCTCAGGGAGAGGAGGCGACACTGCAGCTTGCGGAAGTCACGCGCCGCCGGAGCGATCTCGCAAAACGTTCCGTCGTCGACGGCGGCGTGACCGAGGTACCGTTCGTCGCTCTCGATCCGCTTCCGATGCTTCACGTAAAGGTTGACGGCGTCGATGCAATCTTTCTCATCGATACCGGGGCGCCGGACATCGTGCTCGATCCCGACTTTGCAGGCGAGCTCCACCTCACGGTAACGAACGCAGGAATCGGCACCTTCGCCGCGGGTCGACGTGCGCCGATAGAGCGCACACTCGTCCCGCATCTGGACGTCGGCGGCGCTCATGCCGACGACGTCAGCGCTTCCGTCTTGCCGACGCGCCCCTATCACTTACTGCCGGACGTGCGCATCGACGGTATCCTCGGAACCGGGCTTTTCGAGCGATTCCTCGCGACGATCGACTACCCGCATCGCCGTTTGATCCTTCGCCCGCGTGACGCGGCGACGTCGGAACAGTTCGAGGCGCAGGCTTCACACAGCGGAGCGTCAATCGTGCAGTGTTGGCTCGTCGGGGACCATACCGTCTTTGCGCGTGCTCGTGTCGGTGACGCGCCGGAAGGGCTTTTCCTCTTCGACTCCGGCGGCACCGGCATCGGCGTGGATGCTTCACGGGAACTTGTCGCTGCTGCGCATCTCAAGCTCGACGCCGCGCGCGCATCGACCGGCGTCGGCGGCGGCGGCTCGTTCGTGGCGATTCCATTTATCGCGCCGAGCGTGGCGGTCGGCACTGCGTCACAGAGCAACGTCCCCGGCACCTACACGCCCCAAGGCTCGCCGCTCACGGCGTTTCCCTTTACCGTTGACGGCGTCATCTCGCACGCCTTTCTCGAGAACTACGCGTACACCGTCGACTTTACCGCGATGAAGCTCGTGCTTCAGCCGGAAGCGTAGCGACCGTGCAGATTCGTAAGAGCTTTCGATTCGAAGCGGCTCACGTGCTCCCCAGCCATCCCGGCAAGTGCGCGCGCATGCATGGCCATTCGTACCGGCTCGACGTCACGATCTCGGGACCCTTGCACAAGGACGGCCCGGCACGCGGTATGGTCGAGGATTTCGACGCGCTCGAAGCGCTCGTCAGGGCGGAAGCTATCGATACACTGGATCACCGCACGCTCAACGACGTGACCGAGAATCCGACTGCCGAAGAGATCGTGTTGTGGATTTGGCAGCACCTCGAGCCGGCGCTGCCGGGGCTCGACGAGCTCGTGCTCTGGGAAACACCCGATGCCTGCGCGGTCATCCGCCGCGGCGACATAGCAACCTTGTCGTCCCGAGCGTAACGAGCCGCAGGGAGCGAAGTCGAGGGACCACCACAATGCTGCAACTTTCGGAAATCTTCTACAGCATCCAGGGCGAAGGGACGTGGACAGGAACGCCGGCGGTGTTCGTGCGCCTTGCCGGTTGTAATCTTTCTTGCGACTTCTGCGACACGGATTACTCGCTGAAATCGATCGCCTCGGTCGAAGGCGTCGTGCGAGTCGTGGGGGAGACCGGCGGATCATGCCCGATGGTGATTCTCACCGGGGGCGAGCCGCTGGCGCAGGTGGAGACGCTCGCGCTCATCGAGGCGCTTCGACACGACGGACGGCGCGTCCACATCGAATCGAACGGCACGATCTACGCGACGTTACCCGAGGACGTATGGCTCTGCGTCTCGCCGAAAGAGCGCGTCGATCCGCGCATGGCGGCGCGCGCGAACGAAGCGAAGCTCATCGTCGATGAGCGTGTCCCGGAGGAACACCTGCCGCACTTCGAGCACTTGCAGTCCATCTTGCTACAACCGGAAGGAAACAAGCAGCGCAACGTCGAGATCGCGCTCGCCTACGCGCACGCGCATCCCGAGCGCTTTCGCCTCTCCTTGCAGACGCACAAGTTCATCGGCGTGCGGTGATTCTGGTAGCCGTTGCAACGGCGCAAGAGCTTTCCTTCCTCGAACGGCGCAGCGACATCGAAGCGCTCGTTACCGGTATCGGCCCAGTCGAGGCTGCGGCGAGCGTCGCGAGCGCGCTGGCGCTCAAGCGCTATGACCTGGTCGTCAACGCGGGCATTGCCGGCTCGTACGACCGCACAATTCCCATCGGTGAAGGCGTCGTCATCGCCGAAGAGCGACTCGAGCTCGACCTCGAGAACGGTGTACCGCTCACGCTCCCCGAAGGCATGCGCATCGTCGATCGCAGCATCTCGGATCTCGCGCTCGTCGATCGCCTCGTTTCAGCGGGCTTTCGTCGCGTGAACGGCGTCACGGTAACGCGCGTGACCGCGAGCGATGCGACCGCGGCGCGCCTGCGCGCACTCGGCGCGGAGGTGGAGTCGATGGAAGGCTTCGCGGTGCTGCGCGCCGCGGCGATCGCGAAGATTCCTGCGATCGAAGTGCGCGGCATCTCGAACTACGCGGGTGAGCGCTCGCGCTCACAGTGGAGCTTCGCCTCCGGCGTCGACGGCCTCGCGCGCATCGCGAACGCAGTGCTATGCTGACCCTCGCCTACTCGCCCTGCCCGAACGACACGTACATCTTTGCCGCGTTAACGAACGGCTTACTCGGAGACGGCGCTCCGCACGTACGCGTCGCGCTCGCCGACGTGGAGGCTCTCAACGAAGCCGCGATACGAGGCACGTACGAGCTGACGAAGATCAGCTACGGCGCCATTCCCTATCTCATGGACCGCTACCGCATCCTGCGCTCGGGTGGCGCGCTTGGGCGCGGTTGCGGTCCGTTGCTCGTCGTGCGCAAAGACGGGCCCGCGAGCATCGAGGCTCTCGCACGTGCGCGCATTGCCATTCCCGGCGATCGCACGACCGCCTACCTTCTTCTACGGTTGCTCCTGTACGAACGCGGCATGACAGGACTCGAAAGTCTCGCACTGCGTTTCGACAGGATCATTCCGGCAGTCGCAGCGGGTGAGGTCGATGCCGGTCTCATCATTCACGAGTCACGCTTCACCTATCAAGACGCCGGCCTCGTTTCGCTCCTCGACCTCGGCGAGTGGTGGGAATCGCTCACGGGTCTCCCGATTCCGCTTGGCGCGATCCTTGCGCGCGAGGACCTCGACGTCGATCGCGCACACGAACTCGACGAAACGATCCGGCGCAGCCTGGCCTTCGCACGCGCCAACGAGCCGACGATCATGCCGTACGTACGCGAGCACGCCTTCGAAATGAGCGACGAGGTAATGCGCAAGCATATCGCGCTCTACGTGAACGAGTTTACCGACGATGTCGGCGAGCCCGGCATCGCAGCGGCGCGCGAGCTCTTCCTTCGCGCGCGCGACGCCGGTCTGATCGGCGCGGCGGAACCACGCTTTGTCTAGGAGAACACTGGACTCCATGCGCAGAGGTGCCTTCCTGGGATCGGTGATCGCGGCAGGCGCCACTATGTGCGCGGAGCCGGCACTCTCCCAGCTTTGTCGTTCGCCGGACACATTTTGCGATGTGGAGGTCACTCCGCCGCACAAGGTCGTGCCGGGAGACGAGGTGCTCGTCAACTCGCCGTGGTGGCGCCAGCTGACATCGGCGCGCATCGGCATCATCACCAATCAAACCGGCGTGACATCGAGCGGCGTCTCGGTCGTCAACGCCGTACGATCGAAGGGACTCAACGTACACGCGCTCTACTCGCCGGAGCACGGTTTGCACGGCGATCGCCCCGCCGGCGCCTTCGTGCCGTCATACGTCGACGGCGAAACCGGCCTGCCGGTTTACAGTCTCTACGGCCCCGATCGTCACCCAACGGCTGAGATGCTCGAGGGTATCGACGTCTTGCTCTTTGACATTCAGGACGTCGGTTCGCGAACGTACACGTTTGCCTCAACGATGGCATTTGCGCTACAAAGCGCCGCGGCGCACGATATCGAGTTCTGGGTGCTCGATCGTCCCAATCCCGTTGGCGGCGTCGCCGTCGAGGGACCCGTGCTCGATCCGCGTTACTCATCTTTCATCGGCCTCTATCCGATTCCGATGCGCCATGGTATGACCATGGGCGAGCTCGCGCAGCTATTTAACGTGCACTTCGGCATCGGCGCAAAGCTTCGCGTCATTCCGATGGAATACTGGGAGCGCTGCATGACGTGGCCGCAGACGGGCTTGCACTGGATTCGCACCTCGCCAAACATTCCTACGTGGCAGACGCCCTTTGTCTATCTCTGCACGGGGCTCACCGACGACATGGGGTTGAACAACGGCGTGGGAACGCCGGCTCCGTTTTTCTATGCCGGCACGCCGCACCTCGACGCCGAAGCGTTCTGCGCCCGAATGAAGGCTCGCGGCCTCCCTGGAATTTCGTTTGAGCCTACAATCTGGTCTCCGGGGCGTGGCGGTAACGCCGGACGTAGCTTTTCCGGCGCACGACTGGTGCTCCACGACGTGAGGAGCTTCACGCCGGTACGCACGGCCGTCGAGCTGTTGGTGACGGCCCGCACAATGGCACGCAATGACATCACCGCGCAGAGTATCCGGATCGTCGATCTCGATTGGGGAACGGACAACGTGCGCGAGGCAGTGCTGAGGGGTGCAAGCGCCGACGAGATCGTCGCGTCGTGGAAGAGCGGTCTCGATGCATTCATGCCGTTGCGGGAGAGGTTCTTGCTCTACACATGAGCGCGATGTTCGAGCAACGCCTCGCCGATGCGATCGGCGCGGAGAACGTGAAGACGGCGCCGGAGGACCTCGCCGTCTACTCCTTCGACGCGTATAGCGAGGGCAAGCTTCCGGCTGCGGTCGTCATTCCGTCGGGAACGCGCGAGGTGAGTGCGATCGTAAAAATCGCTCGCGAGCTCGGTGAGCCGGTCATCGCGCGCGGCGCGGGCACCGGGCTGTGCGGCGGCGCCGTCTCCGTCGACGGCGGCGGCGTCGTTATCTCCTTTGCGCGCATGCATCGCCTGCTCGAGCTTGACGCAGCCAACCGGCGTGCGCGCGTGCAGCCGGGACTCGTGAACCTTCACCTCTCGCAGCAGGTCGCGGGAGCGAAGCTCTTCTACGCGCCCGATCCCGCCTCGCAGCGCAGCTCGACGATCGGTGGCAACATCGCGACGAATGCCGGCGGACCACACTGCCTTTCGTACGGAACGACGGTCAACCACGTCCTCGCGCTCGAGATCGTCGACGAGAGCGGCGAGGTTTTCACCACCGACGTCGATGATGCGGGATACGATCTCACCGCCGTGCTCGTCGGCAGCGAGGGAACTCTCGGGATCGTGACATCGGCGTGGGTGCGCCTGTTGCGATTACCAGAATCAACGCGCGTCTGGCTGGCCGCCTTTCCCGACATCGAGAGCGCCTCAGAGGCGGTCTCGGCGATCATCGGAGCCGGCATCGTTCCGACCGCGCTTGAGATGATGGACTCCGTCATCGTCAAAGCGGTCGAGGAGGCATTTCACGCCGGGTATCCGACCGATGCGGCTGCCGTGCTCCTGATCGAGAACGCGGGCTTCGAGGACGAGATGGACACGTACGAAGCGGCGCTGCGAGAGATTGCGAAGCGTCATGGATCGCTCTCCTGGCGCGCAGCTCGCACGGCAGCCGAGCGTGACGCGCTGTGGGCCGGAAGGAAAGGCGCTGTCGGCGCACTTGGGCGCGTCGCGCCCAATTACTACACGCAAGACGTGACGGTGCCGCGCAGCGTCCTTCCAAAGGCGCTGCACGCCGTGGAGATTGCGGCACGCGAGAATGACCTCGTCGTCGGTAACGTCTTCCACGCGGGCGACGGTAACTTGCATCCTCTCCTCGCCTACGACAAGCGCGACCGGCGGCAAGTCGGCGCCGTACTATCGACCGGCGACGCGATTCTTCACGCCGCCATCGAGCTCGGCGGAACGATCAGCGGTGAGCATGGTGTCGGCTACGAGAAGCGCGAGGCGATGACGCGCGTCTATTCGACGGATGACCTTGCGACGATGGCACGCGTGCGCGACGTCTTCGACCCGCAGCGCACGCTCAATCCGGAGAAAATCTTCCCCGCCGGCACACGCTGCGTCGAGGTGAGCCCACCGGTGCGTCGTGGTGAGCATAGTGCGAGCTGACGCGAGCACGAAGTCGAACCAGCGCCGCAAGGCACCGGTGAGCGCCGACGAGCTTTGTAGCCTCCTAAGGCAGTGCAGCGACGATGGAACGAAAGTAACGGTCGTCGGTGGGAACACTCTGCGCGGGATGGGTTTCCCGCCCTCGGGTGACGAGCTCGGCCTTGAGACAAGCGCGCTCAAGCGAATCGTCTCGTACAGCCCAGCCGACCTGACCGTCGGCGTTCAAGCGGGTTGCACACTCAAGAGCCTCGCTTCGCGCTTGAAGCGGGAGGGCCAGTTCGTGCCGTTCGATGCACCGAAAACCGGCGAAGCGACGGTCGGCGGAACGCTCGCCGCGGGCTGGCTTGGCCCGCGTCGCCATCGATACGGGAGGCCACGCGACCTCATCATCGGCTCGGTGATCGCGCTCGCCGACGGAACGCTCGCGCATGCCGGAGGAATGGTCGTGAAGAACGTCGCCGGTTACGACATGAGCCGACTCTACGTCGGTTCCTTCGGCACGCTCGGCGTTCTCGTGCAGGCAAACCTGAAGACGCTGCCGCTCGCCCAAACGGCACGTGCGTTTCTCGCACCGTTACCCGAAGGAACGCGTTCTCGTGCGATGGCACAGGTCCGCGCGCTGGCCGTCGAGCCCTCTGCAGCGCTCTGGATCGACGGTTTCGAAAAGGAGATCCCGGGCGAGCCCGGTGCAGAGGGGCGTCTCTTCATCTTACTCGAGAGCAGCGACGCGCTGCTCGAGCGCGCAACGCGTGACTTGCGTTCGGCGATCGGCCGCGCGGGTGTCCCGGAGACGCGCATCATCGACGCTCGCGCTCGGGACATGCTCGACGGTATCATCGATGCCTACGTCTCGACGGTCGCGGATCGCTCGATGACCTATCGCATCGCTTGCTTACCCGACCGTTCCGAGGTATGCGTGCTCGGCGCGCGCGACCTCGTGCGCCGTTTTGCACTCGATGCCGACGCTATCGCCGACATCATGAACGGCGACGTCATCGTGCGCGCAAGCCGCCTCGAGACACGCGATCTTCCCCTGAAACTCCAAGTGCTCGACGATGCCCTGCACCAAGCAGAGCCGCGTGCGCGCATCATCGCCGGCGACCACCCTTCACGCGCTGCCTTCAACGTTTGGGGCAACGACCCGCCCGCAATCGCGCGTATGCGTGCGCTTAAATCACGCTTCGATCCGCACTCGACCCTCAACCCCGGCCGCTTCATCGGGGGAATTTAGCGGCCCGGCATATGTACCGCGACGTTAGGTGGGCCGCTGGTCATGTTGCGACGAGCGCGGCGCGGTTTTCGATGCTCGTCGGCGGAGGGGCCGCCGGCATTCTCGAGCTCATCGAGTTTCTGCGCGTGGTCGTCCCGAAGGCTGCGCGAGCGCTCGATGAGATTCGCGCGCTCGCCGGCATCATTCCCGACGACCGGCTGCGCGAACAAGCCCTGAGCTCAATCGACACAAAGGCATACCACGTCGCCGGCGGGTGCATTCTCGCGACGTTCTTGTCGCCTGAAGCCGCCGATCACTACGTCGAGATCGTTGCGCCGCTCGAAACTATTTACGATTACCTCGACAACCTTTGCGATCGCCATCCGGACGTCGGCGTTGCCGCTTATCCCGTGCTCCATCGCGCAATCGCCGACGCGCTCGAGCCGGGTAGCGCAGTCGGCGGTTATTACGACCTCGGACCTGCTGGAGACGACGGCGATTATCTGTTCTCGCTCGTCACGCACGTGCAGCGAGCGTTACGCCGCCTCGCCGACCACGAACTTCTGCTGCCGCTCTTTCGCGAGGCGGCGACGCTCTACGGCGAGATGCAATCCTTCGTCCATCTTCCGGAGGGTGAGCGCGAAGGCGCCTGCCGTGCATGGTATGTGCGCCACGCACGTCGCTACGGCAACCTCGAATGGCAGGAGTTCGCCTGTGCGGCGGGCTCGCAGTTCCACGTCTACGCGCCGCTCTACATGCTCTTCGAAGCCCACGAGGACGCGCTCGCCGCCACCTACGGCGCGTACTTCCCCGCGGTGAGTGCGCTGCACGTCTTGCTCGACTCATTCATCGACCAAGAGGAGGACCGTGCTCACGGTGATCTCAACTTTGTTGCAGTCTACGGCGGCCGCGAACATCTCTTCGAGCGCGTGGACTACCTCGCGCGTTGCGCGCTGCGTGGTTTCGAGCTCCTCCCGCACCCGCAGCAGCACCGCTTCCTCTTGCGGACGATGGCGCTTTTCTACCTCACGCATCCGAAGGTCTATGCACAGGGCCTCGACGCCCAAGCGCAGAGACTGCTAAGGATCATCGACGAAGCGCTGGTCTCATGAACGTTGCGCTGCTCGGCGGTAGCGGCTTCGTCGGCAGAGCGCTCGCAGCGGCGTTGAAGGCGCGCGGCGACGAGGCGGTCGTCGTCTCGCTACGCGCCCCGCAAGAGGCGGCCGACGGTGCCGCCGCGTGCGAGGTGATCGTCAACCTCGCCGGCGAGCCGATCGCGCAACGCTGGACACCCGACGTGAAGCAGAGCATCTTCGAGAGCCGCACCGTCACGCCGCGGGCCTTTCTTCAAGCGCTTCCAAAGGCGAACCGACGCACAACGCGCTACGTCAGCGCTTCGGGAATCGACTACTACGGCACGAGCACGGATGCGGTATTCGACGAGACGAGCCCACCCGGAGAAACCTTTCTCGCAAACGTCTGTGTGGCGTGGGAACGCGAGGCGCACGGCGCGCAAGCGCTCGGAATGGACGTCGCCTGCATTCGCACCGGGCTCGTCCTGGGCAACGGCGGTATCCTCGCGCGCCTTCGCCCGCTCTTTCTCGTCGGGCTAGGCGGACGCATCGCCGATGGAACCGCGTGGTACTCGTGGGTCCACATCGACGACCTCATCGGCATCTACCTCATGGCGATCGATGGTTGCAATGGTGCGCTCAACGCGGTCTCACCGAATCCGGTTACGAACGCCGAGTTTACGCGCGTTCTCGCCGGCACGTTACACCGGCCGGCCGCCCTTCGGGTGCCGCCCTTTGCCGCGCGAATGATGCTCGGCGAAGGGGCAAGCGCATTGCTCGAGCGGCAGCGCGTGCTACCAAAGCGCGCGCTCGAGCTTGGCTACCAGTTCAAGTTTCGGGAAATAGACGAAGCACTCAAAGATCTACTGGCGTGAGCGGCGGTGCGGCGAACTCGAGCGCCTCAAGATACTTCTCCGCATCCATTGCCGCCTTGCACCCCGAGCCCGCGGCGGTGATCGCTTGCCGGTAACGGTGATCGTAGACATCGCCCGCGACGAAGACCCCCTCAACGGAGGTCGAGACCCCGTCGGGTGAGCGAATGTATCCGGCAACGTCGAGGTCGAGCTGCCCGCGGAAGATCGCGGTGTTTGGCGTGTGGCCGATCGCGATGAAGAGCGCGTCGCAGTCGAAATCGTAGAGCGAGTCGTCGCGCAAGTTGCGCAGGCGCAGCCCGCTGACGCGCTCATCGCCATGAACGCGCTCGACGACCGTGTTCCAGATGAAATCGATCTTTGGGTTCGCGTGTCCGCGCTCAGCCATGATCTTGCTTGCGCGCAGGCCATCGCGACGATGGACGACGGTGACGCGCCTTCCGAAGCGCGTGAGGAAGAGCGCCTCCTCCATCGCGGAGTCGCCGCCGCCGACGACGACGATGTGCCGCTCCTTGAAGAAGGCCCCGTCGCACGTCGCGCAGGTCGAAACGCCGCGCCCGCGCAGCTTCTCCTCACCTGGAACGCCGAGCCAGCGCGCGCTTGCACCCGTTGCAACGATGACGGCCTTCGCACGATGCTCGGCTTCATGTGTGCGCACGATGAGCGGCGTCCTCGTGAAGTCAACGCTCGTCGCATCGACGTCGAAAATCTGCGCCCCAAACCGTTCCGCCTGCTCGCGCAGCTTCGCCATAAGGTCGGGGCCGAGGATTCCCTCGGGGAAACCCGGATAGTTCTCGACGTCGGTCGTCAGCATGAGCTGACCTCCGTACATCCCGCCCGCTAGGACGAGCGGGCGGAGGTTCGCGCGGGCCGCATAGACGGCCGCGGTAAGCCCTGCCGGCCCCGAGCCGATGATGATGATGCGCTCCATCTTCACGCACCGTTCAACGGTGGGAGTGACTCCTCCGGTTGCGCCGAAGCCCGCAGGATGCTTCCACTCGAGGACGAGTTCGGCGACATCCTCCGCAAGGCGATGATCGGCACGCGCCTCGACGCTCACGAGCTCTCGAAGAGTACCGGTATAGAGGCGCAGCGGATCGCGACGTGGGCGCACTGCGAGGGACACGCGGACGACGGCGAGGCGCGAGCGCTCGCATTGCCGCTGCACCTCGATCCAGGGCGCTTCGCCGACGCCGCGGCGGCACGCTGGTATCCGTTAGCGGTCGAGGCACCCGAGGTTCGGCGCCACTCCCAGCGGCCGCATCCGAGCAACGGTTACGTTTTCTTGCTGCACGGCGGAAAGCGCGCCGCGCTCGTCGATCCCGCCGGTGTCCCGGCGAACCTGCTACGCATCCTGCGCGAAGGGAAGTATGACGTGCAGTACATCCTCATCACGCACAAGCACGCCGATCACTGCGATGCGACGGCGGATGTCGCCGCAGCCTTTCCGCAGGCTCAGATCGTCATGCACAAGCTCGATGTTCACGCAATCGGCAGCCTCGCGCCCAAGGTGCTGCACGTACGCGACGGTGATGAGCTTCCGTTCGGCGACGGCGTGCGCATTCGCATGCTGCACACACCCGGACATACGGACGGTTCTTCGTGCTACGTCCTCACGTCGACGCTCTTCACCGGCGACACACTCTTCGCAGGCAGCGTCGGCGGCGCGTACGGCGACGCCTCAACCTACGACGACATCCTCCACTCGATTCGAAGCAAGCTCTTCACGCTTCCGAGCGAGACCGTCGTCATGCCCGGACACGGCCCGGCCACGACGATCGCGCAGGAACGCACCCATAATCCTTTCTTCGCATAATTTCGACCCCGAGTTGCATGTGGAAGGCAGTTCCTGTATCCTCTTAACCGTCATGGCGTCACGCGTGTATCCGTCGTGGTGGAAGGATCGTAGCAAGGAGCGCAAGGCGCGGATCGACGCGGCGCTCGAGCGACTCTGCGTCCGCCTCAGCACCATCGACAGTGTGCAGTCGGCTCTCGTATTCGGCTCCTACGCAAGAGGCGAAATCGATCCGCAGAGTGATGTAGACCTCATCGTCATTCAGGAGACGACCCTATCTCAGGGCCTGCGAGCGGCAGATCTGTACGGGCAGCTCGCGTGCGAGATTCCCCTCGATATGGTCGTCTATACGCCGGAGGAGTTCGAGCGACTACGCCAGACTCGCGGCTTCGTGAAGCATGTCGCAGGCGAGGCGAGAAGGATCTATGCAAGAGCACCCGCTTGACCACGCGCGGCGGTGGCTCCAACAGGCACTAGACGACTGCGCCGTTGCCGATGAACTCTGCAACGAAGGACGGTACAATGTTGCGTGCTTTTTAGCGCAGCAGTCAGCAGGAAAAGCGGTCAAAGGGTTGCTCTACTGGCGCAAAGGTGACTATCCGCGTCTGCATGCGATTGGTACGCTTCTGGAGGAACTACGTGCCGCCGACGCATCGCTTGCCGAGCGACTTCGCGAAGCGGCCGCTCTCGATGCGTACTACCTTTCGACACGCTATCCCGACGCACTCGACGGCGGCCTGCCATTGGGGTCATTCTTCGAAAAGGAGGCGCGGCTTGCGATTGAGCGAACGCGCGACGTACTCGGCGTCGTCGAAGGTGCGCTGACGTAGTCTAGGTTCTCAACTTGACGCCGACAGCGGTCATTCGTAGCGCGACTGCGAGCGTGATCACGCAGAGCAGCGCGATTGCACCGATCGAGTAGAGCGGAGCGAGGAAACTCTGTCCCGTATAGCTGCGGCGGAAGGCGTCGATCGTATAGAAAATCGGGTTGACGAGCTCCAGGGTGCGCAATGCGGGCGGCAGCATCGTTGCTGCCGTGAAGACACCGCCGACGAACGTGAGCGGCGTGATGACGAACGTGGTGAGCACCGCAAGGTGATCGAACTTCTCCGCCAACAAGCCGAAGATGAGGCCGAGCGCGGAGAAGAGCACGGAGACGAGCGCGAGCACGCCGAGATACGTGAACCAGTCGCGCGGCAGCGTATGCACGAGCAGCGCGCCGAGGATCGTGATGAGTCCCGCGATGATGAGCGCGCGCGCAAGGCTCCCGAGGACGAAGCCCGCGACGATCTCCGTCGCCGAGAGCGGCGCGATCAGCAACTCCTGAATGCTGTTCATGAATCGCCCTTGAAAAATCGAGCTGGAGCACTCACCGTAGGACGAGTCGATCGCCTGCAGCATGATGAGTCCCGGAATGAGGAACTGCGCATACGTGACGCCTTGCACGTGCGGAATGCGGCTGCCGATCGCCATGCCGAAAATAAAGACGTAGAGGAGCGTCGTGATGATCGGCGGCCAGATCACCTGATTGAGAATCTTCATGCTGCGGATGAGCTCGCGCTTCGTGAGCGTCCACAAGCCGATACCGTTGAACGTCATCCGCGCACGAGCTCCAGAAAGACATCCTGCAAGCGCTCTCCCTCCCGCACGAGCTGCTCCGTCGGTTGCTCGGTGATGATTCGTCCGTCGCGAATGATCGCGATGCGCTTGCAGAGTTCCTCGGCCTCTTCCAGGTAGTGCGTCGTGAGGAAGATCGTCAGGCCGTCGGCATTCAGGGTGCGAAGCAAGTCCCACAGCTCTAGGCGCTGCTCGACATCGACGCCTGCCGTCGGTTCGTCGAGGATGAGCAGGCGCGGCCGGTGGATCAGCGCGCGCGCGAGCGTCAGACGGCGTTTCTGCCCACCGGAGATTTTCGTGTACTCGACGCGCGCGCGAGCGGTAAGGCCAAAGCGCTCGAGCAGCTCATCGGCGCGAGCCGCAACCGCGCGGCCGCGCAGACCGTAGTATCCCGCCTGAAAGATGAGAACGTCACGGATCGAGAGGTACCGGTCGAAGTTGAACTCCTGCGGCGCAAGACCCACGAAGCGCCGTGCCTCGCGCCACTCGCGCTCGGTATCGTAGCCGAAGATGCGGATCGCGCCGCTGCTCTTGTTCGCAAGCCCAACGATAGCGTTGATCGTCGTCGTCTTGCCTGCGCCGTTGCGCCCGAGAAAGCCGAAAAACTCGCCCGCCTCGACGCGCAGCGAAACGTCGTCGACGGCGGTGACACCGCCGGCATAGCGCTTCGTGAGATGCTCGATTTCGACGGCCGGTGCAGCGGTTATGGGATGTAGCCCTTCAAGCGCCGATAGCGGTGACGGCGCAGCGTTGCGATGAGATCCGCACTCCCCGGAACACCGCAATCTGCGAGCTGCGTTGCAACCTTCTTCACGTCGAAGGTGACGCGACGGTGCTTGACTTCCCAGCCGCCGGTGCGCTGCGTGAAGAGCGCATAGCAGGCGCGTGGATCCCCGTCCTTCGGCAGCCCCGCTGAGGCAACGTCGACGAGTAAGCGTCCGCGCCAATGCCGCACGTAAGGAATGTGCAGGTGGCCGAAGGCGATGGTCCTCGCAGCCTCGCCTCCGATCAACCGCTCGAGCGTCTCCTCGTCCGCGTCCGGCCAGATGTGCTCGTCGTCGGTCGTCGGATTTGCGTGTACGACAAGCAACTCGTCACCCTCGTCGCCGATCCGCAGTGAGAACGGAAGCTCTCGCAGCCACCCCCGCCATTTCTCTCCGATCTGTTTTCTCGTCCAGGCAAGGCGCGCCGTCTCAGCCGCTTCGAACTGCGTGTCGTCGGATTCCGCGAGGTACCGATCGGTGTTCCCGCGTACGCACTGCGCCCCCACCTCTTCGAGCCGCTGCAACACCTTCTTCGGACGCGGGCCGCCGAAGCACAGATCGCCGGCGACGACGATCGCATCGGAGCCACCTTGCGCGGCGAGGTCTGCAAGGCAGGCATCGAGCGCAACGAGATTTCCGTGAATGTCGGAGAGGACCGCGATGCGTTGCATACCTGATCAGTCGCGCCGAAGCGGCAAGACCAACATCGACGGCGCGATCCCGACCTTCTCGAACTCGTAGAGATCGATGCCTTCGACCGTAACGCCGGCGCGGCGCAGGCGTTGCAATGAGGTGCGATAGCGAACCGAGGCGACGACGTGACGCTCACCGATGCAGAGCACGCCGGCAGCCGAATCCTCACCCCGATCGAGTGCGATCGTCTGAAAACCGGTGAACGCCTCCATGTCGACCAAGTGCGCGGCGACAACGAGCGTATCCGATGCGACGGCGCCCGCTACGCTTTGGAGCGACTCGACGCCCGGCGCAAGCACAACCTCGATGACGCGATAACCGTGAGCTTGCGCGATGCCGGCGAAGCCGGCCCTGCCGATCGCGTTTCCGCGTGCGCCGACGCCGACGAACGCCGTCCGGCCGATCAGGAGCACGTCAGTGCCGTCAAGCAGTCCCGGCGGCGCAACATACCCGGCAAGCGGAAGGTCCATCGCGACGAGCTGCGCCGACATGTGCTCGGGCTCGGCGCGCCGCGTCATCGAGCTAGGGCGCATCAGCACGACGCCGTTCTCGAAGGTAACGGCCGCCTCGGCGACCGTCACGGCGTCCGGGTCGTCGCTGTACGGCTCGACGACGCTGACGTCGACCCCGAGCGAGCGCAGAGTGCGCGCCAGGACCTCGTGCTGCTCGACTGCTCGCGTGAAGACGGCGCCCGGTTCGCCGTCGCGGGGGGTCGCGAGCTCGATTCGCTGTGAGGGCCGGACGAGAACGGCCGAGCGCAACGTCCCCGTGGGCGTCCCAACGAGGCGGGGCCCGTACTCGACTGCGGCGTGGGTCATCGGCCGGGTCTTCGAAGCGTGGTTGAGCGGGGCCTAGGAGGGCTAGGGTCCCGAGGGGGCAGCCGCTACATAGGGCTGCAAATCAGGCGTCGGCGTGAAGCACGGCGTGAGGTCCGTCGCGAGCAGATCGCCGACCGCGAGGGGCGGAAGGCCCAAAATCTCCTCCTCGGTTTTCACGACGCTCGCGACGGAAAGGTGGTCGGAGTCGACGAACCCGCGGCGCGAGTACGGCGAGACGACGATTGCGTAGATACGCGAGCCGTCGACGTGGTCGCGCCGGGTTTCGAAGGCCTCGGGAACGATGAAGATCGCGCTCGACGACCATTGGGAGGCGTGAGAGATCGCCTCGACGACGCTCCCAAGGGCGCTGTCAGCCTCACCCTCCGCGCCCGGCTTCGTCGGAATCCACACGAAGGTGAAGTCCGGCACGCGATCCTGCTGCGAGAGCGCGCTAAAGTCACGAACGAACTCACTCGCGCGCGCCTTGTCGCTCACGTCCGGATTCCACGCCGCGTAGGCGAGGTCGACGTTGCCGTTTAGCGCCGCGAGAACGGGAACGTCGGCGTCGTACACCCCTGCGTGATAACCCGAAACTTGTAGGAGCGCGCCGTAGTCCCGATATGTCTCGCGCGCACGTGCGAGCGCGTTGAAGAGATAGCCGGCGCGCGGATACGACTCAGGATCCTCGCTGTCCATCCCGTCGCGTTCGACGGGGAATGTCACGGTCGCGGCAGTCGCGAGCTCGATCGATGCCATAGGATCGCCACCATCGTAGAGGTTGTCGGCGAGCGCGTACTCACGGGCGAGCGCGTGGAGATTCGGCGTGACACTTTCAGGATAGAGCTCGTACGAGGCGGCCCCGTTTCCACGCGGGTGCCCCGAGGAATCCGTAAGGTCACCGAGCATCGCGTCGTAGCTGTCGATACCCGCGGAGATGTAGAACACATGCCGGATCCCGTTCGACCGTTGAAGCGAGCGAAGCGGCGGTACAAGCGCATTAGGCTTTGCGTATGCTGCGGTGCGATTGTAACGAAGTGCCGAGAGTGTCGTCGGCCCGAGCGGCAATCGCGCGAGGTCGATGCGTTGCAAGAGACCCCATCCATCGATTCCTTGCGAATCGGCGACGTACAAGAAGCGCCCGTTGCGCGAGATCGCAAGCGCCGAAGGATACCATCCCGTGGGGATAAGGCCGAGGCGGTGAAGCTTCGCCGGGTTACGCGCATCTAAGACCGCGACGGCATTCAGGCCGCCGAGCGCGATGTAGAGCCGCGCGCCGCCGCTCGCAAGCGTTTCCGCCGTCGGCTGCGTCCCATACGGCGCATTCGGAAAGAGCCGCAGATCGAGTCCCGTGACGACCCGCGGCGTTCCGCGGAGATCGATCGTTGCCACACGATCGACGTTCGCAAGTGCGACGTACGCAAACGATCCGTTAGCGTCCGTGACGATTGCGCTCGGAATGACACCCCCGATGTTCGTCGCCCCGTCGGGCACCGGGTCCATGCGCATGAACGAGAGTCCGCTCGTGCCCGCGTCTAGCGCGCCGTTCCTCGCGAGAGAGAGGATCGCGAGTGACGATGCTCGCTGCGGATCGACCTCGGGCGCCGAGAGGTCCGGCGCGTGCGTCGGCTGTGCGAGGACGCGATACTCCGAGAGTCCGGCGTCGATGACGTACACGCGGTTGCTCGTGGCTGCCGCGCCGGTGGGATCGAAGCCCACCGCCGTTCCGCCGAGCAGCGACCGCGAGGCGATGTCGACGGCCGCCAAGATATCGCCCCCGGTTTCGACGACGTACGCCGTCCGTTGATCCGGTGAAAGGGTGATAGCCGTCGGCGTGCCCGCGCGATTCTCGGCGTATCCCGGAGCCTCGGCGAGCGGCAGTGCGATCGACTGCTCCACGGTGAGCGTTCCGGCACTCGAAAGGTCGAAGACACGCAGTGCATTGTGGTCGCCGTCGCATGCGAGGACGAGCGTTTGCGCTGCGTTGTTCGGGTCCGTCAACGCGACGACGCCGCCTGAAAACGATGCGCTCGCGTCGTGGAAGACCTGTGTCACGCGCATGCTCGTCGCGTCGACGACGACGAGCGAGGACCCGGCGAAGAGATCTTGGGTCTGCGCAAGCGGCGCGACATCGGGAGTCGCCGCATCGTTGCTGACGACCGCAAAGTGTCCGTCCGGCGACAACGCGACGCCTTCCGGATTCGTTCCGACGAAGATCGTCTGGCCGGCGGGCGCGGTGATTCGCCCATCCGGCAGCACTGCTGCCGTCGGGCGCTGCGGCGATGCGCCTGTGAGCCGGGTTCCGGAAGGAGCGCCGTAGACCGTCAGCGGCACGGAGCGCGGCGCGGCACCGAAGAAAACGGCGGCCGTCGCCGCCGCCGCAAGAGCGCGCAGTTTCATGGTCCTCGTTCGTTCATTGCTTGTCTAGGCGGTATCCGATGCCGCGCACGCTCGAAAGCTCGAGCGGTGCACCGACCTCCGCAATCTTCTTGCGCAGCGCCGCAACGTGCACGTCGACGACACGCGTCGGAACACCGGATGTGTCATTCCAAACGTGTTCGAGAATTTGAGCGCGCGTCAGGAGTCTTCCTTCGGCCTCACCGAGGAACCACAGGAGGCGGAACTCGAGCGCAGTGAGCGTTACGCTGTTCCCATTGCGAACGAGCGTGTGAAAGTTGCGGTCGAGCTGTGCATCGCCGAGCCCGAGGCTTGCTTCGCCGTCCCGCCGGTTCAGCAAGCGCTCGCGGCGGCGCAAGAAGGAGGCGACCCGTGCAACGAGCTCATTGCCGGAGAACGGCTTGGTGATGTAATCGTCGGCGCCGAGCCCGAGGCCGAGCAAGATGTCCTGCTCGCGCGAATGCCCGCTCACCATCAGGACGAAGGCGTTGTTCGAGTTCGAGAGCGTCGTGCAGACGTCGAGCCCGGAGATGTCGGGGAGGCCAACGTCGAGGATGACGACGTCGGGGCGAAACGATTCGGCGAGTTCGAGCCCTTCGGCGCCCGTAGGCGCATGACGAACGTCGTAGCCTGCGCGTTCGAGGACGACGCGCTCCAGCCGCGCTACCTCCTCGTCATCCTCGATAACTAGAATGCGTGCTGCTGCCATCCGTAGGCGTAGGGTTCAGCGCACGCCTCGCGACGCCTTCCTCGGAGGCGGCGCTCGCGACGGCCCTCGCGACCGCATCGACGACGCGATGGTCGAAGACGCTCGGGATGATGTACTCCGCACTCCGCTCGTCGTCACCGACGATCGAGGCGATGGCGTAGGCCGCGGCAAGCTTCATGCCGTCGGTGATTCTACCGGCGCGAACGTCGAGCGCGCCGCGAAAGATTCCCGGAAATGCGAGCAGGTTATTCACCTGGTTCGGAAAGTCCGAACGACCGGTGGCCACGACGGCGGCGACGGGTGCAGCGACATCCGGCATGATCTCGGGAGTCGGGTTCGCCATCGCAAACACGATAGGGTCGCGCGCCATCGTTGCGATGTCTGACGGCTCGAGAATGTTCGGCGCGGAAACGCCGAGGAACACGTCTGCGCCGCGCAGGACTTGGGTGAGCGTCCCGCGGCGATTCTCCTTATTCGTATGTTCGGCGAGCCAACGCCAGTGCGGATCCTCGTATCGTTCGTCGCGATGGAGCGCGCCGTGCCGGTCGACCGCGATGACGTCGGCCGCGCCTGCCCCGAGCAGCATCTTGATCGTGGCGGTTCCCGCGGCTCCGCTACCGGCAACCACGACACGCATCTCGCCGAGCTGCTTGCCGACGACTCTTGCAGCGTTGATCAAGCCGGCGAGAATGACGACCGCGGTTCCATGCTGGTCGTCGTGCATGACTGGGATATCGAGCGCTTCGATGAGCCGCTCCTCGATCTCGAAGCAGCGCGGCGCCGAGATGTCCTCGAGATTGATGCCGCCGAAGACCGGTGCGATGTTCTTGACGGTTTCGACGACCTCGTCGACATCGGTCGTGGCGAGGCAGATCGGAAAGGCGTCGATACCGGCGAACTGCTTGAAGAGCACCGCCTTACCTTCCATCACCGGGAGCGCTCCCAACGGGCCGATGTTTCCGAGCCCGAGCACCGCCGTACCGTCGCTCACGACGGCGACGGAGTTGCGCTTGATCGAAAGCGCGAACGCCTTTGCCGGGTCTGCTGCAATCGCCATCGACACGCGCGCGACGCCGGGCGTGTACACCATCGAGAGATCCTGACGAGTCTTCACCGGAATCTTCGGCTCGACGATGATCTTCCCACCGAGGTGCGCGAGGAATGTCGAGTCCGAGACGCTCACGATACGCGCGTCCTCGAGCGCTTCGACGGCGTTGCGTACCTCGGCCGCGACGAGATCGGAGCTGACGTTGATCGTCACGTCGCGAACGACGCGGTTCTTCGTCACGCTATGCATGTCGACTGCGACGATGACGCCGCCGGCATCCCCGACGGCGTTCGCGAGCACCCCGAAGGCGCCCGGAGAGTTCGGCAGCTCGATTCGCATGATCAGCGTGAAGCCAATCGAAACAGGAGTCATGTTTTCCTAAAAGTCTGAAATGCCGTCGACGGCGCTTACCATGGCATCGTCCGGATCGCCGGGCGAGCCGTCGATCATGAATGCAAATGCCACGATACCATGCTTGCGCGATACGACATATCCGGCAAGGGCGGAAACTCCGGCAAGGTGGCCGGTCTTTGCCCTCACGCGCCCTAGCGCAGAGGTGAAGTGATAGCCCTTCAGGGTTCCGCTGCGGCCGCCCTGAGGGAGGAGATCGAAGAAACCGCGCTCATTCCCGTTGGAGAGAGCGTCGACGAGAATCGAGGCGATGGTGAGGGAGGAGAGCCGATTGGAGTGTGCGAGGCCGCTTCCATCGACGAGGTGCATCCCGTCGGCCGGGATTCCGCGGCGGCGCAAATCGGCACGCTCGGCCGCGAGCCCGTGCGCGTCGTCGCCGACACCGTCGACGACGAGGCCCAGCGTTCGCAGCAACTGATCTGCAAAGTGATTGTCGGAGAGATAGAGCATGTGACGCTCGAGTGCCTGCAATGAGGCCGAAGGATGATCCCAGACGATGACGCGCGAGGCGGGAGCGACTCCTACACCGGGTGAGTGCGCCGGCGCGATCCCGTGCTCGCGAAGGAGTTGCGTCAGCACCGCGCCGGCGTAGCGCGGGATGCCGTGCACCGGAACCCATGTCTGCTCGATGTCGCTCTCCGGAATCGAGCCCGAGAGCGCAAAGTGATTCGGCGTCCCAAGGGCCGCAACGATGACGTCCGGGTCGTCGTCCTCAGCAACGGTCGTGACGTCGCCGCTCGCGCTCAGCGCGCCGCTCCACGGGTTCTCGTGCACGAGCGCCGGTGCACCCGGCGTCGTCGCGCGCACGTCGAACTCGATCGTATCTTCATCGAGCGAGATCGCGCTTATAGGAGCCTGAAAATCTTCGTTTGCATCGTCGGGGTTCCAGAGCGGATTGATCTCCGGTCCGCGAAAGGCGGAGGCGTCCACCATGACCCCGCCGGTGATTCGCTGCAGTCCGCCACGATGGAGTTGGCGCGCTCCCGCCGCAAGATCGGTGCTGCGCAACGACGGATCGCCTGAGCCGATAAGCCACAGGTCGCCGTCGAGTGTTCCGCCCTGTGGCGCCGTCGCGGCCGCGAGAACGGTGTGATAGCGGTAGTTGGCGCCAAGGAGATCGAGCGCCGCCGACGCGATCACGAGCTTGCCTACCGAGGCCGCCTCGACGCCGTTGCGAGCGTTGACGACGTAGAGGAGATGCCCTCGCGCATCCATGACGCAGAGCGACCAATGCGATGCACCGGCGAGAGCGGGCGCGAAGTCGGTTTCCAGGTGCGACCGTAGCTGCGCGATCTGCGCGTTCGTCCACGGTTGCGGCACCGGCGTCGGCGCAGCCGTCGGCGACGCGGACGCGACCGCGACCGGCGTGGAAGGTGGTTGCCATCGAGTGCGGAGCAGCGCGAACGCGCCCCAGCAGACTGCGATGAGGATCAGAGCCGCAAAGGCGAGGCGAGCGCGCTTACGCGCGCGGCGCAAGCGCCTCGAGCGATTCCCGAAGTCTTTGCTGCTGTTCACGGAGATCGTCTACATCCGAACGCAACGAGATTACCGCCGATGGAACGCTGCGCGCTTCTCGAAGCCGCAACGCGGCCTCCGCGGCGTGACGCCGCGTCCTTCCGTCGGCGGCGCTCTGGGCGAGGCGTTCAAGGCTCGAGAGAAAGCGCGGATCTTCGGTCGCGGCAGCCGAGTCGATTGCAATGAGCGAAACGAGCGGTAACGGGTCGTCGAGAAGCCGGTCGAGCGCGTCGAAGAGCGGTGCCCGCTCGTGTTCGAGCAGCTGGGCGGCGCGCGCTATCGCCGAAGCGGCCGCGGAGCGAAGCCCTTCGTCGCGTTCCGGCGACGCAGCTGAGATGATCGGTGCGACCGCTCGCGGGTCCGCGAGCTCGGCAAGCCCCTGTACCGCTCCCGCCTCGACGACGCCGTTCCACGTCGAGCGCGCGAGAACGGTTACGAGAACATCGAGGGCACGCGGATCGCGCGTCTTTCCGAGCGACGTGCACGCCGCTGCACGCACGAAGTACGATGGGTCGTTCTCGACGCGCTCGAGCAGCGCGTCCGCCGTGCGCTCTTCACGGAACGCGCCGAGCGCAGAGGCAACCGCCCGCCGAACCTTCGGGTGCTCGTGCATCACCGAATCCAACAAGATATCGCGGGCCCACGGAGCGCGTGTCTCCCCCAACGCACGCGCCGCCGGATCCAAGACGCCCCAAAACGGCTCATGCCTAAACGAGTCCGCAAGCGCTTCACGCGCCTGACGCGAACCTTCCTTTGCGAGCTCACGCGCCGCGCGTATTCTGGCGACGATATCGGGATCGCCTCGAAGAGCCGCCGCCGCAAGATCCGCTCCAAGCCGGTAGGTGACGTTTCCGACGAGGTAGGCACCCGGATCGATGCGGACGAGCTTCGGCTCACGGTCGAGCGCGATCGCGATCGTCTCGTGGGCGCGCTCCACGTGCACCTTCACGCGTCGCTCGTTCGGCAACGGTTCACGGCGATCGCGCATCGCCCGCTCGGGCACCTCGTCCAAGAATCCGACCTCGATGTCGAAGATGCTCGCCGGATGCTCGCCATCGACACATTGCGTCTGATCGATCGTTACCGTCGCGACCTTACGACTCTCGTCCCATGCGACGTGATACTCCACCTCCGGATGCCCCGAGCCGAAGACCCACTGGTCGAAGAAGCCGCGCATGTTTCTCCCGGTCGCCTCTTCGATCGCGCGGATGAGGTCGATCGTCTCGACGTTGCGCTGCGCGTTCTGCGCAACGTAGCGCGCGATCGAGCGAAAGAAGCGGGCGTTACCGAGCTCGCCGCGCAACATGTGTAGCACCGCACCGCCCTTCTGATACAGGTGACGATCGAAAAGCTCGATCGGATCTCGGTAACGATTGTACACGATCGGACGGCGATAGCGGTATCGATCCTCTTCGAGATATCGCTCGAGTGACGTGAAAACGTCGTACACGTACTCGTCCCAACCGAGATCCTCTTCGCGCCAGAGACATTCGAAGTACGTGGCAAACCCTTCGTTCAGCCACGCCTGCGACCAGTCGCGGCATGTGAGCAGATCCCCGAACCACTGGTGCGCGAGCTCGTGCGCCACGAGCGGGTCGCTCGAGAAATCGAGGTGCGCGGTCTCGTCGTGCAGCGTGCGGTCCGTCTGCGTGGTCGCAGACGTGTTCTCCATGCCGCCAAAGATGAAGTCGCTGACGGCGATCTGCGAGTAGCGCGCGTACGGATACGGCGTTCCGATGCAGCTCTCGAAAAACTCGATCATGCGGGGCGTGTTTCCGAACGACCGTTGCGCGTCGGCCTTGCGCTCGGGAAGGACGAACGCAAAGACGGGCACGTCACGCTTTCCCGCAGTCCCCTGCGAGATCTCGACGAAGGGACCGGCCACGAGCGTCACGAGGTACGTACTATGGGGAACGTCCTGCCGGTAGCGAAAGATCGTACGGTCGTGCTCATCGCGCCGCTCGACCAACTCGCCGTTTGACAACGCAAACTGTCCTCTCGGAACGACGATCGTCGCTGAGGTCGTCTGCTTCTCGTGCGGGTAGTCGAAGCAGGGGAACCAGTATCGGGCATATTCGTCTTGACACTGCGTCCAGAGGTGAGCCGTTCGAGGAACCAGCGGCGTCGAGCGAATGAAGAACAGCCCGTGGCGCGGGTGATCGACGCGGTAGACGACCGTGAACGAGGTCTCCTCGCCCGCTCGAAGCGTAGGCTCGAGGCGAATCTCCAGATGCTCGTTGCGCCGCGACCACGCTTGCGGGCGCCCATCGCGTGTAACCTCGCGGATCTCGAGATCTACCGCGTCGAGAACCAGTTGTTCGACTGTTTCGTCGAGCGCGCGCACGGTTGTCGTACAGCGGCCTTCGAGCGTCGCGGCCTCGATGTCGGGAACGAGATGGAGGTCGATGTGCTTGACGTCGACGATCTTGTCCGGGCCGTACCGAGGACCGGCACCCGGCAATGCAAACGCCCGCCGTTGCTCCGAAGGGGTCATCAAAAACGAGCGTTTCGCTCGTCCGCCGCCAACAACCCTCCCGTGATGCCGATGACCGCGCCTGTGACAAAATCACGCTCCTCGGCAATGAGAAAGCGGACGACATCGGCCACGTCTTCGAACGAGCCGGGGCGCCCGCGCGGATTGCGGGCTTTGCCTTGGCGAGCCTCTTCGCGCGTGATGCGCTTGTCGCGAATGTCTCCCGGCTCGATGACGTTCACGGTGATGCCCGAAGACGCTTCTTCGAGGGCAAGCGTCCGAGCAAACGCCGTAACGCCGCTCTTGACCGCTCCGTAGAGCGAGAGGCCGACGTCGGGTCGCGTCTCGCTCGAGCCGTTTGCGCCGAAAAAGATCATCCGCCCGAAGCGCCGCTCGCGCATCGCAGGAAGTACGGCTCGCGCGACGAGCACTGCGCTCTCGAGATTTCCCGCGATCATCTCGCGCGACTGGGCGGCGCTCAGCTTCGCGAAGCGTTTCACGGTTATCGGTCCGACCGCGTGCACGAGCGTGTCGAATGGGCCCGCGGTCGCAACGATCTCATCGAGCGCGCGGGCGATCTCGCCCTCCGGCTCGCAAAAGTCGACGCGATGCGCACTCGCCTGCGCACCCGCAGCCCGAATTGCGGTGAGCGTCGCATCGGGCGATGTCGACCGAAAGGTGATCGCCACGTGAGCGAACTCGTCACGAGCGATCGCCTGCGCAATTCCCGCAGCGAGTCCGGCTGCGGCTCCGGTGACCAAGGCTCTGCGCGAACGCACGAGCCGGTCATTCGCTACGGGGTGACCGTGAAGCTCCAGGCGTCCGAGATGAGGGCCCCGTCCTGCGTGACGCCGCTCACGCGGATCTCGTGTGTGCCGACGTGGAGACGGTAGGCGGGCGTGAACTCGAAGCCCATCGCCGTGACCTTCGCGATCTCCGTCACGTTGCGTCCGTCGAGCGTGATACGGACGCTTTCCGGGCGCAGCGGATGTCTGAACGAGGCGTTCACGAGCGGAAATTGCTGGGAGACGTCACCCCACGGGAAGGGACGATGGAGGAGCGGATGTCCGGCATCTGCCCACGCCGGACCCGGCTGCTGCATCGAGGTGCCCGGCTGATACGGCGGCGACATCGCACCCGGCCCAGGCATACCGCCTATCCCGCTCGTGACGATGTACGCGGTCCTACGGTCTTGGTTCCACGAGACGTGCGCCCCGAGTCCCTGAGAGACGAAACGCAACGGCACGAGGGTGCGCGCGCCGATCACGAAGGGCGGAGAGTCGAGCTGAACGGTTTGGCCGTCGACGGTAGCGGAGGGAGAGCCGATCTGCAGCTGAATCGTGCGTCGGCCTTTCGTTGCGTTGATCGTGCCGTTGCTGTAGACAACGGTTGCGCCGAGGCGCTCGAAGATCGCGCGGATCGGAACGTAGAGACGCCCAGCGCGATCGATCGGAGGCTGATCGGGGAAGTTCATCGGCGATCCGTCGACGAGCACCGTTATCGGCGGCTGCTGTGCAATCGCGGTCGTCAACGCGACGACGCTCATGCCGGCGAACGAGAGCAGTGTAAAAAGAACGTTTCGTCGTTTCATCGACCGCATTCTTCCCCTAGGGGCGAAGGGTCAATCAGACGGCAGATTGATGCGAGCCCTAGCTCGGTACCGGCGCGAGCTCCACCTGAAGCGCGTGACGGTCGGCGCGTCGCTCGAGCGCCCCCATCCACGTGTTGTAGATCATCGGAATGAGGAAGAGCGTGAGGATCAGGCTGCTGAGCAATCCACCGATGATGACCGTTCCGATCGCCTGGCGCCACTCACCGCCCTCCGCGTAGCCAAGCGCGAGCGGAAGCATGCCGAAGATCATCGCGGCCGTCGTCATGATGATCGGCCGGAAGCGAACCGACGCCGCCTGGAGCACCGCGTCGTGCACGCGCAACCCACGTTTACGCATCGTGTTCGAATAATCGACGAGCAGGATGCCGTTCTTTGCGACCAGCCCGAAGAGCATGATCACGCCGAGCACCGAAACGATGTTGAGCGATTGACCCTGTTGCGGCTCCAGGCGTGCCATCAGCGCGAGGAACATGAGTGCGCCGATGATCGCAAGCGGCACCGAGCACATGACAATGAGCGGTTCGAGGAAAGAGCCGTAGAGGATCACCATCAGGACGTACACGAGCGCGAACGAGGCGACGAGCGCGATTGCCAAGTTAAAAAACGCCTCGCTCATCAGCTGCGAGTTGCCCTGCGAGACGAGAGAGACTCCCGCGGGAAGGAAGCCCGGCTCTGCGAGCTTCTGCTGCAACGGCCCTTCGATCTGACCGAGCGAGTAACCGGGAAGAAGGTCGGCATAGACGTTGACGACGCGCTGCCGGTCAAGGCGCTCGATCTTCGTCGGTGCCGTCGTCCAGACGAAACTCGCGACATCGCCGATCGGTACGAGCGACCCATCGTACGTTCGTACCTTCACGTTTTTGAGCTGTGCGACGCTCATGCGATCCGCTTCCGGAAACTGCACGCGCACGTCAACCAACCCGGACGACGTGCGCACGCGCGTCGCGACGGCGCCGTCGACTGCGATACGAGCTACTTGGCCGACGTCCGACGGGTTGATGCCGAGGAGCTCACACTTTTGCCGATCGACGTTCACGTCGAGACGCGGCGCGCCGGTCTCGGCGCTCGTCTGCACGTTGACCGTTCCGGGAATCGTACGGATGTACGCTGCGATCTTCTCCGCGGCAGGGCCGATGGCGTCATTGGGACCGGTGATTGAGTACTGCAAGTCCGTGCCGCCGTTGCCGCTGTCGCCCGCGACGGAGAGCACGCCGCCGGGCACGAGGTATGCGAGCTGCCGGATCTTCGCGATGGTCGCGTTGGTATCTTTGATGTGGTCGTCTTGCATCTCGGCGCTCAACTGCGCGTAGTTACCCCCGGTGAAGCTGCTCCATCCCGCCGACTTGCGGCCTGTCGTCGCACTCGCGTCCTTGACGCCGGGCAGATGCATGATTGCGTTTTCGAGCCGAACGACGTATCGGTTCGTCGTTGCGATCGGCGTGCCTGATGGGTAGGTCACGGTCATGTCGATCTCGCCGGTCTGCTGCGAGGGGAACGGAGCGAAGCTTACGGTACCGAGCGGCAACATGATCAGCGCCGATGCGACCGGAACCGCGAAGGTCGCAAGCGTGACGCCGCGTGACGTTCCCAACCCACGCAAGAACCGTAATGGCGCGTGCTGCCACGCCGCCAAGTGCGGCTGCGGATACTTCGTACGCAACCACGATCCCACGGCATGTGCGACGGCGCAGAGCGCGAGCAATATGACGTCAACGGTGACCGTCGCCCAGCCGCCCCCTGCCAGCAGCGTGAACGAGTTCAACAAGAGTGCCAGGCAGACGAAGACGACGAACGCGCCGTTGCGTAGTGCAAACGGAAGCAGCCGCATGTGGTATGTGCGCACGATAGCGTCGTAGCGGTGCACGAACGCGTTGAGCAGGAGCAGCGCTACGATGAAGATTCCCAGCGCGTTGAGCAGGACGAACCCCGTAAGCTTTCCGATCGCGAAGACGACGGCCGACAGAATCAAGAGCGTGACGTCGATGCGGCGATTGTCGAGGGCGAGCAGCCAGCGCGGCGTCGCCTCGGAGCGCTTCACGATGCTCCACTTGGCGGCGAGCAGCGGCGTCAGCGTGAACGAAACGAAGAGCGAGAACAGCGTCGCCGTGACGACGACGACGGCGTACTCGTGCAAGTACGAGCCGACGATTCCCGACGTGAAGGCGATCGGCAAGAAGACGATCACGTCGACCATCGTGATTGCGATCGCTGCGGGGCCGATCTCGGTACGGCCGTTGACCGCCGCGCTCGTCGCGTCCTCGCCCATGTCGCGGTGACGCGTGATATTCTCCAGAACGACGATCGAGTCGTCGACGAGAATTCCGATGATGAGCGCGAGTCCCATCATCGACATCGAGTCGATGTGGAATCCGAATATCTTCATGAGAATGAAGGTCGAAAGAATCGACGTCGGAATGGCGAGGAAGACGACGACCGCGTTTCGCCATGCATGCAAGAAGAGCAGCATCACGATTGCCGTCAGCACGATACCTTCGAGCAGCGACTGTCCGACGCCCACGAGCATCTTCGACGTGTAGTCCCCGGGCGCGTCGATCTCGTTGAACTGGAGTTGCGGAAACTGAGCTTCGATGGTTTTCAGCAGCGCCCGTAGCTTTGCCGTCGCCTTGATTTGATCGGCGTCGAGCGTCGGGTTGATCGACATCCAGACGCGCGGCTCGCCGTTGTACGTCGAGATGCTACGCATCTCGATGTGGCTGTCGTACGCACTGGCGACGTCGCCCACTTTCAGCGAGGTGACCGGATACTGCAGCACGGTCACCGGTGAAAGCGGGATCGCGAGGAGGTCTCTCGCCTGACTGACGTAGGAGTAGATCGCAACCGTCCCCTCGCGCGTCGGCTGCGTCAGGATGCCGCCCGGCACGTCTAAGTTATTGTTGGTAATAGCGTTGAACACGTCCTCAAGCGTGGCGCCCGTCCCGTCGAGCTTCGTGGGGTCGGGCTCGACGTGGAACTCACGGGTTGCAGCACCATAGACGTCGATCGACTGCACATCGGGATCTTGCTCGACGATCGGCGAGATCTGCTCGTTGATAAGGTCGGCAATCTGAGGCTGCGTGAGCGTCCTGGAGTTGACGGCAATATCGAGCAGCGGCGGCTCGGACTGCCCCGCCTTGTCAACGGTCGGCGGATCCATGTCCGTCGGCATATATGTGCGCGCGGTATCGACGCGGCGCTGCACGTCGACGGCGGCGATATCGAGGTTCGTGCCGACTTGGAACTGCACGATAACGTTGGCCGTGCCTTCTTGCGCGGTCGCAGTGACTTGGTCCAGATGCTCGATCCCGTTCATCTGGTCCTCGATCGGCCTGATGACCATGCGCTCCATGTCTTGCGGTGAGGCGCCGGGATACGTCGCGGAGACGGCGACGATAGGGAAATCCGTGTTCGGCGGGTTAGAGCTGCGTCCGATCAGCAAAAAGGAAACGACACCGAACGCCGCGAGTGCGACGAAGATGATCGCCGTGACCGTCGGGCGGGAGAGGGCAAATCTCGTCAACCACACGGGGCTGGTCTCCTAAGCTCCTTCCGTTCGACAGGTACGCGGGGGGCCCGCGATTGTTTCATGCGCAAGACAGGACTCGAACCTGCACGGCTTTGCAGCCGCTAGCCCCTCAAGCTAGTGCGTCTACCAATTCCGCCACTTGCGCGCAGAGGGCGAGCCCCTGCGTTCGAGGCCGACGGGCGTTGTGCCTCGGGGGCGCCCTGTCATCCCGAGCGGAGCGCC
>JASHOG010000137.1 GCA_030041225.1 Vulcanimicrobiota bacterium | reverse complement strand
ACAAGATGAGCGACACCCGATGAAAGCGTTGAGTCCTGTCCGTCGCTGGCGCGCGTATGCGCTCGGCCTCGTTGTCACGCTCGTCTTTTTGCTATTGGTCTTGGCCGAGCATGCCGTTGAAACGTACCTCTCAGGTCGCTCGCGCCTTGCGGGCACGGCCATCGAAATTGCGATTGTCGTGTTGGCAGCTCTTGCCTTCAGGCCGCTCCATCGATGGGTCGAGCGACTTGTGGAATCCGCCCTCACCAAGCGTCGACGCGAAGCGCGCGAGGCGTTATCTCACCTGCAACATGAGCTGACGTCCTTTCGCGACGTGCAGCAAGTGCTGCGCCGCGTGGTCGAAGCAGTCGACCACCACATGAGTACGGCCGGATGTGCGATCTATCTTTGTCGCGGAAACTACGCGGCAGAGGCGTCCTCATATGACGTTCCCGTTGAAAACGTCAATCCCGGCGATCCGCTGGTAGTTCGCTTGCGCTCGGCATCGGCTCCGGCGGATCCGCACGCGTTGCATTCGACGGCGCAGGGTGAGCTGGCATTTCCGATGATGGCGGGCGGCGACCTCGTCGGCTTTCTCACGCTCACTCCCAAGCACATTGAGTACGACGACGAAGATCGCCGTGCGCTGATCGCTCTCGCCGATACGGCAGGTGTGGCGCTGCTCGCCCTCGATTCGCGACTGCGCATCGACAGTAGCGCGCACCCTCGGCTGGCGGTGCTCCCATTCGCGAGCATGAGCCCGGATCCAAATGACGACTATTTTGCCGATGGCCTGACGGACGAACTCATCACACAGGCCTCGCGCATCCCGAGTCTCCGCGTCGTTGCCCGGACCTCGGTCGTTCGCTATAAGAGTGCCCCCAAATCGCTCCGAGACATCGCGCAGGATCTCGGCGTGCACTTCGTACTCGAGGGAAGCATTCGGAAGGCAGATAACCTCGTACGAATTACGACGAAGCTCGTCGACACGAGTTCGGAAGATACTCTCTGGTCGTTTACGTACGACCGATCGCTCGAACATATCTTCGCGATCCAAGACGACATCGCGAGCCAGATTGCGACCTCCATCATCGCTCACGTTTCTCCGCACCGTGTCGAGACCTCGCCTTCGTTTGTCCCCGGCACGCTAGACACCCGCGATATGGACGCGTACACGAGCTTCCTTCACGGACGGAAACTGCTCAATGAGAGAGGATCCGAAGAGAGCATGCGAAGGGCACTTGCCTTTTTTGAGGACTCCGTTCGCCGCGATCCGCAGTTCGCGCGAGCAAGGGTTGGAGTCGCGGAATGCGCGCAGTGGCTCGGCACCGAAGGGGCGACGCCGCAGGTCGAGTCGGTCCGGCGTGCCCGCGAAGAGTTGGCGAAGGCGCTCGAACAGAACGACAATCTCGCGGAAGCGCATTCCGTCCTCGCCTCGCTGCTGCTCAGCCAAGATGACATGGGGGGTTCGGAGAGAGAAGCTCGCAGAGCGCTGGAGCTCAACCCTAGCCTCTCCGACCCCTACCGATGGCTAGCGCAGCTCGCTGCAGGAGGCGGAAAAATTGATGAAGCTGTTCGACTTCTTGAGGTCGCGCAACGGCTCAATCCCGTCGACGTCAATATCCTTGCGTTCCTCGGACGAGCGTACTATTACGCCGGGAGAGAGGCAGATGCGCTGGCCCATTGGGAACGAACGAAGCTGCTGGTTCCATTCCGAACGAACGCGCACCTCACGGAGTACTATCTCGGCCTTTCCGATTACGCCAAAGCGGAAATGACGCTTCGCGAGATGGAGCGGCTGCGGCCGGATAGCCTGTGGACGGAAACGTACCGAGGAATGCTAGCGGCGCGTCAGGGAAACGCGGAAGGAGCGCGGCGCAGTATCGAGCAGCTTGCACGAGCCGAGTTTGCGGCGACGGCCATTTTCGGTGCGGGTTTCGTACGCTTAGCCCTGAACGACATGGACGCTTTTGTAGCGTGCATGGAGCGGGCATTTCAAATGCATTCTCTGCCGCTACTGGAGTTGATGTACTCGCGCTTGTACGAGCCGGCTCGGCGCGATCCGCGTATCCTCGATCTGCTCCGACGGCAGACCGAGCTCCGCACGTCCCCCGCACCGAACGTCGCGGGGACGGGTCTTTCCCCGGGATCTCGCCCACACCATTCGAAAGAGAGTTAAAACAAACCGGCTTCATCGATGTAGATGGTAATGGATGAGACGTGTCCATCCACAATCAAGAGTGTGATCCTTTCATCGAGCTGCACGCGCTTGTGATTATACGCGATTGCCGGAACCTGGGCTGAATACGAAGTGACAAAGTGCCGGTCGTGCTTTACCGGTGGTCCATAGAGGGCCACGACCTGCGAGTAAGGGCTTCCGATACGAAGTCCGCGCACGGTGCCGTACTGGGATAAATCGGCGTTCTGGGCGTGAACAGGGGGCGGCGGCGCCTTGAAAAGCGCAAGCGAGCATTGATCCGTAACTCCTCGCGCCAACGCGATGTGGTGCTTTACATCGTACTTGAGCAAGGACCACACCGCATAGAAACTCGGCGAACTCGCCTCGAAACGACCGCCGGCGCAACTCCGCCAGTCCGGCGAGCCGAGAAAATCCGGTCTCGAGATATGCTGGGATCTTCCAGGCGCATTGAATGCGGTCGCGCGCAGAAACCAGCGATCCATGTTTGGCGTCTCTGCAGATACGGCCTCACGAACGCAACCTGACGCAATTGCCAACCCCAAGACGTATGGCATAAACCTGTAGCGCCTCCGCGTTCGTGCGTTCATCGAGTGTCGCCGAGCTTTGGAACGTCTTGCATGCGCACGTGCTTCCACGAAGGGACAACTGGGCCTACGAGAACGACCGAGCACCCTGGACTGTCACGGTACGGCAATCGTGGAAGGGCCTCCCTCAGCCGTAAGGAACGGCGCCGTGGCCGGGTCAACTATTCTTAGGAGATTTGCCCAATGAATCGCACGCTTTCACTCGTCGTTATCACCGTGCTTGTGGTACTGAATGTATATCTCGCGAGCTTCAGGTTGGCGCGCGCCAACTTCCCGCCTCCCCATAGAGTAACGATCACACCGTCTCTGCAACAACAGGTGCAAACCCTGCAGGGTACGGTTGCATCACTGCGACAACAGGTCTCTAGCTTGCAACAGGCGCAGACGTCTCTCAGTACGGCGTTCTACAATCACTACCATACGGTGCACGCGGTATTCAAGACGATGGGGATGAATGGCGGCACGTATAACGTCATGGTCGAAAATGGCACCTTCGGGGTTGGCAGCTATACATACGATACGTCCCCGCCGATTCAGTGACTCACTCGATTCCGTAGCCGCGCGGGCACGTCACGCCTGCCTTGAATGTCTCACTCGTCATGAATGCAACGGCCGAAGCGCGGTCGGAGATCCGGTTGGCAACGGTCGAGGCGAGGGGCTTGCTACCTGGCGCACGTGTGACTGCACCTTTTGAATGCTCGCTGCCGTTTTCTTCGCGAGGCTTTGGTCCCCGGTCTGCTGCGATATGGCAAGTGATTCCCCATACGATTGCAACGCGTCGGTGTACTGACCTTGGTCCTCTTGAACGACGCCGATGTTGTTGAGCGCCTTCGCCTCGCCGTCGCGGTCGCCGACTTGCCGGTAGAGCGCGAGCGCTTCCCGGTCCGACGACAGCGCGGCAGCGTACTGACCTTGGCCCTCTTGAACGACGCCGATGTTGTTGAGCGCTTTCGCCTCGCCGACACGGTCGTCGAGTTGCCGGTAGAGCACCAACGCCTGCTGAAAAGGTTGCAGCGCGTCAGCGTACCGGTTCAGATTGACTTGGGCGAAGCCAATGTTGGCAAGAGTATTTGCTTCGCCAGCAGGGTTGTGTAACCACCGTAAGAGCGCGAGCTCCTGCTGATACGAGTGCAACGCGCCGGCGTATTCGTCTTGATGCTCCTCAACGCCGCCGATGCTCCCTAACGCGCCCGCCGTCCCGTCGCGGTCACCCAACTGACGGTACAGCGTAAGCGCCTGCTGAAAAGAATGCAGCGCGCCGGCGTACTTGCCTTGGTCCTCCTGGACGTGGCCCGTAGCTGTTAGCGCATGCGCCTCGCCGTCGCGGTCGCCGAGTTGCCGAAAGAGCGCGAGCGCCTGCTGAATCAGTCGAAAGGCATCGGCGTACTTGCCTTCGTGCTCTCGAGCGACGCCCACGTTGTCGAGTGCGGTAGCCTCGCCGTCGCGGTCACCCAATTGCCGAAAGAGCACGAGCGCCTGCTGAAGGGATTGTAAGGCCTCGGAGTACCCTCCTTGGCTCTCCTGAACGAGAGCCGCATTCATGATCGCCGTCGACTCGCCGTCTCGGTCGCCTAGCTGTTCGTAGAGTGTGAGCGCCTGCCGTTCCGATTGCAGCGCAGCGGTGTACTGCCTCTGCTCTGCCTCTACGTTGCCGATGTTGGTTAGCGCAATCGCTTGACCTTCGCGGTCGCCTAGCTGTTGGTAGAGCGCGAGCGCCTGCTCATCCGCGTGCAACGCAGCGGCGTACTGACCTTCGCGCTCTCGGGCGATACCGAGGTTGTTGAGTGCGATCGCCTCGCGGTCACGGTCGCCAAGCCGCTGGGAGAGCGCGAGCGCCTGCTGGTCCCACTTTACCGCGCCGGCGTACCGGCCTTGGGTTCCCTCGACCACGCCAAGATTCGTCACCGCGGAAGCGACCGCGTTAGCGTCACCCATTCGCCGGGCGGCTGCAAGTTTTCGCCGGTAGTAGGTCTCTGCTTGCGCGAGCGTTGCGAAGCGCGCCAGATACCAGACTCCACCGGTATGATACGTCACCGCGCCGCTTGCCGGAGAAATTGTGTCTACGAGCGATGCCTTATACGCTAGAGTGCCGATCTTGACGTAGCCGGTTTTCTGAACGTTCACGTCGCCTTCCGTGCATCGAACCGTCACCTCGCCGGCGGCCACACCGACGGAAAAGGCGGTTCCCGCTGCTGCCGCATCGATATCTCTGCCGGCCTGCACGTCGAAGTAGTCGAGAGCCCCGGGAACGTCGCTAAAGGTCGGATCGCCGGCGTTGACCGAGTATCGCTCCCCCAAGTTCGTTGTTATGAACGTCACGCTCGATCCGGGTGGAAGCATCGTTCTACTCTTGTTGCCGCTGCTCGTGACGATCAGCTCGACGTGCGCAGGTACGTCGACGCGCGCTCCGTCGAGAATCGCCTCGCCGAGTCGCACTGTATGCTCGACAGTCGAGCCGCTGCTGACAGTGACGCCATTGACTGATCCTACGGGTCTCTCATCAAGCAGAATCTGCCGTACGATGTGCTCGCGAGTCCGCGCCGCCGCTAATGGTGTCGCCGTCCACAGAAGCGCGATGGAACACGCGAGCGCAACGTTCAGGTTACGTGCCGCGACTCGGGCGCTCCTCACGCATTCTCTCGCGAGAGGGTCTATTTTGGAATGTTCCCTGCGGCGCCGGCGCCCGAGCTCAAGGGAAGCGGGAAGGCATTATTGGGTTGCTGTTGCGCAGCTTGATGGTTCAGCTGGGCGCGGGCAATGAGAGCAACAACAAAAATGGCCGCAGCGATACTAGCCGATTTCCATTGCCTCTTTCCGAGATAGACCAGGGCCGCCAAAAGAGCGGCTAACGCGACCAGCACCATGAATGTAGCCATGGTAGCTCCTATCTTAGAAGGTGTTTCTGGTAGGACTTCCTTCGAGCGCGAGCCACCCTGGCCTGCGGCGCGTCTGCTGCACGCCTTCATCGTCGTACACGGTCACAGAGCCCGTGCCATAGTCGACGACGTAGAGATTGCCGTTGCTCGAGTCGTAGGCGATGCCGACGGCTGGTTCAAGTTCGGGGAGGAGCCCGAAAGCGTCCGCCGCGCTTTGCGAAAGCGCTCAGGGGTACCGGCGCGGATCAGATGCCCAGCGGGTACGCCTCCTCGCCGTGAAGGTGCTCGTCGAGTCCGCGCTCTTCGGCGACTTCATCGACCTTGACGCGCGTGACCAGATTGATCAGGTGGAGCATCGCGTACGTAAAGCCGAAGGCCCACGCGCTGCAGACGAGCGCCGCGACGAACTGCTTACCTAAGAACGACGGATTGCCGCGCAGCAGACCGTCGGCTCCGTTTGGATTCCAGAGCGTCGATGCAAAGACGCCGAGAAGAACGATCCCGAGGAAGCCGCCGACGCCGTGGACGCCCCAGACGTCGAGTGCATCGTCCCAGCCGAACATGTTCTTGAGCGCAACACCGTAGTAGCAGACGACCCCGGCGGCAATGCCGACGATCACTGCGGTCGTCGGCGACACGTACCCCGCACAAGGGGTGATCGTTGCAAGCCCCGCGACGGCACCCGTCAGCAGGCCGACGAACTTGGGCTGGCGTCCGCGTATCCATTCGACGAGCAGCCACGTAATCGCCGCGAACGACGCAGCAATGTCCGTATTGAGAAATGCGGCAGCGGTAACGGCGTCCACTCGGAGCTCGGAGCCGGCGTTGAAGCCGTACCAACCGAACCAGAGCAGTCCGGTGCCCAGGGCGATGAGCGGCACGTTGTGAGGTTTGTTGTCGATGACGTGGCGTCGTCCGACGTAGAGCACCGAGGCGAGCGCCGCGAATCCGGCCGAAGCGTGCACGACGATCCCGCCCGCGAAATCGAGGCAGCCCCACTTCGCAAGAGCGCCGTTCGGGCTCCAGAGCATGTGCACGAAAGGAAAATAGACGAAGATCAGCCAGCCGGTCAGGAACCAAAAATACGCTTTGAACGTCACCCTGTTGGCGAAAGCTCCCGTGATGAGCGCCGGCGTGATGATCGCGAACATCATCTGGTACGCGATGTGCACGACGAGCGGAATGCCGGCGTTGTTACCGGTGAACATCGTGTGGAGCGTCACGCCATGCAGGAACGCGTACGCTGCCGGGTTTCCGATGATGCCGTGCCAGTCGGGCCCGAAGCTTTCAGAGTAGCCAAACGCGAACCACAAGACCGTCGTCCAGCCCAACGACATGAAGCTTTGCATCATGATCGTTAGAACGTTCTTGCGTTGTACGAGGCCGCCGTAGAAGAAGGCGAGGCCCGGTGTCATGAGCATGACGAGACTCGCGCACAGCAACATGAAGCCGGTGTTGCCGACATTGACCGGAATCGACGTACTAGTCATGTGTGCGCGTTAGGCTCGGTCGGTTGCTTTTCCCGCTAAACCGGGCTAGTTCATGAAGGAAAGCCCTGCTCCAACGTATCGCTGTCGTTGTCCGACGATCTGGGTCGGCGAGAAGCCGTACTCCGCGTCGAGTTGGAGATGACGCCCGAAGTCACGCTGGTAAACGATGTCGATGAGGCTCTTGGATCCGAGGCCCGGCCCGGCAACTGAAGAGTACGCGTACTCCGCGGAGAGCTGTGAGGGGCCGCCAGGAAGGGCGGCGGAGAGCTCGAGGCTTGGAATGAAGGCGAAATAAGACTGCGGGATGGCCGCCGCGTCGACGCCGCTGAGATCGTTGAAGCTGAACGTGCCCTCGAAGCTGAACTCCGAGTCGATCGTGTAGCTCCAATCGAAGTCGCCCGTGTACTGCGCATGATCGGCAGTGAATGCCGTGCTTCCGGTCGGCAAGGTCACCGCTCCGTAGAATCCCCAATCCGCCTTGGAGCTGTTTGCGAGCGCGTACTTTACCGCCACACTGATGTCGCTGGTCCCGTCCACCTTCCGTTGACCAGCCGATGACGCTTGGTAACTCGGCAGGCTGAACTCGACGTCGAGATGCGGGTCGAAGGTTCCAATACGCAGTAGTGCTTGCGGATAGAGCGCACTGCTTCCACCGCGAGTGCCGGCTGTCGTCGTGTTGACGTATCCGCTTTCAACGTCGACATGCCCGGTGCGCACCGTGCAGACTCCCGTGGAAACCGTCGGCCGATTGACAATCGAGAGAAGAGATCCGCAGGGATCAGCCGGCGTGCTAGGCGTCGGTGAAGGAGCCGGCGACGGGACAGTTTGCGTTTGAGCTTGGGGAAGGCGTGACCGCAGCATTTCAATCTCCGCCGTCGTTATTGCTGAGAGATTTTGGTCGCCTATGCGCGTGGATATCGCAAACGATTGCTCAAACGACTGCAGCGCGGTAGGAAACTGTCCTTGAGCCTCTTGGATGACCCCGGTGTGATAGAGCAGGCGCGCCTCGGCGTCTCGGTCACCCAATTGCCTGGCGATGCCAAGCGCCTGTTGGTACGACTGCAGCGCTGCTGCGTACTTGCCTTGCGCCCATTGGACGAAGCCGATGCCGTCGAGCACGCGCGCCTCGCCGTCGCGGTCTCTCAGCCGCCGGTAGAGCGTGAGGGCTTGTTGATCCGACTGCAGCGCGTTGCCGTACGTGCCCGGGCTGACTTGGACATTGCCAGCTCCCACGAGCGCATCCGCCTCGCCATCCTGATCGCCTAGCTGCCGATAGAGCGCGAGCGCCCGCTGAAACGATCGTAGTGCGTCGGTAAATTGTCGTTGATCCCCCTGGACGATGCCGATGTTGTCCAGCGCGTTCGCTTCGTAGTCGCGATCGCCCAGTTCCTCGGAGAGCATGAGCGCCTGCTGATACGACCGTAGTGCGTCGGCATACTCGCCCTGCGTCTCTTGCACGACGCCAATGTTGTTGAGCACGCTCGTCTCGCCGCCGCGGTCGCCCAGTTGCTGGAAGAGCGCGAGCGCTTGCGCGTACGACCGTAGTGCGTCCGCGTATCGGCTTTGGTTGTCTTGGACGATGCCGATGTTGTCGAGTGCGTTCGCGACTGCGACAGCACTGCCGGTCTGTCGGGCTGTCGCTAGCTGCCGGCGGTAGTACGCCTCTGCCTGCCCAAACGTGGCGAAGGTTGCGAGATACCACGTTTCACTCGGATGGTACGTCACTGCGCCTCTCGCGGGAGAGAGTGTGTCGATCAGTGAGGCCTTATACCTCCGAAGGCCGACTCTTAGGTAGCCGGTCTTCTGCACGCTGAGTTCACCTTGCGTGCAATGCACCGTTACGCTTCCGTATCCAACGGCAACTGAAAAAGTCGTTCCTGCCGCAGCCGCGTCGATATCTCTGCCCGCCTGCACGTGGAAGTAGTCGAGAGCTCCCGGAACGTCGCTGAAAATTGGGTCGCCCGCGTTGACCGAGTCCCATTCGCCTTGATCCGTCGTGATAAATGTCACGCTCGACCCCGGCGGCAGTGTGACCGCGCTCTTGCCGCCGGTGCTCGTGATGATCAGCTCGACGTGCGCGGGAACGTCGACGCGGGTGCCATCGGGAATCGGCTCTCCGCGCCGCACCGCGTGTTCGACCATCGCCCTGCGGCTAACGGTAGCGCCGTTGACCCACTCCACTGACTTCCCGTCGAGCAGGATCTCTCGCACGGTGTGCTCGCGCGTCTGCGCAGCCGCGGAAAGCGGCATCATGAACGTCACAAGCGCTGCGAAAGCCGAAAGCGCGCAGAGGAGCCCCGTCGTCATACGGAGCTTGTCGGAGATATTGTCGGTGACGGTGATGCGCTCGGGGTTTGCTGCATCAGCGCGGAAAGTCGCGCGATGTCCTGTTCGAGTGCAGTGACGCTCGCCGCGTCACCAATCTGCTGGTAGAACGCGAGCGCCCGCCGATACGATGCAATAGCGGCATCGTACTCCGCCTCGCGCTCCTGCACGGCCCCAATACTCTCGAGGCTCCTTCCTTCGTCGCGTGTGTCGCCTACGAGTTGGTAGAGCGCGAAGGCTCTCTCGTACGAGGAGAAGGCACGGTGGTAGCGGCCTGCGGTATACTGCGCGAGGCCTAGGCCCGCCAATATTGCGGCACGCGTGCAATCGCGCAGCCGATGCGTGGACGGAATGGCGGCATGAGCGTTACAGCTCGCGGCTGCCTCGGAGATCGACGTCGTCATCGCGGCGGACATCGTGAGCTTCTCGCCGTACCGCACATGAAAGAACGCGAGCGTTCCCGGCACGACGTTGAAGATCGCGTGCCCCGCGTTGATGCGCACGAGCTCTCCGAGGCCGGTGCTCACGAACGTGATGCTCGCTCCCGGCTGGAGCGTCGCGCTGCTTTTTCCTCCCGTGCTGACGATGATGACCTCTACATGAGCGGGAACGTCGACTCGGGTTCCGTCGAGAATTGTCTCTCCGCGTCGCAGCGTGTGCTGGATGCTGCCGCCGCGTGTCACGGTGATGCCTGCCGCTGACTCGACGCGCCGGCCGTCGACGAAAATGGCCTGCACGCTATGTACGCGAGTCTGCGCGGCTACCGGCGTCGCGGCGGCCCACGCCAAGGCCATCCAGCAACCTAGTAACATCGCTACGCTACGCAACGTTCTGAATCGGCGCAGGCGCGTCAATGGATCGGCTCCGTTACGACGCCGACGACTTCGTCATCGCGAGCCGTTGCGACGAGTTGTACTCCGATGAGTACGTAGCGCATCCAGAATACCTCCCTCTGGAGATCCTACGGCTGCCGGACGCCCGCTTACAAGGGATA
>JASHOG010000136.1 GCA_030041225.1 Vulcanimicrobiota bacterium | reverse complement strand
ACACGCTGTGTTCGAAAGATCGCGATGACGACGATCGGGTCGGTCGCGGAGAGCAGGGCTCCGGTGAGGAGCGCGGCGCTCACCGGCGCACGCACCGTAACGAGCGCGGCGGCAATCACCGCCGCCGACAGCAGGACGCCGGGCCCCGCGAGAAGCGCAATCGGACGCCACTGCCGCTTCATCTGCACGAAGTCCAGGTTCCACGCCGCCTCAAACAACAGCGCCGGAAGGAGAACATAGAGCGTAGCGTGCCCGAACGCGTATGTGAAACGCCCCTGCTCGACGAGCCCCGCCACGACTCCGACCGCGACGATAGCGAGCATCGCTTGAACTCTCATCGCTAGTGCGTGTGCGTGAAGTTGCCGATCGCGATGCCGAGCTCGCGAATCGCCGCCAGCGCCGCTCGCATACCGAGCGGTTTGCGCGGTCTTCCAACCGCTCCGAAGTACCACTCGGGGTCGATATTCAGCGTCCTGGTTTGCACCATCGCGACGGGCACCTCGCGCAAGAAAGCGCGCATCGCGGAGATTTCCTCCGCATCGTCGGTGACACCAGGGTGCGTCAGGAGATTGAGCGAGACGCGTAACCTCTTCTTCACCGCGACGCGTGCGGATTCGAGGACATCGTCCAGGGTGTAGCCGATCGGACGATAGTACGCTGCGTACACCGCCTTGCGAAATGAGTTGAGGCTAATGCGAACGGCGTCGAGGCCCGAGTCGATGCAGCGCTGCAATGCGCTCGGCAGGCTGCCGTTCGTGTTGAGATTGATCGTGCCGTTCGCGCGAGCAGCGCGAATGCGGTCGATTGCGCGCGCGATCGCCGTCGAGCGCAGGAGCGGCTCTCCCTCGCAACCTTGGCCGAACGAGACGATCCCGTTTTCGACGCGTTCGAGATGACGCAGCGCAATACGCGCGAGCTCCTGCGCGGAGATCTCGTACGCGATGCGCTCCTGGGGCGAAGGGGCGCCCGTCTGCGGCTCCTGTTCGGAGATGCAGCCGATGCAGCGCGCGTTGCACCGCGGCGAGACAGGAAGTGCCGCCTCCCCTCGTTCCAGAAAGACGTTCTGCGCGGTGAAGCAGCCGTATTCGAGCGAGCAGCGCGCAACTTGCGCGAGAACGCGATTCCCCGGATCCTCCGTGGTGCGCCGATGGATCAGTGCCTCGAGCTCGCCCCGGGCGAACGTGCGCGGCGCCCAATCCTCGCTCTCGTCGGTGCACATCGCCGCAACGTGCAAACCATCGTCGATCGCGCATGCAAATCCATAACCGAAGAGCGGGAGCGCCGGAGCCTGCGGATCCGATTCGTATGCCGGAACGAGCAGCCTCGTGTAGCCTGCAGGCAACGCGACGGCAATCGTGTGGCGCCGCGATGCGACGCCGGAACGCGTGAGCGGGCGTCGATCGGGAAGAATCATCGGAACGCTTCCCTTCGGCGCCGGGATGAGCTCATCGGCGCGCGCCTCGCGGACGATGCCGCCGTCTGCGAGCGGCGACGTCTCATCGTCAAAGTAAATTCGCCCGCGCTTATCGCAGTAGGCGAGCACCGCGCTCATACCGCGACGTCGGTTTCGAAGACGCGTTCCGCCGGCCCGATTAGATAGGTCGCGTTATCCCCGTCCCACTCGACGCGCAGCACGCCTCCCGGAACGTGAACGTCGACCGGCGATCGCGCAAGCCCGTTCCGTATCGCGACCGCTGCGCAGGCGACCGAACCCGTGCCGCACGCTTGCGTCAACCCGACGCCGCGTTCCCAGTGAGCGACGCGTAACGAGCGATCGCTCTCGACGACCACGACGTGCACGTTCACACCCTCCGGCAATGCGGGCGAGCGCTGGAGGGTGAGTGCGGTCGCAGCAAGGTCGACCTCGTCGAGCGATCGTCGCACGAGGACGACGTGCGGGTTGCCGACGACGACGAGATGCGCGTCGTCGAGGCCGAGATCGAGCGAAACGAACGCGGGCGCGTTTACTGCGACACGCACGAGGTACTCCGGTACCACCTCGAGGACGCGCGTCGCGATCACCCCCGACGCGGTCTCGATGCGCAGCTCCGTCCCCGCACCACTCTCGTCGAGGTAGCGCGCGACACACCGCACTCCGTTTCCGCACATCTCCGCTTCGCCGCCGTCGGCGTTGAAGATACGCATCTTGGCATCCGCAGTAGCCGACGCTCCGACGAGGAGCAAGCCGTCGGCACCGACGCCGCTTCGGCGATCGCAGAGCGTGCGCGCAAGTGCAGCCGGGTCTTCGACGGCGTCGTCGCGGCGTGTATCGAGCAGAACGAAGTCGTTGCGTGCCCCGTGCATCTTCACGAGATGCAAGCGTTCCATGCTCACTCCTTACGCCCAGCCAAGCCTTTCCCTGGCAAATGAAGCGAGCATCTCAGGGCGCACGGGATGCACGCCGCGCTCCCCGCGAAACCACGTGCGCTGCCGGCGCGCGTATTGCTTTGTCGCGCGAGCGAGTGCGGCGCGCAGCTCGCCGGCCGTACACCATCCACGCGTGAAAGCAAGCGCGGCCGGGTAGCCGACGGCGCTCGCTGCTGCGGCCATCTCTCCTATGCGCTCAGCCTCATCCACGAAACCGGTGTCGAGCATCGCGTCAACCCGCCGCTCGATGCGAGCATCGAGCTCGTCAAGCGGAACGTCGAGCCACGCATACGCAAAGGGAATGCCCTGGGTTCTGAGAGACGGCAATGCGGCGGCGCGTTGCGGCATCCTTTCACGCGCCAGCGCGACTTCGAGCGCGCGGAGCACGCGATACGTATCGTGCGGATGGAGCGCTGCCGCGCGCCGTCGATCGAGCGCCGCCAGCCATTCATAGAGCGCGTCCGGCGGATGCGTGCGCGCCTCCGACGCCAAGCGACCTCGAAGCCGGGGATCGTACTGTGGTGCTAGGTCGATCGCACCCATCAAGGCGCGAAGGTAGAATCCGGTCCCTCCCGCGACGATCGCGTGCTTGCCCCTCGCGTGAATCCCTTCGATCGCTCGCATCGCGTCGATCGCGTACTGCGCGGCGGAGTAGCGTTCGAGCGGCTCGAGGAAGGCGACGAGGTGATGCGGGGCCGCCGCAAGCTGTGCCGTCGTCGGCGCGGCGGTCCCGATCGGCATGCCGCGATAGATCTGACGTGAATCGGCGCCGACGATCTCGGCGTCGAACTCGCGTGCGAGCACGATCGCGGCCTCACTTTTTCCGGACGCGGTTGCGCCGCCGAGCAGGAGGACGCCGTCGTTCACACCTGGGCGCTCAACGCTTGAAGAGACGCGCGATCTCCTCGTGCCCTAGGCGCACCATCGTCGGGCGACCGTGCGGACAGTGCATGGGGTTACGGCACTTTTGTAGCCGGTGCACGAGCGTCATCATCTCTTCGAGCTCGAGGCGCTCGCCCGCAACCGTAACGGAGTGGCATGCGAGCGATGCCCAAATGCGTTCGCGCGCGCCGCGTTGCTTCGGCTCGTCGCTTACGTCGTCGAGAAAACCGGCAAAATCGAATGCGCGCGCACCGTAGCCGGCAGGCGTCGCGACGATGCGATAGACGCCCTCGCCGAACGGCTCGATCTCGAGCCCCCCTTCTGCAAGCGATCCGAGCATCTGCGCGAGCGCCTCGCTCTGCCCTGCATCGAGCTCGATGACGTGCGGTACGAGCAGCGGTTCGCTCGGCGCGCCGTTCTCGGCGCGCGCGACGATCATCTCGTACGCAATCCGTTCGTGCGCCGCATGTTGATCGATCAGCAACACCGCCTCGCCATCCGTCGCGAGAATGAACGTGCGATGAATCTGTCCGACAACGCGTAGGCGCGGCTCCGCGAGATCGTCGGAGGCACTCGGTGCTTCGAAGAGAGGCGCCGAAACCTCGGTGCTCTCGGGCATCGCTGAGAGAATCGCGCCGTCCCCCGTGGGCGAAACGTGCTCGGTGAGGCGCTGCGCGGCGTGTGCGCGCAGTGATGCAGCAATCGTACGCCGTACCGCATCGGTCACTTGCGCGCCGTAGCGAAAGCGAATCTCGCTTTTCGTCGGGTGGACGTTCGCATCGACCGTCTCGGGCGGCAGCTCGAGAAAGAGCACGCCATACGGCTGACGGCCGAGCATCGTGTATCCCGAGTATCCGCCACTCCATGCGCCGGCGAGTGCTGTGCCGCGCACGAGCCTGCCGTTCACAAAGAGCAGCTGTAATCGGCGATCGGGCCGGTCGAAGCCCGGTGCGCTGACGAACCCTTGAAGGTCACCGCCAAGCGTTCGGTCCGTTTGCACGAGCGGTAGGAGCGCGCGCGCGGTATCGCGGCCGAAGACCATCGCGAGACGTTCGTTGGGATCGTCGGTCTTGGGCATCGTCCAGACGTCCTTGCCGTCGTGCCGCAGGCTGAAGGTTACGCGTGGATAGGCAAGCGCGAAAGTCGAGAGAAACGTGGAGATGCGCGAGAACTCCGCGCTCGGCGAGCGCATGTACTCGCGGCGAACCGGCAGCTGGGCGAAGAGGTGCCGCGCGTAGGCTCGCGTCCCGGCCGGCGCGGCAACAGGCTCCGCCGCCGATACGTGCTCGCCCTGTGCGATGACGCGCGAGCCGATCGAAGCATCCGCCGTCCGCGACATGAGCTCGAGCTCGCTGACCGCCGCGATCGACGCAAGGCCTTCGCCGCGAAAGCCGAGCGTTGCGACTCTGTGAAGGTCGCCTGCCTTCTCCAGCTTGCTCGTCGCGTGTCTGCGAGCCGCAAGCTGCAGTTGCTCCGGCGGGATGCCCACACCGTCGTCCGCGACCTCGACGAGCTCGAGACCTCCGCTCTCGACACTCACGACGACGCGTTGAGCGCCCGCGTCGACAGCATTCTCGACGAGCTCCTTCACCACCGACACCGGCCGCTCGATCACTTCACCCGCCGCGATCTGCCCGATCGTCACGGCATCGAGCAGTCGAATCTCAGACATCGGTGCGCAGGAACGAGAGCTGCTCATCGCCGGTCACCGTTTTGCGCAAGCGGCGCCGCAACGGTGCGTGCTCTTCGACATCCGCGCTTCCCGAGAGCGCCTCGGCAATCTCTCGCGCGCGCTCAGTGACACTCTCCGGCAAGCCCGCCATGCGCGCAACCTCGATGCCGAACGAGCGCGAGGAGCTTCCGGGTTGCACGCGATGCGAGAAGACCGGCGCGCCGTCGCGAGCCGTGTTCTCGACGGCGGTGATGTGATAGTTCGCGACGAGCGGCCAGTGTTCGGCGAGCGCGCAGAGCTCGTGGAAGTGCGTCGCGAAGAGCGCCGCCGGCGTCTGTCCGTCGAGCCCGAGTAGATACTCGCAGATCGCCTGTGCAATCGCGAGACCATCTATCGTTCCGGTCCCTCGGCCGACCTCGTCGATCAGAAGGAGCGATCGGCGCGTACTCCGGCGGAGGATGTTCGCCGCCTCGGTCATCTCCATATAAAAGGTAGAGTGGCCCGCTGCGAGATCGTCGCCCGCGCCGATCCTCGTGAAGATCCGATCGACGACCCCGAGCGCCATCGACTTCGCGGGGACGAAGGAGCCGATCTGCGCCATGATGACGAGCAGCCCGGTCTGCCGTAAGTAGGTCGATTTCCCACCCATATTCGGACCGGTCAGAAGGATGAAGCGATGATCCTCCGCGCCCAACCGCAGGGCGTTCGGCACAAAGGCATCGCTCAGCAACACCTCCATCACCGGATGGCGTCCTTCTTCAATTTCGATCGCACTCTCCTGGAGAAAGCGCGGCTTGACGTACCCGCGCTGCGCCGCGCAATGCGCGAGCGCGCAGTACACGTCGATCGCCGCGATCGAGCGCGCAGCCTCGAGCAACGCCTCGGTGCGAGCAGCGACCCGATCGCAAAGGGCGTCATAGAGCTGCTGCTCGAGGTGCTCTTGACGAGATTGAGCGGTGGAGATCGCAAGCTCGAGCTCCTTCAGCTCGGGCGTGCTGTACCGCTCACCGCTCGTCAACGTCTGTTTGCGAACGTACTCGGGCGGAAGGTTACCCGTATAGGAGCGGCTGATCTCGATTGCGTACCCGAACGAGTTCGCGTACTTCACCTTCAGCGTCTTGATACCGGTGCGAACCCGCTCGCGCTCTTCCAGCTCGCTCAACTTCGTGCGCGCGTCCGTGCGCAGCTCGAAGCACTCGGCGAGCTCGGCATCGGATTGCGGGCGTATAACACCGCCTGCACCAGTCTGTACGGGTGGATCATCCACGAGCGTCGCGCGAAGGTCGGCAAGAAGGTCGCCGAACCCTGAGAGCGTCTCTCCGTACGCGGCCAGCGCCTGCGGCATCGTATCAACCAGCGGGGGAAAAATTTCAAGCGTTCTACGCAGAGAGGCGAGGTCGCGGGGCGTCGCGCGCCGGAAACGAACCCGTTGAACGATTCGCTCGAGGTCGAAGCAGCCGCCGAGCAACTCGCGCAGCGACGTTCTCCGTGAATGCTCTTCGAGCAACAGCTCGACGCAGCGCTGCCGCGCCTCGATTGCGGCGACATCGACCAACGGCCCGACGATCCAGCGTGAGAGCGTGCGAGACCCCATTGCGGTGGCGCACGCATCAAGCGTCGCCAGCAGCGTTGCACGCGGGTTCTCTCCTTGCGCCTTCGTCAGTTCGAGATGCTTGCGCGTGCTTGGATCGAGCGCCAACAGATGGCGCGAGCGGTAGAGCTGCGGCGTAAACAGGAGCGTCCAGCCACTCAGCGCAGTCCGCTTGACGAAACCGGCGAGCGCGTCGAGGGCGCGATGCACCGCCATCGATTCGTCGAGAGAAAAATCGTCGAAGGTCGGGCGTTCGCGCTCCTCCACGATGCCTATTGCGGGGGCCGCGAGACGCGCACCGAGCTCGTCGATCGCAAACGCCATCGCACCTTGCAACTCGGCAGGAAGGTCGACGATCACCTCGGTAGGCGAGATGCGACGCAGCTCCGCGAGAACCTCGTCGTACGCGTTCTCACCGCCGAACGCCGTCGCGGCACAGTAGGCCGTTGAAACATCCGCATAGGCAAGAGCGAATGCGCTTCCCACGCAAGCGACCGCGGCGAGAAAGTTGTTGAGCTTTCCATCGAGAAACTGCTCTTCGACGAGCGTTCCCGGGGTCACGATACGGGTCACGTCACGCGCAACGAGCTTGTTCGGCTGCGGCGCTTCGAGCTGATCGGCAAGTGCGACGACGAAGCGCTGCTGCACGAGCTTCGCCAAATACTGTGTCAGCGCGTGATGCGGCACGCCCGCCATCGCAACGCGCCTCCCGCCTCCCGCCTCTTTGCTCGTCAGCGCGATGTGCAGTGCGCGTGCGATCGTTTCGGCGTCCTCACCGTACGCTTCGTAGAAGTCGCCAACGCGCGAGAGTAACACGGCCTCCGGGTGGCGTGCCTTCATCCCGAAGTACTGCTCGAGCATCGGCGGATACTTGCGTGCGGCGCTCACGATCTCGCGTAAGGGTTGGCGCAGGCAGGCGGTCGGACCTCGCGGCGGAAAGGAAAGGCCGACCTCGGGAGCCTAATTGCACGACGGTATCGTGAAGCTTCCAAGGTCGAGAAAGAGCATCGCGGTCGGTGCGATCCTCGTGGCTATCATCGTGGCCGTCGTCGTGTGGCGGCATGTGCATTCCACAGCACAGGCAGCGGCTTCAGCGCCTCCTCCGCCCATTGTCGCAGTCGTGCGCGCCGAGCGTCGCGATCTCGTCAAGTCGCTTTCGATCGTCGCTGAGTTTCGGCCGTGGACGACGACGACGCTCTACGCGAAGCAGACAGGCTATTTGAAAAGCATTAACGTCGACTATGGTAGCGTCGTGTCGGCCGGTCAGGTTGTAGCAATCTTAGAACTTCCTGAGCAAGAAGCGGAGTACCAGCAAGCGGAGGCGGCGTACGAGTTAGCGAGGGTTGACTACGACCGTGTCCTCGCGGTCGTCCGTGCCGAGCCTGGGCTCATTGCCCCGGAGGATGTCGACAAAGCGCAAGCCGCGTACGAAGAGGCAAAGGATGCGCGCGATCAAGACGCGGCACTCTTGAGCTATGCCGACATCGTCGCGCCATTCGATGGTGTCGTGACAAAGCGCTTCGTCGATCCCGGCGCGCTCATTCAAGCCGGTACCTCGAGCGGGACACAGCCGATCGTGACGATCGCCGACAACTACACGCTGCGGCTCGTCGTCGACGTTCCCGAAGAGAACGTCGAGACGATTCACGTCGGCACGCCGGTCTCAATCGACGTGCCGGCAACCGGACAAGTGATTCAGGGCAGGGTCGCACGCTTCTCGTACTTCCTGCAATCCGATACACGCACGATGCACACGGAGATTGACGTCGCGAACCCCAGCCTTGGGCTCAAGCCGGGGATGTACGCGCAGGCGTCAATTCGGCTCGCTCGACGCAACAGAGTGCTCGCGCTTCCCACGCAGGCGGTCTCCCTAAACGGTACGCAGCCCAATGTCTGGATCGTCGAGGCGGGCAATCGTATCGCGCAACGTAACGTCGGCATTGGATTGCAAACCGCAAATTGGATCGAGATTACCGACGGGCTCAAGCCCGGAGATCGCGTGCTCCTCGGCGACCGTAGTGCGCTTTCGGTCGGCGAGCAGGTCCAGCCAAAACCTGCAAATCCGGCAAACCTCTAATGCCCCGCTTCGCCCTCAAGTTTCCCTACTTCATCATCGTCGCGTGCCTGATGCTCTGCATCGTCGGTGTGGATCTCGTGACGAGAATGCCCGTCGACCTCTTTCCACCGGTAAAGATTCCCGTCGTCGTCGTCGCGACGTTCTATCCCGGCATGCCGGCCGAAGAGATCGAGCGCGATATCACGAGCCCCTTCGAGCGCTTCTTCACCCTCGCAACCGGAATCTCGAAGATCACTTCAAACTCGATGACCGGCGTGAGCCTCGTGAAGATCACGTTTCAGCCGGGCTTCGATCCAAATGCTGCGGTTACGTCGATCTCGAATCTCGCGATGGCCGACCTGCGTCGTCTTCCCCCCGGAACGCTTCCACCGGTCGTATTGCCATTTGACGCATCGAGCCTTCCGGTCTGTCTCGTCACGCTCAACGACCCGAGCCTCACTGAAGCTCAAATCAGAGATCTCGGGCAATACCAAGTTCGCCAAGAGCTCGCCGTCGTGCCGGGCGCATCGGTGCCGCAACCCTTCGGCGGACAGTACAGGCAGATCATGGTGTACGTCGATCCGCTCAAGCTCAACGCATACGGCCTGAGCTTGATGGACGTCGTCGACGCGGTCAACAGCGGAAACGTCATCGTGCCTTCCGGCGACGTTAAGATTGGCCCCGATGACTACGACCTCTTCACGAACAGCCAGATCAACCGCATCAGGCACATCAACGACATCCCGTTGAAGGCCGTCAACGATCGGGTCGTCACGATCGGCGACGTCGGATACGCGAAGGACGCGCACGCGATTCAATACAACGTCGTTCGCGTCGACGGACAGCCCTCCGTGTACTTGCCCATCTTGAAGCAGGGCGGCGACTCGAACACGATCTCGATCGTCAACGGTGTACGTCACATTTTGCGGCACCTGTACGATGTTCCCAAGAGCTTGATCGCCAAAGTTGTCTTCGATCAATCGATCTACGTGAAGGATGCTATCGACAACCTCCTTCACGAAGGGCTAACGGGCTTGATCCTTACGGG
>JASHOG010000135.1 GCA_030041225.1 Vulcanimicrobiota bacterium | reverse complement strand
ACTTCGAGCTCGCGGCTCGTCAATCTGAAACGCCGTACGGCCTCGCCGAGCAGCGAGCGGCTCTGGTACGGTTCGAGCAGCAGCACGACTCCGTACTTGCGTCCGCGCTCGACGGGGACGACGCGCACGATGAGGTCCGAGAGCGGCATGAAGGCGTCCTCGACGCGCTGCAACGGATCGCGCCAAGCAGCCGTGATCTGGCGCACGCCTTGCTCGATGTCGGTGGGCAAATGCCCGCCGTTGTAACTCCAGCCGAGCCGCCGAAATCTCTTCGATCTGCTGACGAGCTCGACGGTGAGGTTCTCGTCGAGCAAAACGATGCCGGGAGAGCTACGCGACCGAGCTCGCTCGAGGTCGCTCACCTCGCCGCTAAAGTGTGAGTGCGTTTCGAGGGCGCGCAGCACCTCGGCGCGCGCTTCGGCGAGGACAAAGCGATCGTCCAAGAGGAACTCGCCGCTCTGCGCTTCGCGCAACAGCAAGAGCGCGCCGTGACCGCCGCGCTTGTCCTCGAGATGCACCGCGAGCCCGTGCCGGTACGGCTCTGTGCGCGCAGCCGGCTCGATGACTGCAGCCGGCGGGGGCGACGTTCGCCGAGCCGCGACTTCGGCGCGTACCATACCAAGGCGCTCCGGTACGACCTCAGGATCGCCCGAGAGAAACTCGCCGACAATCGCTTCGTGACGGCAATAGGAAAAAGCCCACGCATCCGCGGGAACGAGCGTCGCATAGGCACCGATAACTGCTTGCAGCCGCCGCGCTTGCGGAAAGTGAATCACGACCGACCGCAGCGACGCGATCGTGTCACGTGCGGTGGTGCCGCGGTTCATAAGAGCCCGCCCATCGCCCCTCATTTTAGTGGATGGCTCGACTCGGTGTCCCGCTTGCACTATGCGATATAGGGTAAGGTTTGGTAAAGATTGGTCCTGTCGAGGGTCCGATGGTCCCGTTAGGTCCGTGCAAAGTTGGGGCTTTCCCTTATTTTTGAGAGTATGTACCTCGCCGTCGCCTTGTTATAAAGCAAGCATGACCTCAGCAGTTACTACTGGTCCTGGGTCTTTTGGCCCGGAGAGATTCCCATGTCAATGAGCTCGAATAATAAGACGCGCATCTTCATCGTCGAGGAGCAAGCGCTCTTCGGAAAGGCGCTCTGCCAGCTACTGGCGGCGGAGCCGACGTTCGAAGTTCTGGGCGACCTCCCGCGCGTCGATCCATCGACCCCGCCTCGAGTCGCCGCGGATCTCGTCGTCCTCGACCTCAATGGCCCTTCCATCGACTACGCCGACGAGATCGCTCGCTGCCGTCAGAGCTTCGGAAAGGCCCGCGTCTGCGTGCTCTCCACGCAACTTCGCCCGGAGATCATGCAGCGCTGCGTCGCCGCCGGTGCGGATGCCTATCTAGCCAAGGACGTCTCGCCGAGCGAGCTGATCCGCGCGGTCAAGACGGTCGCTGGTGGAGAGTCCTACGTCGACCCGAGGGTCGCCGGCCAGCTGCTGCGCAAGAAGCTGCTCTCGGATGGCCGCCTCGCCGGTGACGAACTCTCGGAGCGGGAAGGCGAAGTCGTTCGGCTCATCGCACAGGGCCTCTCGAACAAAGAGATCGGCGTGCGCCTATGCCTCTCCGAGAAGACCGTGAAGAATCACGTCAGCCGCATCCTCTCCAAGCTCAACATCTCAGCGCGGGCACAAGCCGTCGTGTACGCGATCCGGATGGGACTCGTCTAGTGGCTGCCTTGCCGATGACCTTCAGGTCCTTCGCTCAGGGCCCTAAGCCACTGTGGGAGGGCGCGGCCTGCTCGTACCCTCAAGAGAGTGAGGACCTACGTCGTAGAGCCGCAGCAGATCTTTCAGCCGAGCCTCCTGGAGTTGCTCCGGGAATCGGGTTGCTCGATCGTCCGCGTTCAGGAGCGGCTCGACCCGCTCGACGTCGTACGGACACATCCGGAGCTCCTCTTCTTCGACGACGAGATCATGGACGAGCACACGAAGCGCAGCTTGCAGTTCCTCGTCGACTCGATGCCGAATCTACGACTTTGCATCTTCGCACACGGACCACTGCGGGATCTTCGCACGCACACCTCGACGCAGGTGCTCCACTTGGAGAAATCTGCGCAGCATGAGGCACTTCTCGGCGCTCTCGGACGTTTCGTCGTCACCGCGTGACGACGGCGCCGACGCGCGCCACGTCATCCGGGATTACGCCAAATCATGATGTTTTGGAAGTTTCAGACGCAACGCGCTGAGCCGACGGAACCGGCCGCTGCGCCGGTTTTCGTACCTGCGACCGCCCCCGTTGCACCGCCGGTGGCGGCAACGCCGCCGCAGCCGGCGCCGACGCCCGTAGCACCCGCAGCTGTCGTGCCCGCTCCGGTTGCGCCGCCGGCCGCAGCCGAGGAATCAGTACCGACCTTCCCGCTTGCGCCTTCAGCCCCGACAGCGCCGCAACCGCCTGCGGGATACTCGCAAGCTGCAGAGCGCACGATGCGCTTTCTCGGTGAGGCGTTACAGCTTCCAGCGTGGGTGCTCTTCAAGAACTCGAACGGGACCCTGACCGCGATCACCGGGATCGGAGATTACCTGCGCTACATTCCGCAGCATGAGCTGACGATCGGCCGACTCTCCGACCTTCCAACCGTCAATCTCCTGGGAGCTGCGCCCCCGACGAACGCATACGCGGGCGCCGATCGCCGTCAAGGCAACATCGATCCGGCGACAATTGCGCCGTACGGCGTGCCGCTGCTCGACGCGGACGGCAACCTCTTCGGCATCCTCTGCGCTTTCGGCGAGCGCGCAGCCTCGCAACGTGTCACGCAACTGCGTCCGTTGCTTGACTTCGCCGCTGCGATGCTCGGCGCGCTCGTTCGCACCGAGCTCACGCTCGAAGAGGCGACGAGGCGAACCGAGCGCGCTCAAGCCGATGCGCTTGTCGATCCTCTGACGGGTCTGCACAACCGTCGCGCGTGGGATCAGCTTCTCGCAACCGAGGATCAGCGTTGCAATCGTCACGGTTACGATGCGGTGATCTTCGTCATCGACCTCGACGGCCTCAAGGCGGTTAACGACCGCTTCGGCCACGAGAAGGGTGACGAGCTCATCAAGAATGCCGCGCAAGCGCTCGAGCGCTGCGTACGCCGCACGGACGTCGTTGCCCGTGTCGGCGGCGATGAGTTCTCCATTCTCGCCGTGAAATGTGATGCAAGCGCCGCCGCACGGATTCGCGAGCACATCGAGTCGACGCTTCAGCGCGCCAATGCACCTGCGACGGTCGGCTTCTCGGTCCGCTCCGAAGCGGGAGATCTCTTTGAGGCTTGGCGCCAAGCGGACGGCGCGATGTACCATCGCAAGCGAGGTAACTCGCGGCACGGCCAGCGCGCAACCGACGAGCACGTGATCGCAACTGCGCCCGAACCTGCGCCTCCGCCGACATCCCAGCCCTCACCCACGCCGGCGCCTACACCGCAGCCGCCGCCCGAGCCCGCTGTCATCCCGAAAGCAGATCGCGAAGCGACCGCAGCCGAGGGACCGACGGAGAGCAAAGCGGCTCCGGCGGAAACCTCCGTGGTGACGCAGATTCTCGAGAGAGTGCTTCCCGCGCTTGTCAGTGGGATTCAAAAGACAACGCCGGCCGCGGCTCCACCACCGCCGCCGCCGCCGACGCCCGTCTTTGCAGCGCCGCAGCCGCCGCAGGTTGCGACACGCCCGCTGATCGTTGCTGGAGAGGCGGAGATTCCCACGTACACGCCTCCACCTCAACCGCCTGCCCCGCCGGCGCAGCAGCTCGCGCCTCCGCAACCCGTTGCACCTCCGCCGCCGGAAGAGCCTAGAACGCCTGCGCCTCCGATTGCGGAAGCGACGCCGCCACCCGAGACGGCGCCGGCCAACGAACCGGTGCAGAACGCGGCGTCGCAGCCGAGCGAGGACCTCATCGACATCGTCTCGCGTCTCTCGCGCCTCTCCGACGCTGATCGCCGACTTCTCGACGTCTTCTTCAAGGGAAGTCGCTAAGAGAGACACGCGTGAAGCCTCTCGTTCTTCACGTTGCGGCCTTCAAGAACGCCGCCGGCGGCGGGTTCACGTCCGCGCTTGCGAGTCTCGCGCGCCGCGACGAGTTCGAGACCGCGCTGCTCTGCCCGCAAGAATGCGCGGGCTATCCATGGGCGCGGACGTTGCGTGAGCACGGTGTACGCGTGATACACGCCAAGGCCGCCTTGGATGTCACGGCGGCCGTCGTGCAGGCGGCCCCTGCAGTCGTGCACGCGCACTTCATGTCGTGGATGCTTCCCGCAACGCTCGGCGCCGCCGCGTCTCGTGCGCGGACAGCCTGGCACCTGCATTCGGGCGTAACGCACGCGAGCGGCGCGCGAGATCTCGCGCGCCGCTTCAAGTACGCGAGCGCGAAGCGCCTCGTCGAGCGGTTCTTCTGCGTTTCGCCGGATCTCGTGCGGTATCTCGAACGGTACGGCGTTCCCGCAGCACGCATCACCGAGCTTCCCAACGGCGTCGACCTCGCGCATTTTCGCCCCCCGACCTTGCGCGAGCGCGCGGCGGCGCGGCTTCGCTACGGCCTAGCACCGCGCGACCGTGTCATAGCGTTCTTCGGGCGCGACGCTCGAGTGAAGGGTGCTGACCGCCTCGCCGCCGCGCTCGGCGTAATAGCGTCGCGCCCTCATGTTCTCCTTGTCGCTCCATCCGCGCAGTCGCTGCAACTCCTGCGCGATGCGCGCACGATCGACGCTGGTTCGGTGTTCGACATGCGGGAGTTGCTCTGGGCCGCAGATGCTCTCGCGCTTCCCAGCCGGATCGAGACCGTCACCTACGCATTGCTTGAGGCTCGTGGATGCGGGCTTCCCGCCGTAGCTACGCCACTGCCCGGTATTACAGCCGCGCTCTCCGGTGACGAGGGAACGCTGCTCGTCGACCCCGAGGACACGCGGGCCTTCGCCGCCGCACTCGAGCGTGCGCTCTCGCGCGAAAGCTCGCCGCTTGCGCCCGCGATTGCCTCACGACTCTCCGTCGATACCTGGGCCGACCAGCTCACGAGCTGGTACGCACAGAGCATCGCAGCATAGGGTGATTTGGTGCGAGTCGTTCACGTCGTCTCCGAGATAGGAACCTACGGCGGCGAGCGCCTCGTGGAGGCACTCGCTCGCGCGCAGCGCCGCATCGGGATCGATGCCGTCGTTCTTGCGATCTACGAGCCGGCTCGCGTTCCCGAGGATCTTCCAATCCTCTCCGCCGGCCGCCGGCGCAACGGCGCGCGTGCTCGGGGCGGTGGCCCCGCCTTCTTCTTCCGCCTCGTGCATCTGCTGCGAGCCTTGCGCCCCGACGTCGTCCACACGCACCTTGCGCATGCGAAGCACTGGGGGCGCCTTGCGGCACTCTTCGCGAGGGCACGCTGTGTCGTTCATACGGAGCACGGCAACGCGTTCGACGAGGGAGCGCTCAAGCGCGGGCTGACGCGCCTGCTTCATCGCGGGACCGCGCGCGTCTGCGCGTTCTCTCAGGTGCATGCGCAGCGCATCGCGCAGCACGAGGGTGTCGCCTCGGACCGCCTCGCCGTCATTCCGAACGGGATCGAGCTTGATGCTCTTCGGGTTCGTAGGAGCCGCGATCGTACGACACGCAGCATTTTGGCAATCGGCAGGCTCGAGCCGGTGAAGGGATACGACGGCGCGATCGAAGCGCTTGCCCTCCTCCCGCCCGAGATTCACCTGACGATTGCCGGTGAAGGAAGCGCGCGCGAAAGCCTCGTGCGGCAGGCGAAGCGTCTCGGTGTCGGCGAGCGACTTCATCTACTCGGTTATCGCCGTGACGTGATGACGTTGCTCGGTGAGACCGATCTCGTGCTCAACACGTCACACAGTGAGGCAATGCCCCTCTCCCTCATCGAAGCGCTGTGCGCGGGAGCTCGCGTCGTGAGTACGCCGTGGCCCGGCGCACAGGAGCTGGCGCGTCACGGCGCGCGGCTCAGCCACGACTTCAGTCCGGCCTCGATAGCACGAGCCATCGAGACGGCACTCGGCGAAGCGCCTCCTTCGGGTGAGCAAGTCGCGGCAGCTCGCGAACATTTCTCCATCGAGCGAGTTGCGTTGGAGTATGCGGGTCTCTATGCCGCCTGCCGACCGGGACTCGGCTACCAGGACAACGGGTCGGAGGTCCCTCCTCGGACCGGGTACGTCGGGCTACCCTAAGTATAGGAATGCGCCACAAGCATCGCATCACGGTCATCGGAGCCGGCTACGTCGGACTCGTGACAGCGGCGTGCCTCGCCGAGATCGGCAATCGCGTTGTCTGCGTCGATACTGACGCCGAGCGCGTTGCTATGCTCTCGCGCGGCGAGCTCCCTTTTTTCGAGCCCGGCTTGCGCGAGCTCGTCGGGCGTAACGGCAAGCTGCAGCGCTTGCGTATCTCGAGTTCGACGGCCGAGGCGGTCGATGGAGCCGAGTTCGTCTTCATTGCCGTCGGGACACCTATGAATGCAGACGGCTCGTGCGATCTCTCCGCGGTGAAACTTGCAGCCCGTCAGATCGCCGAGTCGCTGACGAGAGATGCGATCGTCATCATGAAGTCGACCGTTCCCGTCGGGACGGCGGAGACTGTCGCTGCGATCCTTCGCGAGTATGCGCACGGTGCGCGCACGCTCATCGTCTCGAATCCGGAGTTTCTGCGTGAAGGTTCGGCGATCGCCGACTTCCGGCGTCCGGATCGCATCATCATCGGCGCGCAGGACCCGCTCGCGATCGCAAGGATGCGCGCGCTTTACGCGCCGCTGCGCGCACGCGTTATCGTGACCGACATCCGCACCTCCGAGATGATCAAGTATGCCTCGAATGCCTTTCTTGCGACGAAGATTTCCTTCATCAACGAGATCGCCGATCTCTGCGAACGCATCGGGGCCGATGTCACCGGCGTCGTACGCGGCGCCGGTGCCGATCACCGGATCGGGACAGCCTCCTTCAATGCTGGGCTTGGCTTCGGTGGGTCGTGCTTTCCAAAGGACGTCTGCGCCCTGATCGACACCGCCCAGAATCGCGGTCTCTCGCTACGCCTACTCCCGACGGTGCTGGAAGTGAATCGCGGCCGTGTCGAGAGCGTCGTTGGAAACCTGCGTCGCGCGCTCGGTGGCCTAAGCGGACGCCGTATCGCCGTCCTCGGTCTGGCCTTCAAGCCGAAAACCGACGACGTTCGTGAATCGCCGGCGCTTGCACTCATCGCGCAGCTCCTGGAACGCGGCGCCGTCGTGAGCGCTCACGACCCGGTGGCCGTCAAGGCGGCCCGAAGGATCCTGGGCGAGCGCGTGGAGTTCTGTGCCGATGCGTACGACGCCGCCGACGGCGCCGATGCAGTTCTGGTCGCGACAGAGTGGGAAGAGTACGCGAGGCTTGATTTTTCATCGCTGAAGCAGCGCATGAGCGGAGATCTCTTCGTCGACGCGCGCAATATGTGCGATGCCTCTGCGATCACTGCCGTGGGGCTGCGCTACATCGGCGTGGGCCGCGCGGCTGCGCGGGCAGTGCATCCCCTGCCTTCTCGCGCAGCGGCTCTTTCCGCCGACCCGGCGATCGCCGCGGCGCTGTAGCATTCCCAGCGCCGCCTAGATCCGTTTGATCGTCGCGAGCCAAGCTGGTGCGCCGTCGGCGTGGAACCTCGTCTGAATACGGAATGGCTCGATGCCGGCGATACTCCAAACGGCGCTTGCGTTGAACGCGTCTGCAAGCTCCTTCTGACTGACGGGATGCGGGCCAACATCCTGGCCCTCGTCACTAAAGCAGGAGATGTATAACGTTCCGCCGTGCTCGGTCACCGAGGCGAGACTCGCCACGTACACGGGTCGCTCATCGGCGTCAAAGGTATGGAAGAGTCCGCAGTCCAGCAGTGTCGTAAACCGGCGCCCTAGACGCTCGAGCTGCAACGCATCAGCTAAAGCAAACACGACGTCGATGCCGCGCTCCTGAGCCTTCTCTCGAGCTATTGCCAGTGCGGTCTCAGCCACGTCGATACCGAGAACCGAGAGTCCCAGCGAGGCCACATGAAGAGCGTTCTCACCGGTTCCACAGCCTACGTCGAGTACCGTTCCGGTAAAACCACCTTCGGCTCCTAGACGCACGACCCACGGTTGAGGCCGGCCAATATCCCAAGGCGCAGGCCCTTCGTGGTACGAGGCGTCCCACGGCTGCCCCGTCATTCGTTCGTGACTTGTTGGCTTGCGGTGCATGCTTCTCGTTGTAGTTGTTAGCCTTTCACAAAGACACCTTGGGCGTGACTACTGTGCGAGGACAAGACCTGAGTTTGCGTCGATCTCCTGCGGTACGCCGGCTGACCACAACGGCGCGCCGCCGGCGGCCCAGGTCGCGGCGGCGTTTCTCACGAGGACGTGTGCGTATCGAAGCCTGAGGCCTGATATCCGTGCGGCTGAGCCGCTCGTGTTCACGAGCGCCGCACAGTGCCCAATCGAAACGCCGTTCTCGTAACAATGCGCGTACTCGCGGGCGAAGAGACCCGGCGAGACTTGGAAAGCGGTGACGTCGTCGTTCGGCGGCGCTGCAACGAGCGGCTGCGTCGGGACAATGCTCTCCTCGGGAAAGGTTGTATCGTTCGTACCGGCGCTCCGAGCAGCCGGGTTCACCTCGGTGAGAGCCTCGATCGAGTAACGCGGATCGTAGACGATCCAGTGGCTTGCGATTTGGAAGAGGAGGCGGCTTTCGTCGTCGCTGTATTCAACAACGAACTTGTGGAGGCTGTGGTAGAGCAAGATCGCATCGGCTTGCGCGATCCAACGGGGCGTATCGGCGATCTCTCGCCACGCTCCTTCTGCCATCGCGCCGTGCACGTTATTCGAGCGCAACCACTGAAGATCGTAACCATCGGTACCGGTCCCGTCGTTGCCGATCACGGGTAGCGCCGACGCGTTCGAAAGCGCGATCGCGTCGTTCGCGTACGCTTGCTGCGGCTCCGGTTGCCTGTCCCACTCGATCGCCGTCTCACCGTATTTGTAGCACCAGTAGCCGCCGCTACCGTCGCATCCGGGTGGGTCATACTGCGCGGGCCCGTACGTGCCCGCACAGCGGCCGTCGTCGAAGATGCAGTTGTACGACCCACCTGCGTCGTCTTCGAAGACGTCGGTTGCGTACCGGTTCTCGAGCGTGACCGTGTGAAAGGCTGCCTGCACCCCCGGGTCGCCGATATCGAGCGGCTCTCCCGCCTCTCCTTTGTAAAGGCCATCGGCGTGGTCGAAGAGCCGGTCACCGTTTTCCTGATGGAGGTACGCGTGCGCAAAGCTGCCGCTTACGGCCTGAAGGTGCTGCGCTACCGGCGTCTTGCAATTGCTACCGTCTTCGGGAAAGTCGGGCGAGCTCGCGTCGTAGCCGCTTGGCAGCGGGCAGTGCCACGCGATGTTCGGATCGACGTAGATCACGAGATGGCGCTCACCCGAAGCAGCGAGCTGCGCAGACGTGACGTCGTCGTCGGCGTCGTAGTACACTTCGGCCCAGTCGGCGTGCGAAGCAATCCACGATGAAGCAACGCCGACGTTGAGCGCCTCGACGCAGGTTTGATCGGCATTCGCGCATGCGTAGAGCCAGTTCTGCACGTGCGTCGGCATGCCGGCAACTGCACGTGCGCCGGCCTGCGGTAACTGAGCGACGACGGTAGAGCGTGCCGAACCCGAGGCGTCGCACGAGACGAGCAGCGTCACGGCCACGGCCGCAAGTCGCGCTCGCAGGGCCGGCATCACTCGAGGAGCGCGGAGATGCGCGAGGCGAGCCCTGCGAGTATTGCGTCTCGGTCGAAAGCGGCCGCATAACGCCGCCCCGCGCGGCCGAGCGCGCGTGCGAGGTCGCGATCGCCGGTAAGACGGCGCACGGCGTCGGCGAGCGAGTGAGGATCTCCGGGCGCGCTGCAGAGGCCTCCGACGGCTTCGCTGACGACGCGCCGCGCCTCGCCCGCCGCAGAGAGCACGACCGGGCGCTCGACCATGAACGCGTCAAAAAGCTTGGTGGGAATGCATTCGGTGATGCCTTCTCGGAGCACTGAGACCGCCGCATCTGACTCGGCCAGCGCTCCCATCGCTTCTGCTCTGGATCTCACGCCGTAAACATCGACGTTATCGATCGCTTCCCGGTCGATGCGCGCGGTGACGTGGTGGTAGTCTGCGCCGCCGCCGATGAGCGCGATGCGCACGTTGTCGTCCTTCAAGAGCTTCGCCGCGTCAAGTAGGAGATCGAGTCCATTTGCGACGCCGAAGTTTCCCGTGAAGGTCGCGACGAACTCGCCGTTTCTCCGCTTGATGACGCCCGAGCGAGGCTCAACGCGGTCCCATCCGTTGGGTGCCAAGAACACCTCGGTCGCTCCCGCGCGCCGACGTACGCGCTCCGCTGCGCTCGGCGTAACCGGAACCACGAGCGAGGCCAGCGCGTAGAGCTTCTTGACGAGCCCCCCGACGAGACGCGCCATGAGCCCCTCCTCCTTCCATACGCCCATCTGAATAGGCAGATCGGGAAAGACGTCACGCACGTCGACGACGAGCCTCGCGCCACGAAGCAGGCGCACGGCCATCGCCGGAAAGGCGAGCGTGATCGGCGGCGACGTCATGAGCACCACGTCGTAGCGCTTCGCGAAGAGCACGCCGTACAGGGTTGCGAGGAATGCGAAGCTGAGCCACGCCAAGTAGCGGCCGTAGCGCCGTGCGGTCGCAACGTGCAGGAGCCTGACGATCTCGATGCCGTCGCGACGTTCTCGCAGGAACACTTTGCCGCGATAGGCGGCATCAACGCGCCCGGACGGAAAGCTTGGCATAGGTGCGAGGACGGTGACGTCCATGCCGGCGGCGACGAGTGCGCGCGCGAGCGACTCCATACGGTGTGCGGCTGCGCAGGGTTCCGGCGAGAAGAACTGGGACAGGACGAGAACGCGGGGCTTGCGCTCAGACACTTGCTCTGACTCCTCCTACAAGGATGTTGCGAACTGTTCTCTTCGCCTGCATCGTCGCGCTCCAGGCCCTCTCAGTGGCCCGGGCGCGCCGTGAAGGACGGCTGATCGTGAAGTTTTCCAACCAACGGATCTGGGAGCCGAAGCGAGCCTTGTAGGCCTCATCTCCGCGTAGAAAGTCGTACTCGGCAAAGCGCTGCGAGATCGCATGCTCGATACCGCGCATGAGCATGCCGATACCCGGCGAGCGGCGCGATGATGCACGGTCGTACGCCAGCATGTAGATACCCCACGACGTGCGCTCGGGATCGACGAACGCCGCCTGCGCGGCGAGGGGCTTCCCTTGCTCGCTCCAGAGCACCCCGAGACGACAGCACCCGCGCCGGTATGCTTCCTTGAAGAGCCGGCCGTAGGTGCGCCGGGCTTTGCGGAGGTTCGACTTCCAACGCTGATGGTGCAGCGCGAGCAACACATCGACGTCGCGCTCGATCGTTTCGTCGCTCGCGATCGTGAACCGCGCAGCGCTCCACGCGTTCATGCGGCGCAGCGCGTACCGAAGCGACTTCTTTCGAGGATGTGTTTCGACGAACTCGTTCCAGCTCTCCGGCAACGCGACGACGTGACACGCAGTTGACTCCTCACGCCGGACGACGTTCCCGTTACCGACCACGGCGACGAGCCGCGCGATGCGAGGATCGCGTATGCTTCGGGCGCGGATGACGTCCCACCGGATGCGCTTGAGGGCCTCGCCGAGCGCCTCTATAGCTGCGCTCTCGTCGCCGGCGACCACGAGACCCGTATAATCCGCCGTTGGATAGGCACCCAGGCCGACCTCACGGTACAGGCAGAGCGGCCCGAGTCGGACGCTGTGCGTGACGAAGAAGAGAAAGGCGATGTACTCGTCGCCGTCGCGCACGGCGAGCAGTGTCCATGGACGCCGCATCGCCACGACAAACGAACGCAGCCACGACCAAGATACGAAGACGGTACGCTGGGGATCACTCGCATAGACACGTTCGTACTCACTTCGAATGCGCTCGAAGCCCGAGAGGGAGCCGATCGATTCGACGGTCACGGCGTCGCCTCGCAGAGAGCCACCGTGCGCATCTGTGCGATGAGAGCGAAGAGCACCCACACAAACTTCACGTCGAAGAGATCGATGAAAAACGCAGCAAAACCGAGTCCCGCGAGCGAGGCGATGCAGACGGCGCGAACGTCGCCGAGAAGGCCGATTCGCGGCAGCGCGCGCGCGAGCAGCCACTGTGAGGCGCACCAGCCCACCACGAGCACGAGTCCGATGACGCCAAACTCCACGCCGTAGTGGATGAAGATATCGTGTGACGCCATCTCCCAGCCAAGGTCATAGCGCTCGAAAACCTTGAGGTACCACTGGTTGTAGATCGTCGCGTAACTTCCCGAACCCGTGCCGAGGAAAGGATGGTGAAGGAAGGCCGTTACTCCGACGCGCCAGATCGAGGTTCGGCCGCTGCCGCCGTTGCCTTGGTCCGCCAACGCGCGAACGATGACGTTTGGAAAGAGCGCGATTGCACCGATGGCAAGCGCCGTTACGGGCACGAGGACGCGCTTCCATGAACGCAGCAGCACGCTCGTAACGAGTGTGACGATCGCCAAGCCGATCGTCGCGTCACGTGAACCGACGAGCGCGAGAGCGAGAAGCAAGATCCCCATCGCAGCGAGCGCCGCGAGCGCGTGAAGGAGCCGCTTTGCACGCGAAAACCACATGAGCGCGATCGCAAACGGCAGGAGCAGGCCGTCGCCGTACATGTTCGGATCGAGGCTCGACTGCCCGAAGGTGACGGTGAGCCGGTGCGAGTCCTGTAGCTGTTGCGCCGTCTGCATGCCGCCGGTGTGCAGCTCGTAGATGCCGATACCCGCCGCAATGACGCCGCTCAAGAGAATGGAGCCAAGGAGCGGAACGACGTCGCGTTGCCGCGTGGGAAAGGTCGCCAGCACCAGATAGAGTGCGACCAGCATGACCATGGTCAGCGCCTCACTTCCCGGATCGGCTCCAGGCGACCAGAGCGTCGAGAGGCACATCCAACCGCACAGCATCGCAACCCAGACGACGGCGCGCGGCGGCGGCCGCACGCTACGCGTTCTCACGGAGAACAGGGCCAGCGCCATCGCGGAGACGATTCCGAGCAGGCGCGCCACGGTCGCTCCGCGATGCCCGCCTCCGATCTGCATGAGAACGTCGAGCGGCGTTCCGATCACATAGAGCCCGTAAGGGAAGATGAGCGGGCGGGCCCATGCAAACCAGGCCGCGAGCGGCGCAACCGCTGCAGCGGCGACCTCTTCGATGCCTTGCGCCCCACGTTGCCCGATCGTGCGCGTTGCCCAGGTCATCCATGCACCGGCACACAGAACGACCGCGCACACCAAGGCGAGGCTCGAATCGATGCGCCGCGTCGCTGCGCGAATCATGTGATGCGCTCCCGTAACAGGCGCAAGGGCTTGCGCAACGAGAACCGCACGAACTGCGCGTCGAGCGCAACCCATCCGGACCCGTGTGAGAGCGTATGCACGCCGACAGCGCCCCTGCGGCGCAGCATCGACGCGTCGATCCGGGCAACGCATGTCTCTTCGAAGCGCTGCGGCGTCAGCACGTCGATACGTTGGACCGTAACCGCGCATCCGTAGCGAGCCGCGCAATCCTGGGCCGGGCGATAGAGGACACCGTCACGAACGAAGAACGTCCCAGCCGGGCGCGCACCGGCGACGTCGATCTTCGCGGGATTGCGCGCGTGCGGCCGCCAGGGGCCTAGCGGACTCTCGGACCAGTAGACTCGAAGCGCGTGGTGCGGCCCGTCGTTCTGATCGGTGCAGAACAGCCACCAAAGCCCGTCGTACTCGACGATCGACGGATCGACGGCCGCGATGCCGAGATCCCAGCTCGCGACCTTCGTTACCGACCCGTTCACGTGGTAGACGTCGAGGCGTTCGCTCCGATGCTGTTCCGGGGCAACCCACGTCTCGCCGTTGACTTCGAAGGCGTACGGGTACGATGCATTGTGCTCGCCGCTGAGCAGCGCATGCCTCGCGCCGAGAGGAGCATCCACGTCAATCGAGACGATCGTCGTTCGGCTTCCGTCACGAGTCTCGCAGAGCACGCGCGGCTGATTCGGTTCGGTACAGACGAGGAAAGGGTCAGCGAGGAACTCCCGCCGGTCCTTGGCGATCCAATGGAGCCACGTCCGGCTCGGATTCGTAAGGAAGTCCTCCACCGAGGTGTTCGCAACGGCGACGTCCCAGCACGCCTCTTCGAAGAGATAGCGCACGGCATGCCGGACCAGACGTATCGACTCGTGCGAGTAGAACTTCAACCAATCAATGATCCCAACACGCTTTAGGCTTGCACGCGGCTCGTACGATTCGGGTTGACCCGCAGACTCCTCACCGCAGAGCTCCTCTCGAATCCACGCCGTGCATTGTTCCAGGATGCGCTCGATCGTTCGCCCGTGCGTCGCGGCGTAAGGGAAACGCCCGAATCGAAGCAACATGCTCCTTCCGTCTCGCACGCAGACGAATCGAACCTCGACGCTCGAGGCGCCGGAGATGGCCTCCGTGAATGCCGGTATGCCCCCGCGCTCCCCTCCTATCTCGAGGCTCCACACGTCATTTGCCGGAGGACGTGATTGTGCGCGCACAGCGGCATCGCGTAGGTCCAGGCAGATACGATTTTCGGCGTCGGCCGGAGCTGCGATTGCAGCGGCATCGATGCCGCGAACACGCAATGTCGCGAGGATGCGATCGACCCGGTCGGAAGGCCGAGCCGGTACAAGGACGGCGAGGCGTCTCATGAAAGCAGCGCCTCTTGCGCGATGGTGTCGCCGCGCCCGAGAACGTGTACGTCGAATCCCGCATCGCGCCAGGCGCTGAGGTCCAACGCGTTGCGGGTGTCGACGATGCATCGAGAGCGCACGAGCTCGCCGATTCGAGTGGGGTCGATGGCGCGAATCGCCGCGTGATCGGTCACCAAGACGAGCACGTCTGCATCGCGCGCCTCCGTGTCGAGGTCCCGGACGAGATTTCCCTCGTAGTGCGTGACCACCGGGTCATAGACCGCAACGTCAAAACCGCTCTGTGTAAGGAGCTTTTCGAGCACGCGTGCGGGTGTCGAGCGGACGTCGTCGACGTCGGCCTTGTATGCCGCACCCAAAAGAATGATCTTACGCGCACCGAGCGGAGCGATAGCTTGTACCATCTCGGCGACGCGTCTCGGCGCCGCGTCGTTGACACGGCGCGCCGTCTCGAGGAGTTTGCTCGGCGCGGAACTTGCGCTTGCGAGCAAGCGCGCTGCCGCCGGCACGGCTCCACCAACGCCGGGTCCGGGCGAGAGTATGTTCACGCGCGGATGGCGATTCGCCAGCGCGATCGCTTCCCAAATGTCGATACCCAATGACTGCCCCAGGACCGCGAGCTCGTTTGCGAAGGCGATGTTGACGTCACGGTAGGCGTTCTCGGCGAGCTTCACGGTCTCGGCCGTTGTCAAGTCAGTCAAGACGACGTCACCGCGCACAAACGACACATAGATCGCGCGTGCCGTCTCGGCGTCGATGGTACGCCGGCCTCCGACGATGCGATCGTTCCAGACGAGCTCGTCCACGACGTTTCCGAGGAGGAGCCGCTCCGGGCAGTAGGCCAGATGGATCGCGTCGAGATCGCGCCCGAGTGCACCGAAGGCGCGCTCCGCGAGAGCGAGCGTCGTCCCCGGTCGCACCGTCGACTCGAGAATGACGATGTTACCATCCTGCACGAGCGGCGCGATCGTCGTAAAGGCGTGTTCGAGAGCGCGCACGTCCATCTGCTCTCCCGCCGTCAGCGTCGGCACGCAAACGAGAAACGCGTCGGCCGGGAAAGGCATCGACGACGGGTGCAGTCGGCCGCTGGCGAGCGCCCGTCGTGCGAGATCGCGAACCTGCTGCTCCGCGGTACCTGTGCGCCCCGAGGAGAGGTCGGCGACGAGGCGTTTGTTGACGTCGTATCCGACGACGTCGTGCCCGCTCTCCGCAAGGATGGCGGCCGTCGGCAGGCCGACGCGCCCGAGTCCGGCGACGGTGATCTTCATGCCGACTCCGCGAGCAGCGCGGCGATCTGCTCCGCCGTTCGATAAGGGTCGTGCAGCTCTCGCGCGCGCTTTGCGGCGAGCGCGACGCGTGTACGGCGCTGCTGTGGATCTCGAGCGTTCAGTATGGCATCGGCGAGCAGCGCGGGTTGCTGAGGCGGCACAAGGAACGCGCTGCGGTCGTCAAGGAGCTCACCGACCGCGCCGGAGCGCGTGGCGATGCATGCAACATTCAAGCTGGAGGCCTCGATCAAGATCGACGGTACGCCCTCCATCTCGCGTACGCCGTCGTCGCGACTTGCGAGCACAACGGCGTCATATCTACCGGAGGCGAGCTCGGAGAGAAGACGATCGTGCGCGACATAGCCGCGGAAATGTATCGCGTCGCGGCACGGTAGCGCTTCGATACGCGCACGAATCTCGGCTTCGAGCGCCCCCTCCCCACACAGCGTTAGGCGCAGCGAGGGGTCGGCGGCGTGGGCCACCGCGAAGGCCTCACAAAGGTCCGCGTGCCCTTTCACCGGACGAAGAGCGGCCGCGCAAAGCAGGCTGAGCCCGCTGCGCGCGCCCCGTGGCGGAGCTGCGGACTGCAGGATCGCGGTGCCTAGGCGAACGACGATGATCTTCTTCCGCCGGCTCGGCGCGATGCGCATGATCTCGGTCCGTGCGCGCTCGGAGATCGTTCGAATAAAACGTGCAGAAGCTGCCTTCTCGGGAATCATGTTTCTCTCGAAGACGTCCCACCGGTGCGCGGTCGAGCTCCAGGAGATCGCGTTGACGCGTGCGACGATCATCGCTGCGGTTGCCGGCGTCGAAAGCCAATAGGCATGGACGTGCTCGACGCCCTCCTGCCGGAAGCGTTCCGCGAGGGCGAGTGCTCGCGGATAGACGACGAGGTTCTTGAGCTTCACGTAGAGGCCGCCGCTCCCGCGGAGGATCTCGCTGAGAGCACCGATGCTCTCTCGCGGAGCGCGACGCAATGCCGAACAGGCGAGTCGCAATGTTGAGAAGGTCCACGGCCACTGAACGATCGGCACCGCTCCGGCCGTGTCGTGAAGCGGTTTCCCGCTCGGCCGCAACGGTGCAACGGTGAGCCGCTCGATGTGCGGCGCGAGCGCCGCTATTTCAGCGCCGAGGAACGGCTCGTTGTTTGCGTAGGGGAAACGCGATGAAATGAGCGCGACTTTCACGGCGGAGCCTTCACGCCGCTCGATGGAAGACGACTTCGGCGGCCGTCTTCAGGAGAAGTGCGATGTCCATCGCGAGCGACCAGTGACGAATGTAGAAGAGATCGTAGTCGAGGCGTTCGGCAACGGCGTCGCTCGCGATATTCCGCGACATGTACAGGTGCGAGCACGCCGTGAGGCCCGGAGGAACCGCCAGGCGTTCCTGATATTCGGGGTGAGCTTCGGAGAAGCGCTGCACGAAGAGCGGGCGTTCAGGCCGCGGCCCGACAATCGACATCTCGCCGCGCAGGACATTGACCAGCTGCGGAAGCTCGTCGATGGAGCTGCGCCGCAGGAATCGCCCAACGCGCGTGACGCGCGCATCACCGTGTACCGCCCAAACGGGTCCGGTCCGCGTCTCCGCATCAACGCGCATCGAGCGCAGCTTGAAGATGTGAAAGATACTCCCGTCACGACCGACTCGCGGCTGCGTATAGAGCACTGGGGCGCCATCCTCGAGAAGAATTCCTAACGTCGCAAGCGCGAGGACCGGTGCCGCGATCAACAGTGCGAGCGTCGCAACGACGATGTCGAAGAGTCGCTTAGCGGCGCACGCCCATGGCGACCCGGCACGGGGTAGACCAAGCTCAACGAGCGTCGAGCTCCCGAGAACGAAGCCGCGTACCGAGGGTACGTGTGCGTAGCCTTCGCCCGCGATCGCAAGGACGATGCCGCGGCGGGCTGCCGCGCGCGTAAGCTCGCTCAGCCGAATGCCGGAAATGGATTCCGCGATGACGATATGCGTCGGCGCAGCGTCGCAATAGAGCGCCGAGAGCCACCTCTCGGCATCCTCTTCCCTGGGTGGGGCGACGACACTGGCGCGCGCTCGCGGGTCACGCTCGATCCAAGCTGCCGTGGCGTGCGCCTCGCCGTTGCTACCGACAACGATGCTACGCGGCGCGACGAAGAGGTGGCCGTCACCGAGGCTTCTGCGAATGATGTACCGCACGGCTCCGATGAGAACGCCGGCGAAGAGTACGCCGACGGCGACCGCGAGCCGGCTGGGCCAGGAAAGATCCAAAGCAAAGAAGGCCGGAACGATGACGATTCCGGCGATGAGCGTTACCGCCATCGCGTAGTAGAACTCATCGCGGCGCAGAACTGCGTAACTGCGCTCGTGCAGGCCGTGCGCCGCGAAGGCGACGAGGATCAGCATGCCGGCCACCGCACACGCCCCCAAGCTCGGGCGCATGTGCGTGAACCTCCAGAGCAGCACAACGGCAGCTCCGAACGAGACGCCGAGTGCCGCGATATCGCCGAGCACGACACCGTTGCGCCAGGCCCGCTGATAGAGCCGTGGTGCTGCAGCCGGTGCGGCGATATGATCGACGTCGGTTGCCAGAATCCGCGGCCGCGCGAGCGAAGCGTTCATCTCCCCCATAGTATTGGAGGGCAGTATGCGTGCCCGAGAGTCGCGCAGACTCATACCGGCGGCCTACTCTACCCTATCGAAACCATGACCTTTGACCCGGCGCACCCTGCCGAGCGGACCAGGGCGGCCTAAGGAACGCTCTGCGATACTCAAGCAGTCAAGTTTGAGTTAAGTTCGCTTCGAACCCGCTCAAATGAGGGGAACAGACGTTACAATAGCGTCGTGGCGGAGAATTCCATCGACGCTCTCACATGTTGCGCTATCAATGCTCGGGGTGAAACCTGCGCCCAACCGGCTACGTTTGCCTGCACCGAGCTGCACGCGCTCTGTCCGAACCATGCGGTCAAGACGACAGGCCGCCGTCGCACGGATCGCCGTTGCCGCGTGTGCATGAAAGAAGGACGCGTCAACGACGTCATCAACATGCGTGATCTACGGGTGCGATTCGCGCCTCACGCTGAATCTAACGACCAGCGGCCCGGCGAGTGCGCCGCCGCGTACGATGCGCTTCACCCTTGCCGTCGCCGCGCAAGCTTCATCTGTCCGAACGGACACGGTGCGTGTCGTACGCATGTCGGATTGCAGATCATCGCCGGCCGCCTCGAGCGTAGTTGCTCGATCTGCGGAGATGTGTTGCAGAGTAGTGTGCAACACCACCCTGCAACCTCACTTCTGACCGGAACCTCGTAGCTTAGGACGGCTCCGGCATCGGCGCCGAGTTCGGTGGGCACTTCACCGGCGGCGGAGGGGCAGGCGGCGGTTCATAGTGGTAGTGGCCGCCGATGAAGAATCCGATGAACGTCAGCGGCAGAAGCCACCACGCAACTCCGGTGTTCACCTGCTGCCTCACGACGACGGTCGTGATCGAAGGCGGCGGCGTCGCACACATTGCTACGCCCGGCTGTACCGGCGCATTTGCCGGTGCGCCGTTGTTCATCTGGGGCATCTGACAGCAGTTCGGCGGACTTCCCATCGTGCCGGCGGGGCACTGCGGAGCGTAGCAGTTCGGCGGCGTTCCCGTCATGCCGACGGGGCACTGCGGTGTTGCACAGTTCGGCGGAGATCCCACCATCCCGTTCGGGCACTGCGGCGTGTAACAGTTCGGAGGATTGCCGACCATCCCGACCGGGCAAGAGGGCGGCGCAGGCTGAACGGGCGGCGGAGCGGGTGGAACGTACGAGACCTGCACCGCGCGCTCGACGAGCGAGAGATTTCCGCACGCTGCCGGGATGTACAGCGCATGGATATTCGAGCCTTCTCGAAGGTCGATTTCCCAACCGAACTGGTCGTCAGGGATGATGACGTCGTGATACATATAGACGCTTCCATCCCACGCCCATGTCATGGCGTCGAGGTGGCGAGGCACGTGCACCCAGCGAACCTGTCCCGACATGATGCGCTGCACGAGCTCGCTCGTTTCAGCGTCGGTCAAGCCGAGGTCTTCGGCAGCAGTTTCGAACATCGCGCGACGTTGCGTGACGCGTTCCTGGAGATCGGCCGTGCTGCTCATCCTCCCAAGCAGTGGTGCTGTGCCGAGCACTGGAAGGATATGCTGCGCTTGCGCGCTCGTGCCGAGCAGCGTGAAAAGGTAGGCGAAGGCCACGAAGGCCGATGCTGCACGAACCAGGGAGCGCGAGATAGTGGTCGCCATGATTACTCCTTTACGGTATGATTACGTACCGGTACACGTCGAGGGAGGAAATACCGTAGCGCGAAGGACGGGGGTCCCAACGGAACCGGGACCCTAGTCACGATCTCATGAAGGGCCGCCGCGGCGAACGCCGCCATTGCCGGTGCTACGGGCATCACCACGCAACGCACGACGTCGAGGTGTGACGGGTCGAGAATGGCACCGAGCCAGCTCGCTCCACACGCTCCCGCTAGGAGAGGCATCGCCGGGTCGTTGCGGCGGACGACCATTCCGGCGATCGCGAGGACTGGAAGCACGGAAAGCGCTCCCCTCACAAGTGCGAGCCCCGCGATGGTGAACTCCTCATGGAGGAAGAACGCGCGCAGCGACTCGCCCGCGGGCGCATGGCCCGCCTGGACAAAATGCGCGTACGTATCTGCGACAATCCAGCGGAAGCTGGGAGCTTGTGCCCGGGCGAGCGCGACCTCGATCGCAACGGCCCAGAGAGCCGCGACGCCGGTGAGTAACGCCGCCGTCGTCAGCCTCGACCGGTCCCCGCGGCGTGGAGCGGCGATCCCTGCGATCATTCCCGCTCCGAGCACGATGTACGTGATCGGGCGGGTAAACGTCAACAGGCCGCAGAGGCCGGCGAAGAGCGCGAAAGGCAAGAGGGTACGGCGGGCCATGCACGCGGAAGCCGTCAAGAGCGTCGCGCCGGTCAAAGAAACAGCGAGCGCGTCGGTCAGTGCCTCCGATGCGAGGTGACGCCACGGTGGGAAGAGCGAGACCACGATCGCAAGCAGCACCCCGTACGGCAGCGGCGCGAAACGCAGCGCGAGCACAACGGTGATCATCGCGGTGGCAATGTACGCCAGGCGCGACACGTCGATGAGCGCCCGGAAGCCGCGGTACGGATAGAGCAACGAGGCAACCCACGGATAGACGCGGCGTACGGAGAAGAGCGACCAGTACTCGGGCCTATGGCCGATCCGAGCACGGAACATCTCTCGCATGCTCGCAAGCGGCTGTGTTGCGTAGAAGGAGCTTGCATCTTCTTCCGCTTTTGCGTACGGCATGCCGCGATCCATGAGCATCATGATCGCATAGTCGTATCCGTCGGCCGTGTACTGAGGTTTCGGCCCGGTCAACACGAGCAATGCTGCCGCAACACCGGCTATGAGTACTCCGCCTAGGGTGCAAGAAAATGATTGGCGCATCATTCGCTCAGAGCGGGCTCCGGCGCCGAAGATGGCGGAGTCGAGGGACCGCGAAGGGATCGCGCGATCTCAGCGTACGCTTCGTCCATTGCAACGACGTCGAAGCGGCGTGCATACTCGCGCAGGACGTCGTCGACAAAGCTGCGCTTGAAGTCGCCGTCGAGCTGCATGCCGGGGAAGAACTCTAGGCCCGGTGCCTCTCCTCGCCCGAGGAAGTCAAGAGGGTGGAGCAGCAGAGACGGCATCGTCTTGGTAAGCGAGCACAGTGTGAGCGCGGAGCGGAAATACGCGAGCGCTGCAGCGCGCGAGTAGCCGGCAAGATAGAGCAGATAGCTGACGTGAAATGGCGTTCGCAGGCCCGGCATCACTGTGACCGGTATCTCGACGAGTCCATCAAGATTATGCGGCCGGTTCGGGCGCAGGCCGTCTCGCCATTCACCGAAGAGCGCTGCTCGTTCGTGCCGTTGCTTGTCGTCGAGGTTCGACTGCCGAAAGTAGTACGCACGGGCCAGCGGACCGATGAACGTCGGCAGCGCCGAGGCATCGTAATGGTATCCTCGCTCGGCGAGGACGGTGCAGATGGCGCTGGAGATTGCAAACCCCGGTGCCCGGAAACCTCGCGGTTGCACGCCGGTCGTCTGCGCTATGGCCTGCTCAGATCGCTCGAGCTCGTATCGTATCTCCTGCGTCGTGTAGTGATGCATCCACGACTCGTGGCGGTGGGAGTGATTACCGATATCATGGCCCGCGCGGGCGAGGCGCTCGAGCGCGGTGCGGTTCTCTGCTCGCTCCGCATCGCTACCGACGATGAAGAACGTGATCCGCAGACCCGCCCGCGAGAGCTGTTGGAGCACGAGCGGAACGAGGCGCGGAAGGTACGTCGGATACGATCTCCAACGCTCGTCACCGCGGATCTTTAAGTACGACCAGAGGTTATCGAGATCCAACGAGAGCGCGGCTTTCACGCACCAACCTCCATGTGGGATCGTCTGCGAGGTCATCGAGTGCCTCATCGACCACCCGGATCGTATCGCTCACGTTCAGCGTGGCGTAGCGAAGCCTGCCGCTGTTGACGATTGCAACGCGCTGCAACGAGGTTCGGACAGGCGGAAGCGACTGCGCTCTACCGACACGCGGAAACGGGAAGACATGCGGTGCGCGGGCGACGCGTCCGGCGACCACGTCGCCGGGGCCAAAGTTCCGGAAGATGCGTCCGAGGGCGCGATACGCTTGTGCGATGAGCACGTCGTCGGATTGAGTGAACGAGCGCTCATCCGCGGCGCAGTACTTGGGCAGATAGATGAGGTCGCAGCCGCCGAACTCGCGGCGATCGACCAGAGCACTCATGTTGATGATTCCCGTGAAGGGGAATCCCGCGTCCGCGACGTTCGTCACGTAGGCGTTGCCGAGGTGCCTGTTGACGAGCAGTGAGACACACACGACGCCGACGTAGCGGTCCTGCCCGAGCGTGCGGCGCTCGAGGCGACTCAACTGCGGGCAAATTGCAGCGCAGACGTTCGAGGGGAGGGTGAGAACTGCGCGGTCTGCGGTGAGCTCCCCGCGCTCGAGTGTCACGCGCACGTAGCGGTCGTGGAGGGTCACCTCCCGGACACGGCGTCCGAGAACGAGCTCGACGCCGAGATCCAGCAGACGTTGCTCCAGCGCGGCGAGGACCCTTGCATAACCTCCTCGCACATAGCCGTAGCGTTCACCGCCGACGGCTCCACGCCGCGCGCCCTGAAGACGCTTGATCGTCGCACGAATGAATGCCGCCGACGCGTTCGCATGGTGATCTCCGAGCTTCGCGCGCAGTAACGGGCGCCAGATTCGCTCGACCGTCCTTGCCCCGGACCAACGTGTGAGGTACTCGAGCACACCCTCCCACTCGTAGCGTTCCTCATTGCCGCCGTAACGTGCGTGCGTGATCGTCGCCGCGAGGCGCAGCTTGTCGAGGATGCCGAGCTCGGGAAACGCCAGGAAATCGAGCATTGACGAGAACGGATAGAGCTCACCCTCGATGAACAGGCTCGTCTTCACGGGCTTGAAGCGGAGTTCGGAAGCAAGGCCGACCTCTTGAAGCAGCGCTTGTGTCTCGAGGTCGCCTCCGAGGACCACGTGATAGAACCGATCCCACGTAATGCCGCCGAGCTCCCATGGCCTGGTGAGCCCGCCGATGCTGCTCTCACCGTCGACCAAGACGACGCTCTCACCTCGCTTCGCGAGGCGCATGGCGGTAACCAGACCGGCGATGCCGGCGCCGACAACGAGCGTCTTCGTCACGACTCGCTTACGACTCCGGAGCGTATCGTGTACGAGCGACCGCACGGTGCGCACTGAACGTCACCCGTGACGGCACTGGGCTCGTCGTCGAAGCGGAGCATCGGCTTACCACAACGGCAGACGACGCCGATCGAGCGCGCCGGGGAACCGACGACGAGGTGAAAGTCGGGAACCGGCTTTGTCACGACCGATCCCATGCCGACCATCGCAAAACGACCGATCTCCAGACCGCAGCCGATCGTGCACTGCGCCCCGATCGTTGCGCCTTCACGGACGAACGTCGGCAGCGTTTCCTCATCGGGCTCGGACGAGCGTAGCCGCGCGAGATCCGGCGTCGTCGCCCGCGGAAACCGGTCGTTTGTGAAGACGGTTCCGGCACTGATCATGACGCCGCGCTCGATGGTGACGGCGGTGCAAATGTAGACGAAGGCGTTGATCTTGACGAGATCGCCGATCGTCACGCCGTAGGCGACGTAACTCTTCTCGCCGATGATGCACTCACGCCCGATGCTCGTCGTGCCGCGGATGTGAACGTTGTCCCAGACGCGTGTGCCCTCGCCGAGCGTCACGCCTTCCTCGACGATGGCCGTCGGGTGAATGAAGGCAGAGCGGAGCAATGCCTCGGTCATACCGCAATGCCCTCGACTGCCTCGACCGCGGTGCGGCCGCCCTCGCGAATGGAGGCGTATGCAGCATCGACGACGTCCACTGAAGCGAGCGCATCGCCGGCGTCGATTCTCGCGCGGGTATGTCCGCGCGATGCCGCTATGAAGTCTGCCCCCACCAAAGCGAACGCGTCGGCCTTCGAGTACCCTGTGCCGATGACGCTCGGCTGTCCGCCGGCCCCGCGCGTGAGCGTCGTTTCCTTCCAACCCACACAGAGGCGGCCGCGCTCGCCGAAGATGCGGACATAGTACGGAAACGAGCGGTCGAGCGACCAACTCAGATCGACCGTCACGCCCGTGCCGCTCTGCGTACCAAGGTAGAGGTACGCACTATCCTCGACGGACAGCTCCTCGCATCGTTTGTATCCGACGGCTGCGACGGAGATGACCGGCCCGAACAGATAGCGGCAGATATCGACCGCGTGGCTTCCGTTATCGATGACGACGCCGCCTCCGCTGCGCGCGGGATCGGCATTCCAGCGCCCGCGCATGTCGACGTTCGAGACGAAGATGATCTCGGCATGGCGAATCGCTCCGAGCGTGCCTTCGCGAACTAGCTGTCGCGCGCCGGCGAGGTCGGGTACGTAGCGGAACTTCGAAGCGAGCATGAGCAACCGCCCGTTCCGCTGTGCGCAGGCAAGCATGTCGCGTGCGGCGACGCCGCTGATCGCTAGGGGCTTCTCGCAGAGCACGTCGACTCCGCGTTGGAGGTAGAACTCCGCTAGCTCCGGGTGAGTGTCCGGCGGCGTGCAGAGGATGACACCGTCGAGCCGCTCCTCGAGCGCAAGCTGCTGATACTGCGAATACGCGCGCGCTCCGAAGCGTCGGGCGAGCTCCTGCGCAGCCTCGCTGCGCTCGTCGCATATGGCGGTGAGCTTCACGTTGTCGAGTGAGGATGCGGCGGTGACGTGGACCGAGCCGATCGCGCCTGCGCCGACGATTCCGAGGCTGTAGGGCGTCATGCAATTCTCCGTAGATCCCGAGCGGTCGCGATGATCGAGCGCGCGATGTACTCGACGTCGCCGATGGAGAGGCGATCGTTCCACGGGATCACGAGCACGCCGTCGAGGCCGAGGTAGACCCCACGATATCGCTCGCGATCGTAACGCAGTGCCTCAGGCCGCGCGAGCGTGAAGGGCCAACGGCTCTTACCGAAGGTGCGCTGCTCGCGAATGACTTCGCACTCGAAGGCAGGCTTTTGGATGTAGCGCGGTGCGGTGAGGATCGATCGATCCTTCAGCTTTGCAGCGAAGCCGTGCGGGCCGTCGGGAATGAGCGATGGATCGAGCCTGATAGCGTAACGCCAGTAGACCGGTCGTGAATCGAGCGGTTGAGGAGGAACGGCGATACCCGGAACTCCCTCGAGCCACTTCGTCAGGATCGAGGCGAGCAAGACGCGGCGCTCGACCGCGCGCTCGAGCTTCTCGAGCTGCGCCAACCCGACGGCGCCCTGCAGCTCGCTCATCCGATAGTTCGGCGCGAGGAAGTAATGATCGGGTTGCGCATCGCCGTAGCCCCAGGCTTTGTTGATGAAGAGAAAGATGCGCCGCGCGAGCGCTTCGTCGTTTGTGACGACGATGCCGCCCTCGCCGGTCGTGATGTGCTTGCCCTGCTGAAGGCTGAACGCTCCGATCGAGCCGATCGTCCCGACATAACGATCGCGGTGCGTCGCGAGAAACGCTTGCGCGCAATCCTCGATGATCGGCAAGTTTTTCTCCTTCGCCAGATGCTCGATGGCGTGCATCTCGCACGGCACTCCGAAGAGGTGCGTGACGATGATCGCTCGCGTTCGCTCGCTCAAAGCTGCCTCAATCGTCTCTGCCGTGACGTTGAGCGTCTTTGGATCGACGTCGGCGAAGACCGGGATCGCTCCCTGATAAAGGATCGGCGCGATGGCCCCCATGTCGGTGATGGGTGAGGTCACGATCTCATCTCCGGGCTCGAGGTCGAGCGCCGCGATCGCGCAGTGCACAGCGGCGGAGCCCGAGCTGCAAGCATAGGCGTACTTCACGCCGAGCATTTCCGCAAACGTGCGCTCGAGCGCATGGACGAAGCGCCCCTTTGTGCTCGTCAGTGTCCCGCTTTTGAGTGCCTCGGAGAGGTACGCGATCTCGCGTTCTCCGAAGTTGCGCCCCGTGGCGTCTTGATCGTTGGGGAGCGGTCGTTGCGGTAGGAGGGTATCGATGTTCACGTACTGTTCCTCATGGGACCGTGCGCTGTGGTGCGGCGCATCATCAGCGGGCGGAGTGCGAAGTTGGTAGAGTGGTAGCAGAGCACGATTGTGCTCGCGGTTTGAACCACGAACGTGGTCGAGGCCACGATGCCGACCTGGAGCGCCGTACCGTGGGCGAGCACCGCGAGCGCGATCGTCAGCGGTAAGACGCCTGGAATGAGGGCTGGAATCGCCAGCGCGAGTGAGGGTCGCTCGCGCAGCGCCGCGCCGAGTACGCTGCGCGTACGCCGCGCGATGGCGGCCATGCTCATGCGTGAGCGCCGCTCGTGCGTCCACTCGAGAGTCGCCGGGATCTCGCGTACCCGCAAGCCTAGGCGGAGCGCGTCGAGCAGCAACTGATGGGTGGCGTCGCCGTCGGGCCGATAGGCGACCAGGCGCGCAAGCGCCTGCGCGCGATAGCCACGGACGATGCACGTAAGCGTGCGCACGCGCTCGTGGATCGCGTATGCGAGAAACCTGTTTGCCCAGCGCGAGAGCAAGGCGCGCGCGCGGGGCACGTTTCGCACGCCGCCCCCAGGTGCGTACGCGGAAGCGACGACGACGTCCGCCTCTTCTCGCACGAGGGTTTCGACGAGGGATTCGATGATCGTTACGGGATAGCTGAGGTCGGCGTCGAGAACGACGACTGCGTCGCTCTCGACCGCCTCGACTCCGCTGCGAATCGCAGCGTCGACTCCTCCGTTGGACGAGCGGCGTATCAGCCGGATGCGCCCGTCCTCCCGCGCAAGCTCCGCCGCGATCTCCGGCGTCTGGTCACTGCTCGAGTCGTCGACAATGAGTATCGACCAGGGTAGATCGAGCAGGGTTCTCTTGGCGAGGAACGCCCGGATCGCGTTGACGTTCGTGCGAAGCGTCGCAGCTTCGTTATACGAAGGAACGACGACGGTGAGAGATGTGATCCCTCGCACGGAAGTAGCCACGAGCCGATTGTAGGCTTTGTGTAAAAAGCGCGTCTGGAAGCGAAGCGCACTATGACCGCGGGCATAACGGCCCACGGCATACGGTCCTCGGCCCCTAGGACCTAATAGGCGAAATGGGGGCTGTCCGAAATATCGCTTAGGTTACGTAGGAGAGGTTGACGGGGACGCCGGCGGCTTCGGCGCGACGCACGACGCCGTCTAGAGCGTCGAACTCTTCTTCTATGGAGGCGATCTCTTTCGCGCTGATGCGTAACTCGGAGGCACGCGTCCAAAGAAGATTTCTTGCGTACTCGAGCGCGCAACGCAGGCGGCGTGGCGACGCTTCCAGCACGGTCCAGTCGAGGCTGTCGCGGGGCGGCACGATGCGCCAGCCGCGCCCGAACGCTCCGAGAATATCCTCCTCGGGCTCGAGCGCGTGAGGAATCGCGGCCAGCACCTGCAGCTCTTCCTTATCAACATTGGAAAGCTTGACGTCGTGATCGGCAAGCCTGACCATGTAACGGAAAAATGCCGACGTGCCGAGCGTACATCCGCCCGCCGACGAGGAAACGTTCACATGGATCATCGGCCACGACTCTCCGCCGGGCACCATGTTCATACCGCCGTGTTCTTTCGCAGCTCTTAAGGTAGTGCCTTCACGAGCGCCTGGACGGCCTCGGCGCTCTTCTGAAGAGCCGCTTGCTCTTGCGGCGTCAGGCGAATCTCAAGGATCTTCTCGAGGCCGCCCGCGCCCAGACGGCAGGGGACGCCGACGAAAAGGTCGCGGATGCCGTACTCACCTTGCAGGAAGGCTGCGCACGGGAGAATCTTGTGCTTGTCTTTCAGAATTGCGTCAACCATCTCCGTGATCGATCGTCCCGGTGCATAGTAGGCGCTTCCTGCCTTGAGAAGATCGACGATTTCACCGCCACCCTTCGCAGTTCGGTCGACAAGCCGCGCGATCGTCGCTTCGTCCAACAACTCCGTGATCGGAATGCCGGCAACCGTCGTGTAGCGCGGAAGCGGCACCATCTGGTCTCCGTGGCCCCCGAGTACGAAGGCCTGCACGTTCTCGACGCTCACGCCGAGCTCCAGAGCGACGAAGGTACGGAAGCGCGCCGAGTCGAGCACACCCGCCATTCCCAAAACGCGCTCTCTCGGCCAGCCGCTTATTCGCCGCGCCACCTCACACATCGCGTCGAGCGGGTTCGTGACGACGATGAGAATAGCGTCGGGCGAGTACCGGACGGCTTCTTTGGTCGCCGCGCCGACGATCTCGGCGTTCGCGCGAACGAGGTCATCGCGGCTCATCCCCGGTTTTCGCGGAAACCCCGCGGTAATCACGACGATGTCGGAGCTCTTCGTCGGGGCATAGTCGTTGCTCCCCACGACCGAAACGTCGCGGCCCTCGACCGGTAGCGCCTCCATCAGATCCAGCGCCTTGCCCTGGGGAACTCCCTCGATCACGTCGACGAGCACGACGTCGGCCAGCTCCTTAGCCGCAACCCAGTGTGCCGTGGTGGCGCCGACGTTACCGGCGCCCACGATGGTAACCTTCTTCCTCATGCCGAGCGCGGCAATACTGCGCCGCGCTTTACGGCACCTCCGCGAGACGGGCGAGAGCCGGGAACCCGGCCGTAGGGCGCAAAAGTCATGGCGCGAGCGGGCAATGGGAGGCAGGCTAGGGGACGAAGTATGAACCAAGTATTGAGCGCTCCACAACCGATGGGCCAGACCGGCCTTCGCGATGCCGTCGTCGGCGATACGCGGCTCTCCTCGATCAACGGGGAGAAGGGCGAGCTGATCTATCGCGGCATCGACATTCACGACCTTGCACGCTCCTCGACGTTCGAAGAGGTCGCGTACCTCTTATGGTTCGACGCGTTGCCCTCGAGAGCAAGCCTCGACACGTTTCGCGCGAACCTCAACAAGCGACGCTCGCTTCCAGCGAAGCTCGCCGCGGTTTTGCGGGACCTTCCGCACGACGGCACGCCGATGGACGCGCTGCGGACAGCGGTCTCGGCTCTGGGACTGTTCGACCCCAAGGTGATGGACATGTCACTCGAGGCGCAGGTCGAGAAAGCGCTGACGCTCACCGCGATTTTTCCCACGATCCTGGCTGCCTACTACCGGATCTCGCAGGGCCTCGAGCCGGTCGCGCCCGATCCTTCGCTCGATACCGCCGCGAACTTCCTGCACATGTTCAGCGGCAAGAAACCCGATGACAGGGCCGCTCGTGTTCTGGACGTCGCACTGATCCTTCACGCCGACCACGGGATGAACGCTTCGACGTTCGCCGCGCTCGTCACGGCCTCGACGCTCTCCGACATGTACTCGGCGATCACATCGGCGATCGGCGCGCTCAAAGGCCCACTTCACGGCGGCGCCAACGAAGGTGTGATCCACAATCTGCTCGACATCGGCGAGATGGAGAACGTCGACGGGTGGGTCACCCGCAAGCTCGCGGCCCACGAGAAGATCATGGGCTTCGGTCATGCAGTGTACAAAGCGTACGATCCGCGCGCCACTGAGCTCAAGCGCATCGCAAAAGAGGTCGGTGCGGCCGCGGGTACGACGAAGTGGGTGGCGATGACCGAGCGGATGGAGCAGGCTGTGTGGAACGCAAAGCAGCTCTACCCGAACGTCGATCTCTACTCCGCCTCCGTCTACTACACGCTAGGCATTCCCACACCGTACTTTACCCCGGTCTTCGCCATTAGCCGTGTCGCGGGCTGGACTGCTCACGTGATGGAGCAGTACGCAGACAACAAACTCATGCGTCCGCGCGCAAACTACGTCGGTGCGCGCGGCGTGACGTATACGCCGCTCTCAGAGCGCAAGGATGACATAAAGCTCTAGGTTTTGCTCAAGCAGCATCAGCTCTTCGCGAGCGAATCCTTCGTCAGTTGGAGCTCGACGCTATCTTGGGAGAACGCGCTTCCGGTAGGATAGTACGTGCGCACGTCGCGCACAACCACCGGAACCTTTGCTTGCTCGTCATACTCGACGTATCCGTCAACGACGCTCTTACGGTAACGGCCCCCCTGCTGGAGCGAGGTGCCGTGGTACGTGACGAGCGCGAAGTGATTATCGACGATCTCATCGAGCTGTAAATCGAAGACCGAGGCCCACGTGTAGACGCTCTGGACGACGTTATAGCTCTGCCGCCAGGGTGACGTGACCGTTGCCGACACCCCGTTGAAAAAATCCCGCGCTAGAAGCGGAAAGAGCACGAGCTGCATCGGTGGGAGCAGATAGGGCGCTTGCATGCACGAGACACCGCCGTTCGGATAGACTTCGCACTGCGCACCCTGCCTGGGCAGCGACGCATTCCACCACCAATCCCTCGCGTTGACGAGCATGCCGCCGTCCGTGGCAAGGCCGAGAATATCCACCGAGAGCGTCCCCGTGCTTGGGCCGCCTCGGGAGAGCGTCGTGTCGTACGCGAACTTGTACTCCAGGTGCCGGACGAGTGTGGTCGTCGTCGATGAGGCTTGCGCCGTCAATCCCAGAATGAGCGCGAGGAGCATTCCGACTGATCTCATCTGCTATCTCCCGAATGATCGCTTACTTCGGCGACGAAGCCCTGAATCATGGTGCAGGAGCGCGCGACGGCAGTCGGTGGTTGAAATGCTGCGGGGTTTCAGCGGGAGCGACGCTCCCCAGGCCTCCATCTACGACACGTGCATACGCTGCGGGCTCTGCCTTCAGAGTTGTCCCACCTACCTCGAAACCTCCGTTGAGACCTCCGGACCACGTGGTCGCATCAGCTTGATCCGAGCCGTCGCCGAGGGACATCTCGATCTGCTGAGCCCGGGATTCGTTGCGCAGATGAGCGAGTGCCTGGACTGTCGGGGTTGCGAAGCGGTCTGTCCGTCCGGAGTGCGCTACGGGCGCCTCATCGAGCCGGCTCGCGCGCAGATCCGGCGCGCTCAAGCCGAACGAGAACCGGCGTTCTCCCGTTTTGCGCGCGCGTTCCTGTTGCGCTTTCTCTTTACAAGGCTCGGAGCAATGCGCGCCGTAGCGCGCCTCCTGCGGCTGGCCCAGATCACGGGCTTGGAGAAGCTCGCACCGCTCTTGGGTATGCGCGACCTCTCCGAGCTCGCGCCCCGAATTCCCGCGCGGCCGTTCGTCGCTCGAGGGCAACGCTACGACGTGGAGCGCGCACAGGGGCTTGCGTTTCTGCACACCGGCTGCGTCATGCTGGTCGCATTCCCGGCTGTGCACGAGGCGACGATCCGAATGCTTCGGCGCGCCGGGCTCGGCGTGATCGTTCCGTCGGACCAAGGCTGTTGCGGTGCCATCGCCGTGCATGCGGGCGAAAGCGAGCTTGGACGAGAGATGGCCTGCAGGAACATCGAGGCTTTCGAGCGTTCCGGGGCCGACGTGTACGTCGTCAATGCAGCCGGGTGTGGTTCTGCGTTAAAGGAGTGCGCCGAGCTCTTCGCATTCGAGGATCCATGGCGAGCGCGTGCGCAGCGTTTTGCACAGCGCGTCCGCGACATTCTCGAAGTCCTCGATGCGGTCGAGCTTCCGGCACCGCAGATTCGTGTCGATGCAACGCTCACGTATCAAGAACCATGTCACCTCGCAAACGCTCAGCGGGTGACGGCCGCACCGCGCCGCCTGCTCGCGAAGCTCCCCGGAGCGCGTCTGGTCGAGATGCGCGAGAGCGCGATCTGTTGCGGGAGCGCGGGCATCTATAATCTCACGCAACGCGAGATGGCGGCTCGGCTCCAGCGCCGGAAAGTCGATGCCCTGCTCGAAACCGGTGCAAGCATCGTCGCGACGGCGAATCCGGGATGTGCGATGCAACTCGAGGCTGGATTACGAGTTGCACGCAGCTCGGTGCAGGTACGGCATGTCGTCGAGCTACTCGACCGCGCCTATCCGTTCGAGCGCCTCGCCGAGTGATCCAAAAATCGTAAAGACGCGAGAGAGCCCGGTGATGTTCAACAGACGGGCGATGGGGCCGTCACTCACAATGAGCTCGAGTCGCTCGCCGGCCTCAGCGGCGCGGCGGTGCGCTCCGATCAAGGCGCCCAACCCGGTAGAGTCGAGAAACTCGAGTGCAGTGAGATCGATGAGCAGATCGCGATAACTAGCGGAACTCACCTCAGCGAGACTCTGCTTCATCTGGCGCGTCGTGGCGACGTCGAGGCTGCCTGAAAGACGCAAGATAAGCGCCTTGCCCTCGTTTTCGGAAAGGCGCTCGATCGTCAGGTCGTCCGCCACACGAGCGCCTTACAGAGTACGCCGCTACGCTCCTGCCGAGCGAGTTCGAGCTTCTTGTCGGAAGAGCGGTAGCATCGGCACAACGCCGGGCGCTGCCGCCTTTTTGAGGTGAGTGTAGATGCCGAAGGCGTCTTCTATGGTGCGCAGGAGAGAGTAGTGATTGTATGGTGTTGGATCATCTATATGGCGCGGGCCGTGATTCGTCATGACGATCGTAGGAATGTGCCCGCCTCCTCGATTGGCCGCGTCATGCGGATCGTTCCCACAACAGCCGACGAATGTTTGGTCGTCGTTCTCATCGAAGGTGATGACGATCGCAGCGTTCTCCCGAGAGCGCCAAACCGGCGACGCCATGATGCGCCCCGCGATAGCCGCGATGTTTGCGTCACCGCGCCAAATCAGCTTTCCTATCGGATTGTATTCACAGCCCTCCGGCGTGCCTGGTCCAAGCGCGCCGTGCATCTCGTTGCAGACATTCGGAATCACGAGAGAAAAGCTCGGAACCATGCCCGACGACAAATCGTGGTAGAACTGCTTGAAGTCAACGAGATGTTGATCGCGATTCGGGTCGCGCTGGACGGAGCGAAAGTTGATGAATCCGGAATGTTTTGACGCATAGAGGCCCGCCGAGGCAACGAGGGAGCCCGGCGCCGGCAGCGACTCGAGGTAGTTCTTCCATGTGAAGCCGGCTGCTTCCAGCTGCGTCGCAAGGTTGGGGGCGTCGATCGTGTGATTGACGTAGCCGGTGCTGTCGCTGCCCGGGCAGCTCGGGTCACGCAGATGTGGCCGGCAAAAGTACGCGTCATCATCGCGGATACCGTATGTGTAACCACCGACGAGCGCGACGTAGTTCGGCTCGCTCGGATGCGTTTCCGCATAGAAGTCCGTTGCGTTCCCGTACTCGTGCGCGAAGCGGGTGATGGTTGGAGCGTCCGCACTCCCGATGATCTGGCCGTAGTCCTTGTTCTCCTCGACGATCACGAAGATGTGCGCGTACCGAGGCATCTCAAGATCCCTCGCCGTGGTCGCCCACCCGGAGGTCGGCAGCGCGCCGAGCGACAACGCGAGCCCACACAGAGTCAGCGCGCGCCTCATGCCTCTTCCTCGACGCGAACGCGATCCGTATAAAAGGCGAGATATCCTTTGACCGGCATTGCCGTCGGATACGGACTCTCGTAGGACCACGCGACGTTCTCCGCGCGCTGACCGTTCGCCTCAACCGTGTAGTAGGAAGCGTCGCCCTTGTACGGACAGTGCGTCGAATGCGATGTGCGTTGGAACAGCGTCATATCGACATCCTCACGCGGCACGTACACGACGGGCGGATAGCTCGCCTCTCGCAGCGTCATAGCTCGCTGCGACTGCGCCAGTGTGGCCCCGCTAAAGCTCACGGTAACGCTTCTTAGATTGCGTTCTATGGCGATCGGATGCTCAGGAGTAGGCTGCTTCATCATCGTGCTCCGACCTTGGCTGCGCCGTCGCCGAGGTCCCGTGCGCCAACGAGAAAGGATGGATGCTCATGCTCGAGCGTAACCAAGCACTATGCTCTTTATAGTTACCGAGCACTTTAAAGTGGACACAGCGCAGATCGCGCAGCGATACGGCGCCCACGGGCGCATGCTGCCGGATGGGGTGACCTACCATGCCAGCTGGGTCGATTTGGCAGGAACGCGGTGCTTCCAACTCATGGAAGCGCTCGACGCGAGGGCGCTCACACCGTGGATCGAGCTCTGGTCGGACCTGATCGACTTCGAGGTGACGGCAGTAGCGACCCCAGCAGATTTCTGGCGCTAAGTCACGGGCTGCGAAACGAGCGTTAGCGCTCGTCTAGAACCTTTTGCGCAACTCCCTTCATCCACTGGAGGGTGGCCCCGCTGATCCTTACCTTCCCATCGTCACCTACCCTCACATCGGCGTTACAGTGATCAACGTGCACTTCCCAGCCACCGGCGGCCGACGGAATCCTTTTGACCTTTAGCTCTCCGTTTGAACAAGCGACCGCCACGTGCCAATACTCCGGCATGCTCTCGGACTCTGCTTCTAGCATCTTGTTCACGAAGGCGTTGTCTCGAGCTTTTGCCTCCTCGGCTACCCAGAAGATCAATCCCCCAGCCGGCGTGCGTTCACCGAGGAGGCGATATTCGGCCTTTTGTGCGGCCGCGAGGTGAGCCGTCGGCATGATATCGATCTGGACTTCGCAAGCGCCACTCGGTAGTGAAACCCGCTCTGTACGGAACCGCGCAGTGTCGCCTACGCTCATGACACCTAGCTTGAAAGGTTCCGACAGATGCTTCATCTCCGCGTGCAAGATCCCGTATATGAAGCCGTCGTCAGTCGTCCTTGCCTCGTCAGCCACCCAAAAGATCGGCCCACCGGCAGACGTGCGTTTGTTCAACAACCTGTATTCCGTCCCGTCCAGAAAGGGCATTGCTGTATCTCCTTCTATGAAACTGAAATCGCCGTTACGAGGGCTTCGCGCACCGGGGACCCCGACGCTTGAAGATTCCGCTCCGGCGCTGCGCGCCTACGCTGCGGTAAGGCAGCGGCAAGATACATGGCTCTAGCACTCCTGGGGTGGCTGGATTCGAACCAACGCATGGCGGAGTCAAAGTCCGCTGCCTTACCGCTTGGCTACACCCCAACACGACGCGCTAGCGCTTATGCAGGTGGCGGCATAGGCCCTTGTTATCGACGGCGTTTCGGACTCGGCCGCTCGAGCCTTCGCAGCCGGGCGTCGACTCCGGTGAATCCTTGGTGCATCTCCTCACGAAGGTCGTCGATTCGGCCGTTCAGCCGATGGTCCATCTCCGCGAAGCGGGCGTCAATGGCACCGAGCCGCGCATCTATCCGTTCAAAGCGATTCTCGAATCGGTCAAAGCCCGCAATGACGATATCGGTAAGATCTCGCAAGGAGGCATGAAGCACGTCGAACCGGCTTTCAAGCCGTTCGCTGGACGCTTCGAGTCTTTCCATCCTCGCTTGGATCACTTCCACAGGGGAAACCTACCATACGGATATTTCCGCGGCATTTCCTTGGAGTGGAAAAGGCGTCTTAGTGGATCAGGTTCTTGGCACCGAGATAACGGTTTGCCCAGTACGCGTCGGAGAGGGTGCTGATCATCACGCCGCGGCTCGAGCTAGCGTGGACGAAGCGGCCATGTCCAAGGTAGATACCGACGTGCGACGGGCCTTCTTCATATGTTTGGAAGAATACGAGGTCGCCCGGCCGCAACTGCTTGACGTGTTGTCCGGCATAGAACTGAGCATCTGCGGTGCGCGGGACACGGATTCCATGCATCGCGAAGACGTGCTGCACGTAGCCCGAGCAGTCGAACCCTGCGGACGTCGTTCCCCCGAAGACGTACGGGACGCCGAGGAAGCGCAGAGCGCTCTTCGTCAGGCGCTGGGCAAGCAACGATGTACGCGCGATCACGGCACTCGCAAAGCGACCGATGACCGCTGCATGGTGGACGTGCCTGACAACGACCTTCTCCGAGAGCCACTGTCCGATGTCGGGGCTCGTTCGGTCTGCGCTAAGCTGCGCGAAGGCGACGCCCTGGCGGCTGTGGACTTCGGCGCCCTGGCTCATGCCGAGCGAGCCGGCCAAAAGCACGAAAGTCCAGATGGCGAACGAAAAACGCAACGGCAACCCCTCTTTCTCAACACTTACGAGGTTAGTTGACGGGTTCGGGCGAGAAAGACCGCCCTAGGACCAGATCTGGTCCATTCACCCCAATAGGGAATCCCCCGTTCCGAAGCGCTGCTTCGGATTCAGTGATCTTCAGTTGTTGGGCGCCTAGGTTTCCCCAAGGCGCTCGATCTCCTCCCTCAGGACCCTGGCTACCTCGGCGGCGACTGTTTGGATTTGGTGAAGGTCCTCTCCCTCAGCCATGATGCGGATCAGCGGCTCAGTTCCCGAGGGACGGATGAGGAGCCGTCCCGAGCCTCCGAGAGAGGCTTCCCCGCTAGCGATAGCCTCGGCAACGGCAGCCGTCGCCAGTGCCTCGCGGCGCCTGGTAGCCACGTTCAGGAGAACCTGCGGTGCGACGACGACCTCCCGTACGAGCTCGTGAAGCGTCGAACCGCTCTCGGCTACGAGGCTCAAAAGCACTACGGCCGTCATCGGGCCATCCCCGGTCGTGTTGCGGCGCAGGTCGATCACGTGTCCGGACTGCTCGCCCCCGAGGACGTGCCCACCCGAGCGCATCATCTCGAGCACGTACCGGTCTCCGACCGGTGCGCGCAGCAGGCGGATGCCGTGGCGCTCGAGCGCGCGCTGGGCGCCGATGTTCGTCATCACGGTACCGACGACGCTCTGACCAAGGAGCTCACCCTCCGCCTGCAGGCGGCAAGCAAGGGCAAAAAGCACGTGGTCACCCGTGACGACCTCGCCTACCTCGTCGACGAAGAGCGCACGATCCGCGTCTCCGTCAAAGGCGACGCCGATCGTGCGCTTACCGTCGGTCTCCTTCATCTTCGCTCGAAGCGCTCGCAGGTCGGTTGCGCCGCATTCGACGTTGATGCGCGCTCCGTCGTCCTCGCAGTGAAGCTCCGTCACGGTGGCGCCAAGCTTTCGCAGGACGTACGGCGCTATCGCGTACGCTGCGCCGAAGGCCGCGTCGACGACAACGTGAAGCCCTGTGAGGTTCGCACCGCTCTCTTGCAACTGCCGGTAATAGTGGCGAACCAGGTTCTGCGCCACACGCGCGATGCCGACATCGGGACCCGTCGGCCGCGGAAGATCCGGTGCATCGATAAGCGCCTCGACCTCATCCTCGAGCGCGTCGGGAAGCTTGAAGCCGTCGCTACCGAAGAACTTGATCCCGTTATCAGCGATCGGATTGTGTGAGGCGCTGATCATCACTCCGGCGACCGCACCCTCTCGAACGGTGACGCACGCAACTCCCGGCGTGGGCACGACGCCGATGGCAAGCACGTCACGGCCGACCGACGTGATCCCAGCGACGATCGCGGCCTCGAGCATCGTTCCCGAAAGGCGTGTGTCGCGGCCGACGATTATCGGTTTTCGGCCATCGCTCCTGGGCGCCAAGACGCTGGCGCCGGCCCGGCCGACACGAAAGGCAAGTTCGGGCGTGAGATCGGCGTTCGCTACGCCGCGGACGCCGTCGGTACCGAAGAGCCTCACGTCGCCGATTGCGCGGCCACAAAGTCGATGTGCACGCGAACGAGGTCCGGAGCAATCTGCAATCCTTCGACCTCGTGTCCGGATGCGTCCACGGGAATAGGTCGGACCATCTCGTCGAAGGTTTTCGGAGAAGCGGGCATTGGGACATCGGCCCTGACCTCGACAACCTGTGAGAGCGGACCGCTCGTGCCGTTCACGCTCACCGTTTCCGGCGTCAGAAGATCGTGGCTTACCACGATCCCTGGTTGTCGGTCCCCGATGTAGTTGACGACCACCGGGATGATGCGCTGGCCGATCCTCTCCAGCGTGAGCGTCACGGAAGCGGGACTGAGGCTCTGAATGGCGACGTCGGGCGCGACGAGCTCGACGGGAACGTTGTACACTCCTGCGCCGCGTCCAGCGAGATCGAGCACGGCCTTCACGTTCTGCGCGCTGACGGGTGGCGCACCGCGCTTCCATGCGATCGTGATCGTCGCCGTCGACTCCGTGTAGCGGGCGGCGTAACCGATCGGCACGTTCACCGCAGTGATGGGCACGGTGAGCTCCTGATTGAAATGCGCGGCAATCACAGGGTTGTTCGCAAAGCGAATGTACGCCCAACCGACGATGGCAAGCGTCAGCGAGAGAAGCTTAAGTGTGAAGTTCTTGCGGATGATCTGCACGTGATTCTTGGCGGTTCGGCGGGAAGATCCGGCTGCGCAGTTGCGTCACGAAGTCGGTGGGGGCGCGCCGCTCGCGTGGTCCGCGAGTCATCGCGAGCAACATGCGGAGCAGCCGTTGCTCCTCCTCGACCGGGCGCGTGAGTTTCCCGTTACGGGCAATCGTGATCGTACCGCTCTCTTCGGAGACGACGATCACGACCGCGTCGGTCTGCTCGGTCAGCCCAAGCGCGGCACGATGGCGCGTCCCCACGCGCCGCTCGTCGATGCGCGGCTCCGCGAGCGGCAAGAAGCAGCCCGCTGCTTCCACCGTCGCACCGCGCACGAGAACGGCCCCGTCGTGAAGCGGAGAGCGCGTATTGAAGATCGCGAGCAGCAGCTCGATGGAGAGGCGCGCGTCCAATGCGGTGCCGCTCTCCACGAAGTCCTTGAGCCCGCTCTGCTGCTCGATGACGATGAGGGCGCCGACGCGGCTGCGCGATAGCAACAACGCTGCTTCGGCAAGGACCGCAATTGCGGGGTCCTGCGTGCGCTTCGACTCTATCGACTCCATGCCCATACGAAAGAAACCGCCTCGCCCAAGCTGTTCGAGTGCGCGCCGAAGCTCCGGCTGAAAGATGATTGGGAGAGAGACGAGTCCGACGGCCGCGAGCAGGTCGAGGATCGTCGCCATCAGGTAGAGATGGAAGAGATTTGCCATGCCCATAATCGCAAGTAACACGAGCACACCTATGAGAATCTGTACGGCGCGCGTCCCGCGAATGAGCAGGAGAAAATAGTAGATGAGCACCGATGTGGCCAGGACATCGATGACGTCGGTGATGCCGACGTAGTTGAAAATCGAGCTCAGCACAGACCGGCCTTCGCCAGCAGCCGTTCGAGGATGCGGTCGGGAGAGATCTCCGGCGCGTGAAGCTCGGCTGCAGCAATCTCGGCGAGCCGTTCCTCAGAGAGCGGAACGAGCAGCTCGGTGCGCCGCGAGGCATTGTATCGTCGCAGCTCGGCATCGATGGCCCCCATCACGAGGCGGACGGCACTCCGAGCGGGGTCCCATTCGACCACGATCGAGTCCTCGGAGCGGCGTACAGAGCGAATCCCATCCGGCGCCCCAGGCCCCGCGAGGGCGCGTTCGAGAGCAGGCAAGGCTTGCGGCAGTGAGGGGAAAACTGCAACGATGATGGGCTCGCTCATTCCGGTACCACTGCTCTGTTAGGCGTCCGCAGCCGTCGCTCTTGCGCGTGAGCGAGCTTTACCGCAGCCTCGTGATCTCGACCGGACGAAACTCCGCTTGGGTAGCACTGGAGAACGACTCACTGCCGCGCCTTGCCGCCTTGCGGCGCGTGCGAGGACGACGCTCCATGCCGGTCCCGGGCGATGTCGCCTACGTTCGGCTTCTCGACGACGAACAGGTCCTGATAGAGCATCTCGATGCGCGGCGTTCGACACTCGTGCGGCGCGCACCGGATGGACGGGAAAAGACCATTGCCGCGAACGTCGACACGCTCGTCACCGTGACGGCGCTCGCGCTCCCAGCCCCGCGTGCGACGATTTTGGATCGGCTCTTGGCCTTCGCCGAGATCGAAGGAATCACGGCTTTTGTCGTCCTCACAAAGCCGGATCTCGCGCCGCCTGGCGCCGTGCAGAGCTGGGAGGGCTTGTACGCGCGCCTCGGCTACGCGACGCTCGTGGTGGACCCGAAGCACGGCGAGCATGTCGAAGAGTTGCGAGCGATGCTGCGAGAGCGTAGCTCGCTCCTTTGCGGGGTCTCCGGCGTCGGGAAGAGCACGATCTTTCGTGCGCTCGGTGGTCAAGCAGCCGTCGGAGAGCTCTCACGCCACGGTCTGGGACGCCAAACGACGACGACCGCACGGCTCTATCGTCTCGCGGGCGGCTTCCTTATAGATAGTCCGGGGGTTGCGGAGTTCGGTCTCGGCCCCATCGCGCCGCAGGAGCTCGCATCGGCCTTCGTCGAGATGGAACGGTTCGTGCAACGCTGCCGCTTTTCGGATTGCACGCATCTCCAAGAACCGGGCTGCGCAATTCGAGAAGCCGTCAGCGACGGAGCGATTGATGCCGGGCGCTACGCGAGCTACCGGCAAATCTTGCGTGCGGGGCCTGCCCATGCTATGGTCCAGTAATGCCCAACATCAAGGCCGCCGAGAAATGGGTGCGCCAGAGCAACAAGCGCGCAGCGCAGAATAAAGAGGTAACGAGTCGCTTGAAGACGCTCTTCAAGAGCGCCGCAGGCGGCGAGGTCGATGCTCCTGAGGTCGAGAGCGCCTTCGACAAGGCAGCACGTAGGAAGCGCATTCACCCGAACAAGGCGGCGCGCAAGAAGTCGAGGCTGGCGAGAAGACTGCACAAGAGCGCGTCTCCGCCCAAAGCGCAGAAAAGCCGTAAGGCGCCCAGCAAGAAGAGGTCGTAGCGCTCCGCTCTCGCGCATGAACCGGCTACATCGGGTCTACGATGATAGCGAGGCGCGTCGCGTGGTCGGATGCCGCGAGCGGTACGATGCGTTCCCTGATCGCGCGTCGTAGGGCCGAGGCGTGCCGCGTCCGTAACGCTATGCGGAAACGCCACTCGTTGTTCAACCGAGCGATTGGGTAAGGCGCGGGCCCAAGGACTTCGGCAATCTCGTATGCTCGTAGCGCTTCGGCATACCGCGCTGCGACCGTTGCAGTCTGCTCGCGGCTGCGGCCGATTACGCCCAAGTACACCAAACGTGCCGACGGCGGATAGCCGAGCACGCGGCGCTCGGCGAGCTCTTCTTCTGCAAAAGAAGCGTAATCGTGCGCTGCCGCATATCGAATAGCCGGATGTTCCGGCGCATAGGTCTGCACGATCGCCAGGCCGGGACGCGCCCGGCCACTGCGCCCGCAGGCCTGCATGACTAGCGCGAATGTGCGCTCGGCTGCGCGAAAGTCCGGTAGGTGGAGACCGATGTCGGCGCAGACGACGCCGGTGAGCGTTACCGCGGGGAAGTCAAGACCCTTGGCAACCATCTGCGTGCCGACCAGAACATCGCCTTCTTCTTCGAACGTCCGGAGAATGCGTGCGTGATCCCCGACGCGCGTCGTGGTATCCGAGTCCATACGGAGAACCTTTGCATCAGGGAAGAGGCGCGCCACCTCGGCGGCGACGCGCTCAGTTCCGACCCCGAGCTCACTAAGCCGCTCGCCGCCACACTTCGGGCAGCGCGCAGGGATGCGCCGGTGATGGTCACAGTAATGACAGCGCAAGAGCTCCTCTTCGCGGTGCACTGCGAGCGAGATGCTGCAGCGAGGGCACTCCGGAACTGACCCACAGTCGCGGCAGAGCAAAAAACGCGCGCTGCCTCGGCGATTGACGAAGAGCACGCTTTTCTCACCGCCGGCCAGGCGCTCCGCGAGCGCTTGTGCGAGTGCGGTCGAGAAAATCGCGCGTTTGCCTCCAGCGAGCTCGTGCGTCAGGTCGACGATCTCGACACGGGGCATCGCGTGGCCGGAAGCTCTGTCATGAAGCTCGATGAGATCGATACGTCCCGTGCGCGCGGCTGCGTAGGACTCGAGCGACGGCGTTGCGCTTCCGAGGATCACCACGCCGCCTTTGAGGCGCATGCGCTCGGCGGCCACTGCGACCGCGTGGTAGCGTGGAACTATCTCCTGTTTGTACGTCGATTCATGCGCCTCGTCAACGACGATGAGTCGCACGTCACGTACTGGTGCGAAGACGGCACTACGCGCACCGATCACCACATCGATCTCGCCGCGAGCACACGCCTCCCACGCGCTGATTCGCTCCGGCTCGGAGAGTGCGGAATGCAGCATCGCAACGCGTCCACCGAAGAGCGCCTCGAACTGTATCGCGGTCTGTGGCGTCAAAGATATCTCGGGGACCAGGACGATCGCCCTACCTCCCTCACGAACGACTCGCTCGATCGCTCGTAGATAGACGAGCGTTTTTCCGCTCGCCGTGACGCCGTGGAGAAGAATCTGCGTAAAACGCCGAGTGTCCAGGGCGCAAGCGATTTGCTCTAGCGCGAGGCGTTGCTCGTCGTTGGGCTCCGGCAACTTCGCAGCGGCAGCTTCACCAGCTCGTTCGGGCCGCTCGATCGCCTCACTGACCACGCCTGCCTGCTGAGCTCGCAGGATGAGAGCGCTCGAGAAACCGGCAAGGAGCACATCCGCGCGTGCGATGCCGGGGTGGGCTTCGACGAGCTTTCGCAACGCCTCGCTACGCGCTCCCTTTGCCGGAGCGTTCCCCGGATAGAGCACGCGGACGCGATGCTCGTGGCTCCGCGGCTTGCGCAAGAGGCGCTCGCGCCGTAGGTCACCCGAACGTACCAGGCGTTGCACGTGGCGCAGAAGCGCGGGGCGATCGGCGATACGCCTGGCGGCGGGATGGCGAAGCAGCCGTTGGAGCGAGAAACTCTCGTCAAAGTCCTCCCAGATGAGCGTCAGCAGTCGTCGGGGGATCGCAGGGTGTCGTTGCCAATCCGGCCCGGCCGTAACGCGCACGAGCCGATCCTCGAAATGCGGCAGTGACTCGCCGCGGATGACCGCGCTCAGCGCTTCGCCGAGCGTGCAGAGATAGCGATCCGCAACGAAGCGCGCGAGGTCGAGCCCCGTCTCATCAAAGGCGCGAGGGGCGTCCGCGAGGCCGATGACTCCTCTGAGATTCTCTTGTTCTTCATGATCGTAGGGCGCGCGAATGACGTACGCCAAAATCTCACGCCGTCCGAGGGGTACGCGAATGACGTCGCCGACTCTGAGCGAGAGCCCGCCGGCATCGTACGTGAACGGCAGATCCAGTCGCGAGGAGCGTATCGCCGGAAGTGCATCGACGCACCTCACAACTGAGGCGGCCCGCTCATCTCACGCAGCACCGCAAGCACGTCGGGTTTCGGCGCCTCCACACCGTACGAGACGTCGCCGATTGCGTTCGGTATGACGAAGCGCAGGCGCCGGTGGCGGCGCTTCTTGTCGTGCTGCATCGTCTCAAATGCCGACTTGGGGTCGACATCTGCGCACAGCGGCATCCGCAGCGCGGAAAGCAGCGTGACCACCCGAAGCTGCTCCCGACGCGAGAAGCGCCCGAGGCGCAGCGCAAGCAGTCCAGCCGCTCGTAAGCCGAGCGCGACCGCCGCCCCGTGCCTGATGCGGTAGCCGCTCGCGCGTTCGTAGGCATGTGCAAAGGTATGGCCGAGATTCAAGAGCTCACGCGTGCCGGTTTCCGTTGGATCCCTCGCGACGATCGCGCTCTTGATCTGAACGGCTCGTCTCACGATGCGTTCCCACGGCCACTGCGCGAACGGCACGTCCGCGAGACGCTCTAGCCTCGCAAACAGGGCGGGATCTGCGATGATTGCGGCCTTGACGATCTCTGCGAGCCCCTCGCGCACCGAGCGAGGTGGGAGCGTCTGCAACGCACCGATCTGTGCGAAGACGGCGACGGGGTTCCGGAAGATTCCGGCGAGGTTCTTTCCCGCGCGTAGATCAACGCCCGTCTTCCCTCCGATCGCCGCGTCGGCCATGGCGACGAGTGACGTCGCAAGATGCATGTACGGGATGCCGCGCATATAGAGGCCCGCAGCGACGCCGAAGAGGTCGCTCGCGACACCGCCGCCGACGCCCACGACCAGCGTCATGCGATCCGCTCCGGATGCCGCCAGCACGTCAAGGACGCGCTCCACATACAAGAGGCGCTTTCGCCGCTCCTGAAGCGCAAACGCGTGTAGCGGAAGCCGCCGATCGATCGTTCGCGCGAGAGCTGCCACGTCCGGCTGCGCGTCACAGAGCACGACGCACGCACCGGCGTGGGCGCGAATGGCACGCCGCAGAGCCGGGCGTGCGTCACGCGCTATGACGACAGGATATCCCAGGCGCCTACTGCGCGCACTCACGGATCGTTCCCTCGTTCGGGTCTGCTACGTGCGCGACGAGCGCGTCGCAGATGGCTCGTTCCCTCAGGCCGTTGCACTCCAGCGTGAACTCCGCCTCTCGATAGTACGGAAGCCGGCGCTCGTAGAGCTCCAGAATTTGATTGTGCGTTGGGTTCTCGCCGAGCATCGGCCGGGGTGCCTTCGCGCGACGAAGCCGCCGTTCGATACGCTCCACCGAAACGGAAAGAAAGATGCGATAACTCCGTTCGGCAAGCAGCGTACGCGTCCGAGCATCCGTGGGTGCGCCGCCACCGGTTGCGATGACCGAGGGCTCCTTCCGCGCGAGTGCCGCGGCAATGGCTCGGCTTTCGTGGCGGCGGAACGCCGACTCTCCCTGCCGAGTGAAAATCTTCTCGATCGGACCGTGCGCAGATGCGATCTCCTCATCGATGTCGACGAAACGACGGCCCAGCACGCGTGCCAAGCGCACGCCGACGGTCGATTTGCCCGATGCCATGAAGCCGATCAGCGCAATGTGTCGCTTGTCAGTCGCCACGTTGGAAGAGTTGCTCCGCCGCGTCAGTGGAGCGGCGCATGTTATCGAGCGTCTCCTCCAGAGAGTCGCCGCCGTACTTCTCGAGCACGGGTCCCGTGAGCGCGAGCCGTAACATTGCCTCGCCGACTATTGCCGCAGCAGGTACGACGCAGACATCGCTGCGCACGACCATCGCCGGTGCAGTCGAACGTTCGTGAAGGTTTACCGAGGGCGCCGGCTTCATAAGCGTTGCAATCGGCTTGACGAAGATGCGGAGCACGAGCGGCTGGCCGTTTGACATCCCGCCCTCGATACCGCCGGCACGATTGCTCGCCCGCACGACAAGGTCTTCCCCTTCACCGAGCGTGAAGCGATCGTGCGCCTGTGAACCGGGCAGTGAGGCTGCGCTTGCGCCTATACCCACCTCGACAGCCTTCACCGTCTGCATTCCCATGAGAGCCCCTGCGAGCACGCCGTCAAGGCGCTGATTCGGCTGGCGGTTACTTCCAATCCCCGCTGGAAGCCCGTCAACGCGCAGGATGAAACTGCCGCCGAGCGTATCACCGGCCCTCTTCGCCGCCTCGATCGCCTCGATCATCGCCTGCGCGCTCTTCGGATCCGGACAGCGCACCTCGCTGCGCTCGACGTCGTCTTGACTCCAGTCATCGAGCTCCGGCGCGTGGATACTCCCAATGCTGCTCACATAACTGCGTGTTTCGATGCCGAGGGCCTCGAGGAACTGGGCACAGAGTGCTCCGAGGCAGACGCGCATTGCGGTTTCGCGCGCTGAAGCGCGCTCGAGCACGTTGCGCAAGTCCCGATGACGGTACTTGAGTGCGCCGGCATAATCGGCGTGCCCCGGACGTGGATTCGTCAACGGTGGCCCTCCGCCGGCAATTGGGTCCATGAGCGCCTTGTTGTTCTCGTAATCCCGATTTCGAATCATGACGGCGACCGGCGATCCGAGCGTCTGCGAACCCCGAACGCCCGCGAGGAGCTCGACTTCGTCCTGCTCGATCTTCATGCGGCCGCCGCGGCCGTATCCGCCCTGTCGGCGTGCGAGCGTCTCATTGACGCGAGCTACGTCGATACGTAGATGTGCGGGTAAACCATCGAGTATACCGACGAGCGCCGGCCCGTGCGATTCACCGGCAGTCAAATAGCGAAACACTCCCGCTACACGTAGGGAACCGTAACGCGCTCGTACCGACTGAGGAAGAGCGCGATTGGGATCCCGAAGAAGATCACGTGTGCCGCGAGCCCGATGCCGATGTCGTGCCAGCCGGACGGGAGAGCGGAGATACCCCGCTCAAAGGCGATGAGGTCCATCGCCGCATTCATCACGACGCCGAAGATCGTGCCGGAGACCAGGGGCCGGCCGAGAAGCCCCGTGAGCTGACCCGCGTAGCCGTAGAGAATCGCCGCGGCGATCGAGATCACAAAGTGAAGGAAAATGCCGATGAGCGCGCCGTCGACACTCGTGAATGCGCTCTTCCCGAGAAGACCGGAGGCGATCCACTGGTACGTGGACGGATAGTGCGCAGCGCCGACGGCGAAGAGAAAGGCATGAAACAGGAATCCGCCCATGATCCCTGCCACGATGCCGCCTGCCCAGAGCGAATGTGCCTGCGGGTGGGTAATGTAGCGGGCCATTACTCCCGCTAATGCCGAAGTGAACGGCATGAACCCTCCCTCGGCTCGACCACGATGGCTCTGGGTGCTCGTCATCGCCGGCTCACTCTCCGGTTGCTGGGCGCCCCACCACGCGCACCGTCACCACCACCCACACGTTGCGCGACTGCCGCTCCGCATTCCGCCCACGGCCGTGGTTTCGACCAGTTCGCCGACATATTTTCGTCGGACGTCAGGTGCCGAGCTTGCCATCATCATTGACGATTGCGGGCAGCGATTGCGCACGGAACGGAGCTTCATCGCACTTCCTATTCCGATCACGCTCTCCGTCCTTCCCGACGTGCGCTATACGCGTCTGGTGTCCGATGAGGCGCAGGCCGCGGGGAAAGGCGTCATGCTCCATCTGCCTATGGAACCGCGCTCTCATCTCAATCCTGGACCGGGAAAGATCACGACCACGATGTCCGATGCGCAAATCGCAGCGCAGGTCTCCGCCGACCTCGCCGACATCCCATTCGTACAAGGCGTGAACAATCACGAAGGGAGCAAGGCAACTGCCGATCCGCGCGTTATGCGCGATGTTGCCGCAGCAATTGCACGACACGGTAACTTGTTCTTTGTCGATTCCATGACGACGAGCGCATCAGTGGCGGCCGAGACGACGCGTGCTGCCGGCGTGCCTACGGCGAGCCGCGACGTCTTTCTCGATAATCGAGCCGATGTCGCCTACACGGAGTCGCAGCTCCGGCAGGCCGCCGCGCTCGCGCGAAGCCATGGCAGCGCGATCGCAATCGGCCATCCGCACGCGACGACCCTGGCAGCGCTGCGAGCGGCGATCCCTAGGCTGGAGGCGGAAGGCGTCCGCTTCGTCCTTGTGCGCGAGCTCACGGAAGATGCCTCGCAACCCGGCCTTACGGACTCGGGTCCGGGATAGCATGAGCGTTGCAATTTTGGTGGCGCGTCTGCTGCTCGGCGGAGCCGTTGCGGCGCACGGCGCGCAGAAACTCTTCGGTTGGCTCGGCGGTGGCGGCCCCGTCGGCACCGGCCGGTTTATGGAAAGCCTTGGCTTTCAGCCGGGTATATTCTTTGCCGTCTCCGCCGGGTTGGGGGAGTTCGGCGGCGGCCTCTTGACGCTGCTTGGGCTCGGCGGGGGAATTGGCCCGGCGCTGATCGTGATGGTTATGCTCGTCGCGATCTTCACGGTCCATATAACGAAGGGAGTATTCGTCTCCAGCGGCGGTTGGGAGCTGAACACGGGAAATATCGCGGCTGCACTCGCGATCGCCTTCGCAGGCAACGGTGCGTACTCGCTCGATAGCGCGTTCGGCCTACACTACGTCACCGATCCGCGCCAGATCGTGATGGCATTTGTTGCGGCGATCATACTCGCGATCCTGAACCTCTTCGCACGTCGCGCACCGGCGGCACAGACGCACCGCTCGTAGGTCGGGTGTTCCGGTGCTTAGGTCGGTTCGGGGTACGGTAAGGGCGTGCGGCGAGGGATGGCAGGGCCGCGCCAGACGAACGGCGCTTGCGGGATAGGCGTCGGAGTGAAAACGACGTGCGGTGCGACCTCGAACGCGTTGGCGTCGAAGGGCCGCGGCGTCTGGACGGCCGCTGGTCCAGGTGAGACGACCTCGACGAGCCGTTGCTTCGCATCGTAACTGACGCTTGCGCCCAGCGACCGAAGCACGGGGGCGATCGCCACGTATTCCCTATCCAGCGCGTCGGGAGAGACGCGCGCAACGACAAGTCTGGTCATACGTTCACCACGCCGGATGATGAGGCTCTTGCCTTCGTAGTCCATCCGGTCGGCGAACCGCGTGACGTACGGCGCCAAGGGTGCGTACGTTCGTCCTGCCGCGATGTAGGCGTGGGCATACGAGAGCACCGGCCGGCCGTCGAACAGCACGGTCACGGCCGCCGCAAGTGGGAGTATCAGCATCCCGCGGCGATACTTCATCGCGAATGGAGGGACTCTTCTCGCTGCTCCGCGAGGCCTGGCGCGGCTTCTCGCGAGACAACTGCGGCTTTCTCGCGCAGGCGCTCGCATTCAATGCGATCTTCGCACTCTTTCCGCTCGCAGTGCTGGTTCTTACAATCATATCGCTCATCGTGCCGGACGCGGACCGCCGAGCACTGCTCTTTCTCGCAACGCTCGCGCCGACGCTGCACGACTTCATCGTTCCGAACCTCAGTACGTACGTGTACGGGCGCGGCATCTCGAGCGTCATCGCGCTGTGCATCTTGCTCTGGTCGGCCAAGAATCTTTTCATGGGCGTGACGATCTCGCTGGACCGCTCGCTCGGCGTTCCGATCGGGCGTCCGTTCATGAACCATCTCGCGCTTTCGCTGATCATGTTACCGCTCTCGAGCATTCTCCTCGTCGCTGCGGTTGGATTGCCGGTGCTCTTCGTACTCTTCATGAAGCTCGCCCATATCCGCGACATCGCGAACCTCACGCACATCCTCGTGTACGTGCTCTCGCTTCTGCTGGTCTTTACCGTGTCGCTTATCCTCTACGCCGTGCTTCCGAACCGCCGAGTCTCGTTGCCCTTCGCCCTTCCGGGCGCGATATTCGTAGCTCTGGCGTGGCCGATTGTGCAGATTGCCTTTACGCAGTACACGATCCATGTGAACTTCACACGAATTTACGGCGCGCTCTCAGCGCCTCTCGCTCTCCTCCTTTGGTTTTACGTCATCGCCGCGATATTTCTCTTCGGCGCGCAGCTTTGCAGCGCTCGCGCGAGGGCTTTGCAGCCCTGAGCCCGAAGGCGATCACCGGAATCTAATGCGCCGTCTTATCACCTTTTCCGTTTTATGCTGCCTCGCCGTCGGCCTTGTCGCGGCTGCGCCGCACACACCCGGCCCACGCCCGACGCCCTCGCCGACGCCCTTCGTTCACCTGAATCTCCCGTCGTTCGAATCGACGGTGCTCATCTACCCCTTCGACACAGCCGGCGAGCTGAGCCCGAAGGTCGGCGTGCAGATCGCGCATATTTTCGCTGACGAGTTCAAGACGCTCGGCAACTTCAACGTCTTGCCGGTTCCGACGAACATCGAGCGCGCAAACTTCCTCGTCAACGCCCACACGGAGAAAGCCGACTACTACATCGCCGGATACGTTACGCCGATAGGGCAGAGCGTGGCTGTCGTCACGCAGCTCGTTGGGGTAGAGAGCGGCGTCATCCTCTACTCGCAGACGCAAGAGATCTACGGCGTGAACGATGCTGCGTCGCTTGCACTGCAGTGTCACGATGCCCTGCTCGAGATCTCGGGCACCAAGGTCAGCGTTACGACGACAGAGGCTCCCACAGGCGCGCCTTCCGCTGCACCCACTAAGAACGGCGCGAACTTCAACGTCAGCCATCTCTTCGCGCACCACGCAGCAGCAACGGCTCGTCCAGTGGCCGTCGCTTCGGTGAGACCGGAGCGGGCGGTGATTCTCGTCGGTATTCACGGGCAAACCTCTCTGCCGAGCTCTGTCCTGAACCGAGCGACGACGTTGCTGACGCGCGACCTCGCAGCCCACTTCACCGTGCGTGACGGCGGAGAAGCGCCGGCGAACCTGGCATCAGCGGCCGATGCCATCTGCGGGACCGACCGCGATAACACGATCGCCAGCGGCACGCTGACGCAGCAGCACGTCGGCGGCTTCAGGCCGCATCTGTACAGCCGCTTCACGCTGCAGATATGGACCTGTTTCGGGGACGTGCTCTACGAGACCACGGAATCGAACGACGACGTTGCGAAAGCAATCTTAAACGCCGTCAGCGATTACGTGCAAACCCACCCTAGCAACAGCTAACCGCTTGTCATCCTGAGCGGAGCGCCGTAGGCGCGGAGTCGAAGGACCGCCTATCGGCCTGGTCTGGCGGGCGTTATTAAACCTTCCGGGGGGTCGATAACGATCCGCTTCTGTGCGAGAGAGACTTCCAGAACGATTGGGCTGACGAGTGGAATCAGAGAACCTCCGACCTCGAGCACGTCACTGCTCGGGTAGTGCTCGACTCGCTCTACGACGCCGTACGCTTCGCCGCGCACACCGACGACCACGCAGCCGACAAGGTCGTCATCGAAATATTCCTGCGGCGCAAGCGGGATCGCCTCTCTTGCAACGTATAGAGTCGCACCGATAAAAGCCTCGGCGCTGCTGCGGTCGGTGACACCTTCGAGTGAAAGCAGTATATGTCGTTCGTGCTCGCGCACGCCGGCTAACCGCACCAAGCCACTTTTAGAGCGAACGTGGTATCGCAGTTCGGCACCGGGAACGAAGAGCGAACGCGCCGCTCGAGTCGTTTCACACTTCACCTCACCTTTGATGCCGAAGCACCCGGTGATCCTGCCGGCTGCTACAATGGGCTTAGCGGGCTCCTCAGGCGTCGCCGCCAACCGGCGTTGCCGCCTCTTGAGTGTCGAAGATGTCCACTGCAACACGGCTCTCGGCGGTCGCGCGTACGAGCGTGCGCAGCGCGTGCGCGACTCGTCCGCTCTTGCCGATAACCTTGCCCAGATCCTCCGGATCGACAACGAGCTCGAGAACAGGCTCACCCGTTTCGTCCATAAAAAGCTCGACGCGCACTTCATCCGGTTTCGTGACGAGGCGTTTTGCCAGGAAGGCGAGTAGCTCGCTCGCGCGCCGGGTCGGTGCCCAGCGGTCCTCGCTCTTCCTCTCCCGCCGCGCTACGCGCCCAACGCTGCGACGCGGCGGTTTCTCACGGCTTCGCGGGCGCTCGTCCGCTCCCGCAATGCGTCGCCCTGGGAGAACCGCCTCTCGCTCGGGTTCCGCCTCCTCGCCGAAGAGGCCGAACTCGTCGTCGAACGAGCTCACTTCTTTTGCGGGACCGGAAGACGTTCGACGAGCCCACGCTCGGCGAGCAATCGCCGTACCGTTGGTGTCGGCTGCGCGCCTTTTGCGAGCCACGCGCGCGCCTTTTCCTCGTCGAACACAACCGTCTTCGGCTCCGTGCGAGGATTGTAGTGTCCGAGAATCTCGATGAACCGGCCATCGCGCGGCGACCTTGAGTCGGCGACGACGAACCGATACGTCGGTTGTTTTTTCGCGCCCATACGGCGCAGCCTGATCTTTACCATCGTCCTTTGTTCTTCATCATTTTCATCATCTTGCGTGTCTCGTCGAACTGCCGGACGAGCCGGTTGACGTCCGAGACCTGCGTTCCCGAGCCGAGCGCGATGCGCTTACGGCGCGAGCCGTTCAACACCGCCGGGTCGCGGCGCTCGCGCTGCGTCATCGAGCAGATGATCGCTTCCGCGCGCTGCAGTTCTCCTTCGGGAACCTTGAGATCTTTCGGGAGGTTGCGCCCGACGCCGGGAACCATCTTCAGCAGCTCTCCGATAGAGCCCATTTTCCGCACGTTGCGAAGCTGCTCGAGAAAGTCATCGAGTGTGAAGGCGCTGCGCAGGAACTTCTGCTCGACCCGTTTGGCTTCTTCGGCCGAGTAGAGACTCTGGGTCTTCTCGATGAGCGTCATGACGTCGCCCATCCCAAGGATCCGTGAAGCCATGCGATCGGCGTGGAACGGTTCCAATGCGCTCACGCGCTCGCCGACACCGACGAGCTTGATCGGCACACCGATTGCGCTAAAGATCGAGAGCGCTGCGCCTCCGCGTGTATCACCGTCGAGCTTCGTCAAGATCACGCCGCTTAGCCCGAGGCGTTCTTGAAACACCTTCGCGATATTCACCGCGTCCTGGCCCATCATCGCGTCCGCAACCAACAGCATCTCCGTGGGCCGAGCAACGTCCTTGATCCGTTCGAGCTCGAGCATCATCTGCTCGTCGATCTGCAGCCGCCCCGCGGTGTCCACGATCACCGTGGAGAGCCCGAGCCTCTTGGCCTCCTCGATGGCCGCATGCACGATGGACGGCGGAGTGGATTCGCTGCGCTCAAAGACTGCGGTACCGACCTGTTTGCCCAGCGTTCGCAGTTGGTCGATCGCAGCCGGACGATAGACGTCAGCGGCAACGAGCAGCGAGCGGCGTCCTTGCTCCTTTAAGCGCAGCGCAAGCTTTGCGGCCTGCGTCGTCTTACCAGATCCTTGTAGACCGACGAGCGCGATCACCGAAGGCGCGCTGTCACCGAAGTGCAAGCGCGACGCCGACGGTTCCGTCGGCCCCAAGAGCGCCGTAAGCTCGGCGTGCACGATTCGCAGGATCGTCTGTTGCGGCGTCAGCGACGTGAGAACGTCTGCGCCGAGCGCCTTCTCCTTCACTCGTGCCGCGAAGGCGCGTGCCGCTTCGAGCGAAACGTCGGCCTCGAGCAGAGCAACCCGAACCTCGCGCAACGCCTCGCTCAGCTGCGCTTCGCTGATCCTTCCTCGTCCGCTCAAGCGCGAGAAGATCGCGCCGAGCCGGTCGCTCAACTGGTCGAACACCGACGGCTCCTTGGGCTCTAGGCGCTCGCCGCGCTCTCGTCGATGCGCTTCACGGCGTCGCCGACGGTCTTGATCTTCTCCGCCTCTTCATCGGGGATGTCGATGTTGAACTCCGTTTCGAAAGCCATCACGAGCTCGACTTGATCGAGCGAATCCGCTCCGAGATCATCCGTAATCGACGCCTCCGGTGTCACCTCGGCCTCATCGACGCCGAGTTGCTCGACGATGATCTTCTTCACTTTTTCGAACGTTGTAGCCATTGCTCTCCCTTCAGATCACGACCCCGCCGTCGACGACGATGGTCTGGCCGGTTATGTAGCCCGCAGCACGCGAGCAGAGAAATACCACGACGCCGCTGACGTCTTCCGGAGTTCCGGGACGACCCAAGGCGGCTTGCTTGATGAGCAGCTCTCGTCCGGCGTCAGGCATTTTTTCGGTCATCGCCGTCTCGATGAGCCCCGGCGCGACGGCGTTGACTCTTATATTCCTCGAACCCAACTCCTTTGCAGCCGACTTGCACAGGCCGATGAGTCCGGCTTTCGTCGCCGCATAGGCGGCTTGACCGGCATTCCCGCTCAAGCCGACAATGGACGACACCAGCACGATTGTACCGCCGCGCTGACGCATCATCGGCTTCGCGACCGACGCCACCAGCGCGAAGGCAGACTTCAAGTTGACGGCGATGAGCCGGTCGAGGACCTCCTCTTTGAGGCGGAGCAAGAGCGCATCCTCCGACTGGCCTGCGTTCGCAACGGCTGCGTCAATGCGCCCAAAACGCTCCATGGTTTCCTCGACCGCAGCCTCTACGGCGGCGCGGTCGGTGACATCCGCGACGATCGGATGCGCGAGCGCTCCCGCGCGCGCTGCGGCACAGTAACCCGCCGTTTCCTCCAGCGCCGCGCGATCCCGCCCGACGATTGCCACATCCGCGCCGTTCTTTGCGAACTCGACCGCGATCGCGCGTCCAATCCCTCGGCTCGCTCCCGTGATGAGGGCGGCCTCTCCGGAAAACGTCATACGAATGCCTCCGCGTCGCTCACCGCTAACGTCGGCGGCGCGTCCGGCATGCGGCGCATGAGCGCGGTGAGCACGGGGTTCGCACCAAACTCGACGACGAGCTCGGGCTCGTAGCGCAGGAGCGCCTCCGCCGTCTCGTGCCAGCGCACCTCGCCAGTCACGGATTGTACGAGCGCAGCTTTGATCTGTGCAACGCTCCGGTACGGCCGCCCGTCGACGTTCGAGATAACGTCGAAGCGGGGCATGGTGAATTGCACCGCCTCCACGGCGGCCGCGAACCTCGGTATCGCCGGGCGCATGAGCTCCGAGTGCCACGCGCCCGAAACATTCAAGGGTACGACGCGCTTTGCACCGGCCTCGAGCAGAAGTTCGCCGGCGGCACGGAGAGCGCTCGGGTCGCCGCTCAGCACGATCTGCGTCGGCGAGTTAAAGTTTGCGAGCTGCAGAACGCTGTTGCTCTCGTTCACAAGACTTTCGACCGCCTCGCGAACGCGGTCCGCATTTAGGCCGAGAATCGCCGACATACCGCCGGCGGCACGCTCCGCCGCTTCGTGCATCGCACGCGCACGCTCATCGACGACGTGCAGAGCCTCCTCGAACGCAATCGCGTCGGCGATCACGAGGCTACAGAACTCCGCGAACGAGTGGCCGGCGCTGACGATCACCTCCGCGTCGTCGCCGCGAGTATCGCCGAATGCGGCGAAGAGGGCGAGGTTGGTCGTGAAAATCGCAGGCTGACTGTATTGCGTCTCGCGCAGCCGCTCCTCGGGGCCGTCGCGCACGAGCGCGAAGAGATCGTAACCGAGCACGCGTTCCGCGCGCGAAAAGAGCTCGCGTGCGCTCGCCGAGCCCGCCACCACGTCGGTACCCATTCCGACGCTCTGCGAGCCCTGCCCAGGGAAGACCGCCGCTATGCGCTTCACTGCCATCGCCAGACCACCGCCCCCCATGACAACCCCGCACCGAAACCGACGAACAAAACGACGTCTCCCGGCGAGATACGCCCTTCCTCCACGGCCTCGGCGAGCGCAATCGGAATTGATGCGGCCGAGGTGTTTCCGTACTCCTGAATGTTCACGAGCACGCGCTCGCGCGGGAGCTCGAGGTATTTCACCGCCGCGTCGATGATGCGTCGATTTGCCTGGTGGGGGATAAGGAAGTCGATGTCATGCCGATTCAGGTGCGCGCGTTCCAGCGCGACGTCAGTCGCTTCGATCATCGAAGTCACCGCGAACTTGAAGACTTCCCGTCCTTCCATGTGAATGTACTGCAGGCCGGCGTCAACCGCCGCGCGGTCGACCGGGTGACGCGAACCGCCGGCTTCCTGAAAGAGCGTCGACGGGTTGCTACCGTCGGCACCGAGCTCCGCCGCAAGAAAGCTATCCTGTTCCGAAGCCTCGAGCACGACCGCACCCGCGCCGTCGCCGAAGAGAATTGCCGTCGAGCGATCGTTCTTGTTCACGATCTTTGAGAGCGTCTCCGCGCCGACGAGCAGAACGCGCCGATAGACGCCCGAGCGAACGAGACCCGCTCCCACCGTCAAACCATAAATGAAGCCGCTGCACGCGATCGAGAGGTCGAAGGCTGCCTTTCCAACGGCGCCGAGTTTCGCTGCCACGATGCAGGCTGTTGCCGGAAAGATGTAATCGGGGGTCGCGGTCGCGACGATGAAGCAATCGATGTCGCCGGCCTCCAGCTTTGCGTCGGCGAGCGCGCCTCGCGCCGCTGCGATCGCCAGATCGCTGGTCGCTTCGTCATCGGAGGCCCAATGGCGGCGCTTCATTCCGGTGCGGACGGTGATCCACTCGTCCGTCGTGTCGAGCCATCGCTCGAAATCTTCGTTCGTGACGACGCGCGCGGGCGCATGGCGCGCCACGCCCGCTATCTTCACTCCGCGAAGCTGCAACCGCTCGGGTCCTTAGCCTGCTTGCTCTTCGCCGACCTCGACGACCTGACGCCCTCGGTACGTGCCGCAGTTCGGGCAAGCGAAGTGCGGGCGCTTCGGCTCTTTGCACTGCGGGCAGACGACGCTCGTCACCGAACGCAGCTTCCAGTTCGCTGCGCGGCGGCTGCGCGTCTTACTGCGCGGTGTCTTCCACTTCAGATTTGCCACTGTGCTCTATCCCTTCTCGCCTGAATGCTGCTCGCATCGTACTCCCATCGGCAGTGCGCTGAGCACCACCTGCCGGGCAAGGTCCGCGATGTCGATTCGGCCGCCGACGATGACATTGCCTTCGCCGAAAGGGTCTGCCTCTCGCCCCGCACACGGGTCGAAGCGCTCGTCAACGTCAACGCCCACATCGAACGCGACAGGATCGAGACAGACATCGCACTCCGCGACTGCGTGGGCGACGACCGTACCCCGGGCCTCCAGCCATCCCTCGGCGTAGCGTAACTCCAGGCGCACGTCGGCGGGTCGATCGAAGCGGAACCCTTCGAAGCCCTCGACGGGCGTCTCGTCCGCCACCTCTATGCTGCGCCGGCCACCGGCAAGCAGTCCCGAGAAGTCGACCGTGTGCCCCCGAACCAAACCCGCCCATTTTAGGCCCCCCCTCGGCTCTTGTCAAACGCGGCGAGGTGCGTGAAAGAAGGGCATGGACTCGATCTCCGCGGCCTCCCTTGCCGCTCGCGGCGTCGCCTATGCGCCGGAGATTCTTAGCGCAGCAACCGCTCAAGGGCTCGACCCGGCTCTACTGGCGGCGGTCGCAGCGCAAGAGACCGGCGGTCCTAATAGCAACGCTGGGCGCAACGTGGTTGGCGATGGCGGTCACGGACACGGCCTCTTCCAAATCGACGATCGCTACCATGCCTTCGCACGAACCGCGGCTGCAATGGCCCCTGCCGCGAACGCAGAGTATGCCGCCGCTATGCTTGCCGAGCTCATCCGCCGTTACGGAAGCGTTCGCCGGGCACTCAGCGCGTACAACGCCGGAGCTCCCGATGCGGTCGGCACCGTCACAGAATGGCGCGACGGTTCTCGCCTCGGCTACGCCGACTCCGTTTTGCGCCACGAGGCGCTCATCGCGGGGTTGGCGACCTCACCTCAGATGACAATCAAGGAGCGAACTATGGCATTCTTACTTCCCCTTGCAGCCGGCGCCGGAGCGTCGCTCCTAGGCGGGCTCGCCCGCGGTGCAAGCGGCGCCGCCGAGAACGCGGCAATGGGCGCAATCAACGCACAGGACGAGGCCTTTCAGCTGGGTCTCTACGGGTCGCAGATCGCAAATCAGGAGCAACTCTCGCTCGAATCGACACTCTTCGATCAGATGATGGACGAGCGTTCGGAGAACATGCGCGAAGTCAACGAGCTGCGTAACGTCGACATGCAGGAGCGCAAAGCCGACGACGATATCACCAAGAAGTTCATCCAGACGCTCACGCAATGACGCCGCTTTTCCCGATGAAATGGCGCTGCACCGTTCCCGCTCGCGGTGCAGAGCCGGCTTCCCCTAACGTTCCCAGCTCGCAAGACGCCGTCGAGGCGCAACATGCAGCCTTCGACGCTCAGCAAGCGGAGCACGCGGAGCTGCTACGAGAGCTCGACGCGCTCGAGAGCCTCATGCTCGAGCAGCTGAAGAACGAAGATGAGATCATGAAAAAATGGATCGCCATGGTATGACGCGTGCATAGTGTATCGCCTCTCTTGCCCCTCTACGGGAGCTTAACGTATAATGGAGCCATCCGTGAGTGCATCGTATCCGGAAGACCGCCTATCGTATCTGCAAGGTGCCTACGAGCAGATCGACAAGCGCATGGATTTCTTTCAGCATTCCTTGAGCGCTCTTCGGGACGAGATGGAGCGGAGGTTCGATCGCGTCGATCGAAAATTCGACCGGCTGGAGTCGAAGTTCGATGGTAGGTTTGCAGAGATCGATCGTAGATTCGCAGGGATCGATGGTAGATTCGCAGAGTTCGACCGCAAGCTCGGGTCGCTTGATGCGAAGTTCGACGGCAAGTTTGGGTCGCTGCAAGCATCACTGAACGCAACTTTGCGCTGGTCGATCAGCAGCATCGTCGGCGTAGGAGTAGCCATTATCGCAGCCGTGATCGCGGTACACTAATTCAGTTCCGAGGAGCTCAGCCGGGCTCCGCGAACCTTTGCTCGCTCTCGGGCCGTTAGCTCAGCTGGTTAGAGCGCATGCTTGATAAGCATGAGGTCCCTGGTTCGATCCCAGGACGGCCCACGAACGGAAATCCTTGATATGCAAGGTGTTTTGCGACACTACGCTAGTAAGGTGTGCCTCAGAAGCTCCCTGTTCCGAACGTCGATTGCGGGGTCGAAGGTCATCTATCAGGTGGCTCGGCGGGCGCGATCACTCGGCGAAGCTCCTTCTGCTACCTCGTAGCTTAGCTGGCGCTCTGATTAGCGGCGCACGTAGGCTTCGCGCAGCGACTTTAGCATGTCGGCTGTCGCCACGCTGAGAAATCCGTTGGCACGCGTTACGACGACGACGGGCAGTGCCGCTCGGAGGTTTCGCACGTGAATCGTCGCAAGGCTGCCGTCGGCGAGCTCTTCGTCGGCGTGGCTGCGCGCCATAAGCGCCAGACCATATCCTGATTCGACCAACCGCTTTTGCGCGGTGAGACTGTCGACGGGCGTCCACCGCACTTCTCCCGCTCCAGCAGTCAAAAACAGCCCGAACACGTGCGCAGTTGAAATCTCGCGCTGGCCTGGAATTTCGGGAAAGGCGAGCCATCGTTCATCGCGGAGTTTTCGCAGCGACGCGATCGATTGTCCGGCCAGGGGATGCTGAGGCGAACACACTACAAATAGCGGCTCCTGGGCGAGCTCTTCGCACGTCAAGTCCGCCGATTGGTCGAAATGATAGCGCAGGCCAACGTCGGCTCTCCCTCGACGCACCAGTTCGCTCACCGAAGCACTCGTCGCGGTTTCGAGCGCGACGTCGACGCCGGCGTGGGTTCGAGCGAAGCTTCGCAGCACGCGCGTCAAGCGACGGTCGGCGAGCGTACCAACAACGGCGATTGCTATTGGGCCCCGTTCACCGGCCCTGAAGGAGTCCAGCGCGCTTTGAACGTCGTTCATCGCGGCGAAAACGCGTTCCGCGAACGGCAAGAGGGCGCGGCCGGCCTGGGTCAAGACGACGCCGCGACTCATCCGCTCGAATAGCGCTTCTCCGATCTCTCGCTCGAGCATCTGCACGCGATGCGTAACAGCAGGTTGCGTTACATGCAAGACCTCCGCGGCCGCCGAGAAGCCACCTTCGCGATAGACCGATAGAAATGTCCGCAGGCTCTCACTGTCCACAACCGCAGTATACATCATTTTTATGGGTTCTAGAGAATCTCTTCATTGGACAAATAGCCCTTGCCCGCCTACAATCACTTCCACAATGAACGATAGAGCGCAGGCTTTTCGAGCGATGCACGACCCCCGCGCCGGCTTCATCATGCCAAATGCGTGGGATGCCGGATCCGCTCGCATTCTTCTCGACGAAGGATTCGAAGCGATCGGCACGACCAGTGCGGGCATCGCTTTCTCACTCGGAAAACCCGACTTCGACGTACCCGATCCGAACGCTGGGGTCACCCGTGAGGAGATGTTCGCTCGTATTCGACAAATCACGGATTCGACGAATGCTCCCGTCAACGCAGATCTTGAAAGCGGTTATGGTCGTGAGCCCGAAGACGTGGCAGAAACCGTGCGTCTCGCTATCGAGATTGGCCTCGCCGGAGGCAACATCGAAGATCACGACGCGCACTCAGGCGGCCAATACGACGAACAGCTCTCAGTCGAGCGAATCAGAGCTGCGCGCGCGGCCATCGAGGCGGCAGGCACTGCGTTTGTACTGACCGCGAAGATCGACGCGTTCGTAACGTCGTCCGGCAATCCGGTCGCGGCTTGCATTCGGCGCGGCAATCTTTTTCGCGAGGCAGGCGCGGATTGCATCTATCCCCTGCTGCCCACCATTGATGAAGCGACCATCAAGCGGCTCTTGCGTGAGATACCGGGCCCGCTGAACATCGTGTTGGGGTGGGGAGAAGTGACACTCAATGCGCATCAACTGCTCGATGCAGGGGTAACGAGGGTGAGCCTGGGTGGAAGCGTAGCGCGCTCGACACTCGGATTCGTCCGTCGCGCGGCTCGAGAGCTGCGTGACAGCGGCACGCTGCAGTTCGCTGCAGATCAGATTCCGCAGCGGGAGCTGAACGCGTTATTCGCACCAGGCGCAGACCGAAAGTCGTGACTATGTGCGGCAGGGCTTCGTGGGGTCGAGTCCAGCAAAGATGTGCGGTGCGCTCGGGTCGAACGCGCCGCTCGCCACGAAACGACCGCTTCCGACATACCGCCATGAGATGCCATGATGATGGAGGATGCAGTCTGTCTGGTACGCGCGCGGTACGAGATCGTCGTCGCGTTTCACGCGTAGGTCCCAGGTCGTAGCGCCGCCGTTCGACCCGACGACGCTCGTTTCCGTGCGTACTTGGAAGTACTTTGCCTCAGATGGCGAGACAAAGTTGACTGCGGCGGTCGAACATACCGGGCGGCCATCGACGGAGAGATACAGCGTCTGCTCGCGGACGTAAGCCCCGAGGCGATGCGGCGCATCGCTGAGCATCATGCCGAGGTCCTTGTACCCTTCTGAGCTGCCGTTCGGTAACTCCCAGACGACGGCAACGTGAGCCCGATAATCGAAGCGTTCGTAGCGGCTGACCTCGATCTGCGCAAACGCATATCTATCATTGAACGAATGCACACTGACACCGCTGTCATACCATCCGTGCCGGCCATCAAGCGGGGCCAGGAACGATGCCCAGGCACCATAGCTCGAGCGAAAAGCGCGCTCTACGAGCCTCCCATTTGAGCGCGCGTGCTTGTATCCGACGTAGATATATGAGATAGCCTCACCTTGGTCGTTTATCTTCCCGGTAGCGCGATAATCCGGCAGCATTGGAACAGAACACGTCCAAGGAACCTTCGCCGCGGCTCCTGAGGCGTAGCCTGGGACTGGAGCCGGCAGCGCAGCGACTGCCGCGCCGAAAAGGCATAAAGCGGCCTTCATCGCTATGGCGTTGTTCGCGGCTCGATTTTCAGTGGGCCGTTCGTGTTGCAACCGTACTGCGGCGCCACGTGATGTAGCGTCCAGTGTCCGTGTGCCGGGATCGTGTACCAGTGCACGTGGTGCTCGCGGCTCATGTTTCCGGCGCCAAACGAATATGAGAACGTGATCGGCTTGTTCGTGACGTTCTCAAACGTATAGTCCCAAGAAGGGCCGCCGAGGGCACTGCACGAGACGTGGTACTTCAGGCCGGGAACGCCGCTCGGCCCCCACGAGAGCGTCAGGAATGAGCCCTGCTGCGCAAGGACCGGCACAACGGTAGCCGCGATGAGGAGCGAGCAAAAGCCGAATGCAGACGCATGGCGTTTCACACACGGTTGCTTTGCTTTTCCCCAGGGATTTCCCGGTGGCGCGAGAGTATTCTCCGCTCATGACGAAGACCGCGTACCGCTTGCTTCTTGGGGCCCTCCTTCTCACATTCGCGGCAGGCGGCATCGCCGCAGCGTCGCCGCCGCTCTCACCCGACGCCGTGGTCGCCCACGCCTCGACGTACGATGGCCAGAGCATCAGCGTTGCCGGCGTGGCGAAGAACGTGCAGACGCATACGGGGCGGATGGGGACCGTTGTGAGGTACGACCTCTGCGCGACGCAATGCATCCACGTCTTCGATCGCAGCGGTGCCAACGTAACCGAAGGGTCGACGGTAACGGCGACAGGCGCGTTTCACGCGCAGTTTCAGCCGCACGGTGCTAACCCGAACGGTGGCGGAAACGGCAACACGCCTCACCAAGGCGGATGGCACGGTAATTTCCCAACGACGAACGTTCTCTTCATCGCACCGCCCGGAGGCACGCCGCACTAAGCTCCTCACTCACAGATAGCTGCGTGAAGCGGACGGGATTTGAATATGTGCTCTCCTTCGCCCTGGTTCTCGCGGCTTTCGGAGGTAGCGGCGGCGCGGGCGTTAGCGCTGGAGAAGGCGTTCCTTCCAGCGGTCATGGCAACAGCGTCGCACAAGCCTGTCCGCAGGGCGCGCCGACTAGCTCGGGCACGCTCAACTGCACGGCGCTGCCGCTCGGAGATCGCAAATATAGCACGACCACACCGCAAGTAGGCTATATCTACGACTGCCATACGGAATCCGGCTCCCCGGTCGTAAGCAGTGCGCCTTGGCTTAGCGCATCGACGTGGAACGCGCTGACGAAGCTCGCCGTCGAGGGCAGCAATGCATGGGCCGGCTCCTTCTCGGAGACCTCGAACGGAACGACTCGCACGATTAGCGGAGACGACGAACCGATTATGCCCGTGACTACCGGCAGCTTCCCGATCTCGCCGAGCGACCCGGCGTACCAATACGATCAGAATCCCAACTCTATCGAGGCGCACCCCTACAGCTTCACGGTGGCATCCGACCCCGTGGCGGCGTCGTCACCCGCATGTCTCTCGGGCGGACCGATCGGCGTGACCCTTGATGGCGTCGCGATCTATGATGCGTTCGACGCAGCCGGATACGACGCTGTGGCGCGTGAGCTTCAGGATCCGTGTCATGGCCACCCGGACCAAAGCGATGTCTATCACTACCATGGCTTTCTCCAGGTCTGCGTTACCGACACCGGATCGGCAACACAAAACTCCTCGCTCTTGGGCTACGCCGCCGACGGCTACGGCATCTACGGTCCATGGTACGACGGCAAAGTTCTCGAGACCGCGGACCTCGATGAGTGCCACGGTACGACGAGCGCGGTCATGTGGGACGGCAAGCTCGTCGCTATGTATCACTACGTATCGACGTACGATTTCCCGTACACACTGGGCTGCTATCACGGAACGCCGACCTCGATCGGCATTCCATAACGAGAAGCTCGGTGCGCGTGCGAAGTAGAGACTAGGGCTCGAAATCGGCGTCCGGCATTGAGCTCGGAAAGGTAACATCATCCAGTTCCGAGGCAACGTGTTCCTCGTGCGCCCCAAACACCGATCCGGTCGGTTCGTTTGCCTCGATGTGGACGATCGTCCAGATCGCAAGAACACCTTGCGGCGCAAAGCGATACGTTACCGTTCCCCATCGGCCGTTCCCGAAGTCGTGTGCATACACGAGCTGAACGACGTTACCGCTCGCCTCGTCGACCCATAGATCGCGTAGGGCGAATCGTTGTGGATCCGAGAGCGGCCGCAGTGCCAGGTGATCGCAGTCGTATCCCCCGATGCGTTCCGTTCCCACCAGCGTGATATTGTAGGCTTTGCTCACCACGTTCACCGTCGCGATCGTCGGCAAGAAGGGATCCTGCGCCATGTTCGGGGGTAGCTGCGGTGCAACGCCGCCGGGTTGATGAGGAAGCGCGCGATAGAAGCCCAGTGGCGTGCCATCCGGCCCGGTGATGTAGCCACCGTGGAGCAAGACCTTCGCGGGAGCGCCCGCCTGGGGTATCGTTACGGCGAACGTGCGTCCGTCGGAGGCACGGACCGTGAACTCGATGATGTCGCCGGGAAAGCACTGATCGGCGAGAAACGTTTGGCTGCAGGCAATGCGGAAGGATTCATATGGTGGTACGGCGCGCTGAGTCCACGCCTGCTGTGCACGAAGAAAGATCGCCTCGGCTGACGGGATCATCGCTGCTGGAGCGGAATTGCGTAGATGCTCTCGTCGTCTGCGACGTAGAGTGTCGAGCCGATGATCACGGGCGAGCTGCACGTGAACGGTTGCGCGAAGCGCTGTCGAGCGATCATGCGGCCGTTACCCTCGTCGAGCGTATAGAAAACTCCTGCGGTATCCCCAACATAGACACGCCCGTCGAGCGCAACGGCACTCATCTTCACGGCGGCATCTGTCGGAATCGCCCACAAGATACGCCCCTGCTCGTCGTCATACGCGGCAAAACGACGCGCCGCCGGAAGCGACTCGAGGAGCGCGCCGCGATCCACAAGCCCCGCTATTGCCTCCTCGTTCGTTCCCACGGTCGTGAAGTATCCGGTCGCGGAGTTATGCGCCCAGAGGAGGCGTCCCGAGCCAAGATCGAGTGCATAGACGTCATTGATGGCGTCGTCGCGTGGACCTCCGCCGACAATCTGCGCGTCCTCGACGAACAAACGCCCATCGCCGATCACGGGTGAATCATCGGCATTCCCGTAGGGAGCGATCCACATCATTCGCCCGTCGGAGGCGCGGATTGCGTAGACGTGGTCAGGCCTGTGCATGCGCGCGGAAGGACCGGCAAGCACGTAGACGATGCCGTCCTCTGTCACAGCTGAAGCCATCGTCGAGACACCGTCCACCGGCGTGCTCCAGAGCAGGCGCCCCGTGTGAAGGTCGACTGCTCGGACGTGATCGTCGCCGTTTGCGAAGACGATCGCGTCGCGATCGCCGGCATGAACGAGCGCCGGGCTCGGCATGTCCTCGCCGACGGTTTTGAACGTCCAACGAGTGCGCCCGTTGCTCGCGTCAAAGGCGGCAAGCTCATCGCCTCCGTGCACGCCCCAGACGAGACGACTCCCGCTGTCGAGGAGCACGTTGTCTTTGCCCGTCCCCACGACGACCAGACCGTCTGCAACGATGGGCGTCGTCATCGCGATGTTTGGAAGATGCGCGCGCCAGATCAGCCGCCCAGAGGTACGGTCGAGAGCGACGATCTCAGGAGCAAAGCTCTCGAAGTACAGTGTGCCGCCGACAACGGCCAGACCGCCGTTGATCTGGGCGCCTGCGGCAAAGCGCCAGCTGTAGGCGGGCTCAGCGCTCGCAAAGACGGCGTTGTGCGTCGGATTGTATTGGTACATCGGCCACGAGCTCGGTGCGGCACCGAGCACGGCGAGGAGCGCGGCTACCCCAAGCGCACGGGACACGACCTACACCTTGAGCTCGACCTTCTCGAGAGCCGAAGCAGTCGGCACGACGTGGTGATTCAAGCGTAGTTCATCCGGCGAAAAGCCGAACGCTAAACCTAAGAGCTGTGGCAAATGGAAGATCGGCACGCCGATATCTTTGCGAAGAACCTTTGCGGCGTCGGGTTGCTGCCCATCGAGATTCAGGTGGCACAGCGGGCAGGGCGTGACGAGCATATCTGCTCCCTTCTCCTTCGCCTCCATGATATGTGAACCGCCCATTGCCAGCGATTTCTCTCGATTGAACGTGAGCATCGGAAAGCCGCAGCACTTCGTCGCGCCGCGATACTCAACCGGTTCGGCTCCCACCAGCGCAATCAACTGCTCGAGGTACGTCTTGCGCTCAGGGCGCTCGCGTAAACCGAGATATTCCTCCGGACGCAGGATGTAGCAGCCGTAGAAGGGTGCGATCTTGAGGCCGGTGAGTTTGCGCTTGATCGCGCCGCGTATGCGATCGAGGCCGATGTCTTCGAAGAGCATCCACAGCAGATGCTTCACCTTCGCTTTCCCGCTGTAGCGGTAGCCTTGGTCGCCGATCGTCCCGTTGACCTTCTCTCGCCGCGCAGCATCCTGCTGGAGATGGTAGTTGTGGTTCGACAGCACACCTTGGCAGGTGCTACAGATCGTCATGAGGTCGGCACCCTTGCTCTCCGCCATCGCAAGCGTCAGGCCGTTGAGAGCATCTGCAAGCTCGGGGTTTTGCTCGGAGAGCACGCCCGCGCCGGTGCACGGTGCCTCGGTCAGCTCTTCGAGCTCGAGGCCTAAGGGCTCCGCGATCGCTTTCGCCGAGACGTAGAGTTCCGGACAGGCGCCCTTAGAGACGCAACCGGGATAGAACGCAACCTTCACTTTTTGAAGCGCCCTCCGATGCGCTGGAAAATCGTCTTGATGCGCTGGACGCCTGGAATCTTGTGATGGACGATCGGCGGTAGCTTTCCGGCGCGCAGCATGTTGATCGCCGAGGGGAGCGTCTGCAGCTGCCCGACGATGTTGAAGAACCCCGTCGATTTCGGCATGAGCGTCAGCTCGTTGAGCCGTCCGCTCTCGCGCACCGACTCGGCGAAGGCGTCGGCATGCCGCGTGCCGGCGTTGTTCGTAAAGCCTGCATCGACGGCCATCTTGCGCAGCTTGAGGATCTGCTCGAGCGGCGCGACGCCCTTTGGGCACTGCTGGACGCATTCGTAGCAATGCGTACAATCCCAGATGCCGCCGTTGCCGCTGTAGCTGCCAAGGCGCTGCTTTTCGGTTGCATCACGAGGGTCGGCCGCGTAGCGGTAGGCTTTCGCCAGCGCGTGCGGTCCGAGGAAGTTGTCATTGATCGCGAATGACTCGCAGTCCATGAGACAGCACCCGCAGTTGATGCAACTGACCTCCTGAACGAGATTATCCATCGCTGCGTTCGCGACGCGATACTCTTCGCGCGGCCCGGGAACGGGTTGCTTGGGCTCAAGCCACGGTGTCACTGCGTGGTGCTTTTTCCAGAAGGGCTCCATGCCCCAGACGAGATCACGGATGACCGGCATCGACGGCGGCGACTCGACGCGCGTCTTGCCATCCTTTGTGAACGCCTGCAGCTTACTCTTGCAGGCGAGGTGCGCGTGCCCATTGATCCACATCGCGCACGAGCCGCAGATTGCGCTGCGACAGGCGCAGCGTACCGCGAGCGACTCGTCTTGGTACTCGCGGATCTCGATGAGCGCGTCGAGAACGACCGCGTGCTCGGGAAGATCGACCGTGTACGTCTGATAGCGTCGTGGCGGCGCCTTGTCCCACGGAACCGGGAACTCTTGCGGTGCCGACGCCGACGGCGCGTAGGTACCTTCCGGGTTGTAGCGACCGACTTCGATCGTGAACTGCATCAGTACGTTCGAACCTCTGGCTTCCAACGCGTAATGGTGACGGGCAGATACGAGACGCGAGGCTCCCTTGAGGAATCACGCGTCAAGAGAATATGCTTGAGCCACTCGGCATCGTTGCGTTCGGGATAATCGGTCCGCGATTGAGCCCCGCGGCTCTCCTTGCGTAGCAGCGCGCTACGAATCACCGTCTCGCCGATATCGAGCAGATACCCGAGCTCGAGAACGAACTGCAACGCCTGATTGAAGACGCGCCCTTTGTCGCCGACCGCGACCTCCTCGTACCGCCGGCGAAGCGTTTTGAGCTCGTCGAGCGCCGTTTGCAAGCCCGCTTCATCGCGGTAGACGCCGACGTACTTGTCCATCATCGTCGCGAGGTCGAGCCGCACTTTCGCGTGCGTTTCGCCCTTATACGGCCGCGCGAGCAGCGCGCCGAGTCGTTCCTGCTCCGAACGCAGCAGCGCCGAGCCGCCCCGCGCGCGTTCGATGCTCCTCACGTAGGCTGCGGCGGCCTTACCGCTGCGCCGCCCAAAGACGATCGTGTCGAGCAGCGAGTTCGCCCCGAGACGATTGCCGCCGTGGACGCTCACGCAAGCGACTTCACCGGCAGCGTAGAGCCCCGGTACACTCGTCGCCCCCTGCACGTCGGTTTTTACACCGCCCATCATGTAGTGCATGCCGGGGCGCACCGGCACCGGCTCTTTGATCATGTCGATACCGATGTAATCGAGGGCCACTTCGTGAATTTGCGGCAGCTTCTTTAAGATCACGTCGCGCCCGAGATGCCGCACGTCGAGGAGCACGTTGCCGTCGACACCGCGCCCCTGTGCGATCTCCGTCGCTTCGGCGCGCGATACGACGTCGCGAGAGGCAAGCTCCATCTTGTTCGGTGCATAGGCTTTCATGAATCGGTCGCCGTTTGCGTTCAGCAGATAAGCGCCCTCGCCTCGGGCCGCTTCAGTCATGAGAAATCCGCTGCCCGCAAGCGTCGTGGGATGGTACTGTACCATCTCCATGTCCATGAGCGGAGCGCCTGCGCGATACGCCAGCGCATAGCCGTCACCAGTGCAGATGAGTGCGTTCGTGCTCGGTTCATAGAGACGCCCGCAGCCGCCGGCTGCATCTACTACCGCCTTCGCGCGTAAAAGATGTAGCTCGCCCGTGATCGACTCGAGCCCGACAGCGCCTCGGCATGCGCCGTCTTCCGTATAGAGTGACGTCGCAAACCACTCCTCATAGACCTTGACGCCGGCTTTGAGAATCTGGTCATAGAGCGTCATGAGCAGCGCTTGGCCGGTAATGTCGCCGACGAAGTATGTCCGCGCCTGCGATGCGCCACCGAACGCGCGCGTCCCGAGCTTGCCTTCATCGTCACGGTAGAAGACGACGCCCATGTGTTCGAACTCGATCACGTCGGCGGGCGCTTCTTCGCACATGAGCTCGACTGCATCCTGATCGGCGAGATAATCACTGCCCTTGACCGTGTCGAAGGCGTGTGACTCCCATGAGTCTCCCTCGCCGAGCGCTGCATTGATTCCACCCTGCGCCGCGTTCGAATGGCTGCGCACCGGATGAACCTTCGAGAGGATCGCGACGTCGGCGCCGTTGCGAGCAGCCTCCAAGGCGGAACGCATTCCAGCGAGGCCCGCCCCGATGACGAGCACATCGTGGTCGAAAATCATCTCCGCGGCACCTGCAACACCGCGTCGCCTCTCCCCTCCACGACGCCTTTGGCTACGTCGGCTTGGCCGCGAAGCGTAGGCTTGCCAAAGCTAGCGTTCCGACGCCGAAGGCGACGGTCACGACCGCAGGCACCCACAAATCCGAAAGTCCGGCACCGCGGATGATAATACCGCGCAAAATCTCGAGGAAGTACGTCATAGGTAGCGCGTAGCTGATGATTCGAGCCGGAGCCGGCATCTGATCGATCTCGAAGAACATCCCGGACAGCAAGAACGAGGGCATCAGAAAGAACACAGTGATGAGGATCGCTTGGAGCTGTGAGCGCGCCACGGTCGAAACGAGCAGCCCGAACCCGAGCCCGGTCATAAGGAAGGCGATGCTGAGCAACAAGAGCAGCGTCGTGCTCCCGGCTACCGGCACGCCGAAGACGGCCCGCATCGCGAAGAGCACGAGGAGCAGGTCGAAGAAACCGATGAGACCGTACGGAATCAATTTCCCGAGGACGATTGCGCCTGCACCGATCGGCATCGCGCGCATCTGCTCGAGCGTTCCGCGCTGCCGCTCGTTCACGATCGAAAGCGCGGTGAGCACGATCGTGATGTTTTGCATCACCAGGCCGATGAGCCCGGGAATCAAGAAGTTCGGCGTGCGTAGCGACGGGTTGAAGAGGGTCCGCGGCCGGATCTCCACCGGCGGGCTTTCGCTGAGTGGATCAAGCCGCGCCGCGATCGCTCGGGTCAACGCCGCAGCCCCCGCGTAGGCGGCCTGCGCGACGTTCGCATCCGAACCATCCACGAGCATGGTCACAGTTGCATGCGTCGAGCCGGTGACGTCGCTCGCGAAGCCTTTGGGAATGACGAAACCAACACGCGCTCGATCGGCCACGAGTGCGCGTTGCAGCGCCGCCGGCGAGCTCACGCTCCCTACGATATCGAACGCCTGCGAACGGCGCAATGCGCGCAGCAGTGCCGTAGAGACGCGGCTACGGTCCTCGTCCACGTAGAGGCTGCGTACGTGTTGCACGTGCAGGTTGATCGCGTAACCGTAGATCAGCAACTGCAAGAGCGGCATCGCGATGATGAGCGCGAGCGTCGTGGGCTCGCGCGCGATATGACGCACTTCCTTGTATATGACGGCGCCGAGACCGCCCGCATCGAAGGCGCCGCTCATCGCCGGCTTCTTCTGACGAGCGCGACGAGTCCGTCCTCGAGCGTCCTCTCGCCGCCGCGTAGCTCGTCAACGGAGCCGCACGCCAAGAGCGAGCCGTCGAGCACATAGCCGATGCGCGAGCAGCGCTGGGCTTCGTCCAAGTCGTGCGTCGTGATAAAGAACGTTTTGCCCTTGTGCGCCATCGCCGCAAAGAGGTCCCAGAGCTCCCGGCGTGCGACGGGATCGACGCCGCTCGTCGGCTCGTCGAGAAACAGGACCTCCGGGTCGTGTATCAGCGCCGCTGCAAGCGCCAGCCGATGTTGCCAGCCGCCTGAGAGGCGCCCTGCGCGTATGCGATCGTAGCGCGCAACGCCGGTGAGCTCAGCCACGCGCTCTTTGCTCTCACGTGCATCCTGCAGCTTCAGTCCTTGCGCTCGTGCACAGAACTCGAGATTCTCCGCGCACGACAGATCCGGGTAGAGCGCAAATCCCTGCGCCATGTACCCGATCCGGCGATGCAGCTGTTTCGCCGATCCCATCGGGTCAAGGCCGTCGACGCGCGCTTTTCCAGCGCTCGGCGCGAGCAGACCGCACAGCATCTTCACCGTCGTCGATTTTCCGCTACCGTTGGGCCCGAGAAATCCGAAAAGCGAACCGCGCTCGACGGTAAACGAAATTCCATCGACCGCAACGTTCGGGCCGTAGCGTTTGGTCAGCGCCTCAGATTCGATTGCAAGCGGTCTCATCGCCGGCGTGCCTTTCAACGTGGAGATGACGGGACTCGAACCCGTGACCCCCTGCTTGCAAAGCAGGTGCTCTACCAGCTGAGCTACATCCCCACGTATGCGGTCCAGATACAGCGTGCTGCGCGCCGCAACCTCTCCTTGAGCGAGAGCGGGCCGTCGATCACGCCCTCGTACATGTCCGCCGCAATCAACATCGCAAGCCGCGAACCGTCGTTGGGCAAGCGGCGCGCAAGGACGTCGCCCTCCGCGTAACATTGCCGTGCGCGCGCAGCGATAAGCGAACGCCCGCGGTCGGGTAATGCCGCAAAGGCGTGCGGCATGTAGTTGCGCCCCAGGCGACGATCCTTCTCCACGTCGCGAATGACGTTCGTCAGTTGCAAAGCAATGCCGAGACGCTCCGCTCGTGCGAGAGAGTCGGCGTCTGACGCGCCGAGAATCGCTATCGAGCAGCGCCCGACGGTCCCTGCCACTGCAGCCGAGTAGGCCTCCAAATCCGCGAGAGTCTCGCACGAGACGCCCTCGACGTCGGAACGACAAGCATCGATGAGCCGCAGCGCATCCTCGATATCGATGGGGAAGCGCATAAACGCGCGGCGGACGGCTGGAAACCACGGCGCATCGCCGTTATACGTGCGATCGCGAACGTGGGCGAGCGCATCGGCGACTCTACGGAGGCCTTCCTTGCGTTGCTCGAGTGTCAATCCGGGCTCGTCGGCGATATCGTCAGCCGTGCGGAAGACCCCGTAGATCGCCTCGACAGCCTCGCGTTTGCGCCGAGGGAGGAAGCGCGTTGCCAAGTAGAAGCTCTTCGCCTCGCGGCGCAAGACGGCTCTGCACCAGTCTTGACTGGCGTCGTCTGAGGGGGCCTTCTGCTCGGCGGATAGAAGGACGGACAATGGTCTCTCCCGGCCCTCCATTCGCCGGGCAACGTTATGTTTCCGACGTTCTGGAGAGCCTTCTCGACGCGCGCGCTGCTCGCGACGCGGTTCGCGCATACGTCCTCAGCATCGTCGCTTCGACGCCGCCGCATCTGCGGACGGCAGTCGAGCGGATCGCCGCGTACATCGGCGGGAAATGCATGGGCTATCCAGCGATCTGGTTTCTGGAGCAGGCGCTCGAGCAGGATCCCGCAGCGATCATCGAGCGCTGCACGGGCACGCTTTGCGTGAGCCTCTCGACTTCAATCGTCGACGATGTCGCCGACGGAGATGAGACCTACGGTTCCGAGCACTTAGCGATGCTCTACGTCCTCATCGGCGAAGCTGCCTTCTCATCGCCTCGGAGAGTGCAGGCCCAGGCGCGCCTGCACGAGGCCCTCGAATCGTGCCTCGATTCGTACGAAGGCCCCTGCAACGCAGGGCGACGCGGGGATCGGATCGGCGCCTTCTTCGCGATGATCGCCGCGGATGCAGTTTCCGGCACCACGAGCGAAGAGTACGCTCGTCGCTTGAGCCAAGGAGCGCGTTCCTTCGGCAGGCTCTGCGCTCACGTCGACGATGCGATGGACGTCCAACGCGATCTCGAGCACGGCTCGACGCAAAATGTCGCGCTACTTCTGTTACGCGAATATCTTGGGTACGCCCCGTCGCGTCCAGATCTCATCAGCGAAAGCAGCACACTCGATCGGCTCATTGGCTCGCTTCTCGCGACGTCCGTTGATGACACGATCGCCCCGTTGCGAGAAATTGGCGCGCATCGAGCAGTTGATGCGATGCAGCAGCTCAGGGGACGTCTGGAGGACTGGCCGCAGAGGCTGTAAAAGCGCCCACACCGCGCGCGGGGGCATAGCTCAGTTGGTAGAGCATTACGCTGGCAGCGTAAGGGTCAGGAGTTCGAGTCTCCTTGCCTCCAGTATGGGTCGCTTGTCTTCTCGCCGCCCTAGTGCTTGACGACGGAGTTGCAATGCCCTCGAACGGTGTCCATCGCGTCCACTTCGACGCCTGCAAATCCCGACGCACCCGTATCGCAGTAGATGGTTTCGCGGCATCCGTCCCACGTATTGACCGAGTTCATGCCCGAACCGGTAACGATCGTGACACTTGCCGGCGAGCACGGCCCGCCGATATGCTGCCCGCCGCCGCCCGCGTACGCGCTCCACGTGCCCCCGTTGAGGAGCTTGAACTGAATGGACTGGAATCCGCTGGGCGGGCATTGGATCACCGTCGGCGTGTACTGATTACCCGCGACGGTGCACGACCGAGCCGACGCGGTGACTCCGCTAGCTCCTTGCCCAACGTCTATCATGTAACACGGCTTATTGTTCGCGCAGCCCGTGCTGTAGGTGAAATGAACGTTCGCCGCCGCGGTGTTCACTGTGACGATGAGGCTGTCGTTGACGATGCCGACGACCACACCAGCCGGATCCGCCGGCGCCGAGCGCGCTAGGAGCGCGAATGAAACGAGCGCTCCTAGCACACAGAGCGCGACCGAAGAGAAGCGCCGCATTGACGATATCCCCCTTTCGTAACGCTCCTTCGCTAAGCGTCCAACCGACCTCCTTGCCTCCATTTGATGGCCCGCTGCTCTCATGATATACTCTCCCGCGCGGAGTGCGCGGGGCGACCGCCCTCGGCAAAGGCCGGGGGAGGAAAGTCCGGGCTTCACCGGGCGGGGTGCAGGATAACGTCCTGTCGGGGTAACTCGAAGGAAAGTGCCACAGAAACATACCGCCGCTAATCCGGCAAGGGTGAAATCGTGAGGTAAGAGCTCACGGAGCGCCGCGGTGACGCGGGCTCGGGTAAACCCCACCTGAAGCAAGATCGCTCGATTCCCTGCTTGCAGGGCGGACGGCCCGTCCGAACGAGCCACATCGCAACGAGGTGCACGGTAACGCGCATCCCAGAGAGATGGTCGCCACCTTCGCTCGCAAGAGCAAGCGTACAGAATCCGGCTTACAAACGCACTCCGCGGGGACTCGGCTTTTCGGGCACTCTCCTTTCGGAGACGCTCGTCGCTCGCCATCCGTGGCTCGCTCCTGCTGCCTTCCTCGCCCCTCTCGGCGTCCTGCCTCCGGGGCTCGTTCAGAGCCTCCGAAAGGAGAGTGCCCGAAAACCCTCGTGGGAAAGACACTGTTGAGGATACGGGCGGGGACGGAGAGAAAAGATAAGAGACATGGAACAACAGTTTACGCCGGAGATGACGGTTGACGAGGCCTTCCGCGTGCACGCTGGAGCGCGGCGCGTCTTCGCGCGTTTTCACCTGGGTGGTTGCTCGAACTGCGCAATCAGCGAGACTCATACGATCGGTCAGATCAGCGAGGATTACGGCATCCCGTTACCGATGCTCCTCGACAACCTCAACGCACTCTTCGATCAGGGTGTGCTTTCGGTCGGAGACCGCGTGCGCATCCCGCAGGAGATTCGCGCGAAGATTCCTCAGCTAGCAACTGTTCCGGAGACCGGTGTCATCACCGGTTCGGAGAATGGGGCTTACACAGCTGAGTTCGGCGATGTCCGGCTGCAAGGGCTGAGCGAGGATTTCATCCTCGAAACACAGGCCGCTCCGGCTTCGTAGTTTTCGCTAAAGAAAATCGATGGGGCGGCGTTGGCGAAAGCCTTCGTCGCGAGCGTGCCAAAATGCGACCTCCGGTTCACCGGCCTTCCAACATAGGTACACCTCGTCTTTCTCCCGGCGGGAAGGAAAATCGAGGAGCCCAAGGTCGATATCCTTGACGATGCACCCGAAGGATTCGATCTTATGGATCAGCCGGACGATCTCGCCTTTGAGCTCACCGAACTTCGTCGGTACGAGCGGGGAGCGTGGCCGCGCCAAGTGGGCCGACGTCGCGGGCGCTCCGTGGAGCGCCGGGTCACTCTCCAGCAGCCTGATCGCGAGCTCTCGACGCTGTGCGAGCAACTCGTCCACGAGCGGCGCCAGCTTCGGGATGAGGGCGTTGGCCCTTTCCGGCGAGAACCACTTCATGCTGGTGGCTCCGTGAACGTGTCCGTTCTCTCCTTCGGTTTCAAGTACGGCGAGCCGCTCGATCTGGACTTGCTCTTCGACGTGCGCTTCCTAGAGAACCCAAACTACGATCCTGCTCTCCAACCACTGACCGGCAACGACCCTGAGGTAGGCGCCTTCATCGAGCGTGATCCCGTCTTTGCGCCCTTCCTCAACCATCTCTTTCCGTTCGTTGATTTCCTCTTGCCGCTGTACGCACGACGCGGCAGAGAGCACCTTACCATCGGCCTCGGCTGCACGGGTGGCCGCCATCGCTCCGTGTACGTCGCGCATCGCCTCGTCACGCATCTCCGCGACGATCCGCGCTGGTCGGTGACGTACGCGGCACGAGACGTGGAGCTGGTGTAATGCGCGCGAAAACGATTATGCGCTGGCTCTTGCCCGGCACCGGCATGAAGCGCTGGCTCCTCGTCGCGCTCCTTGGAGTCGTCATGCTCGCCGATGCCGGCGACCGGTGGATCGTCGCGCAGGGTGCATCGTGGCATTTCAACCAGTTTCTCGACGGCATCGTCGCAGATTATTTTGCCGACTACTTCGCCCCTGGTGACCTCACGTGGGTTCTCATCGTGCTCGGTGCGCTTCTTCTCCTCGCCGGCGTGTTCTTCACGCTGCGCGCCATGTACCGCGCGGCGCGCTATCACGATTCTCCCGCCAGCTCGCGCTTGCGAGAAGGCTACAAGATCGTCGCTATCGGCGGCGGCACCGGCCTCTCGACGCTGCTACGCGGTCTGAAACGCCGCACGAGCAACCTCACGGCGGTTGTCACCGTGAGTGACGACGGCGGCTCGTCAGGAAGGCTCACGAAGGAACTCGGCGTTTTGCCGCCGGGTGACATCCGCAACTGCCTCGTTGCACTTGCCGACGACGAGGCGCTGGTGACGGATCTCTTCCGTTACCGCTTCAACGAAGGAGAGGGCCTCTCGGGCCACTCCTTCGGGAACATCTTTCTCGCCGCCATGACCGGCATCACGGGGAACTTCGATCGCGCAGTTCAGGAGTCGAGCCGCGTGCTCAACATCGTCGGGCGCGTGCTCCCGTCAACGCTGGGCCACGCACGGCTCTGCGCGGAGCTCGAGGACGGGCGCGTTGTCTGCGGGGAGTCGCAGATTCCGCTGTCGAGATTGCCGATCTCGCGTGTTTTCATCGAGCCCGCGAACGTCGAGCCGTTCGACCAGGCTCTCGCCGCGATTCGCGATGCCGACGCCGTTGTGCTCGGTCCAGGATCGCTCTTCACGTCGATTCTTCCGAACCTCCTCGTCGAAGGAATCGCACAACACATCGCGAGCTCGAACGCCGTAAAGATCTATGTTTGTAACGTCATGACGCAGCCGGGAGAGACGACGGGCCTAACAGCCTCCGATCACGTGCGCACGCTGCTGGACCACAGCGGCGCGCGTGTCTGCGACTACGTGATCGTCAACGACGAGCCGCCGAAACGCCTCCTCGCCGCATATGCCGAGGAGGGGCAAGGCCCGGTGACGCCGGACGTCGAGCGCATCGAAGAAATGGGATTGAAGCCGATCTGCGCCGGCGTGATCAGTGAGACGGAAAACGTCCGTCACGATCCAGAACGGCTCGCGAGCGTCGTGCTCTCCGTCATCAATCGTCACGTTGCGGAGCGCGCGACGTTCGTGAAACCCCCGAGCGCCTATAGGAAGGCCCGCGCAGCGGCGCCCTAGGCACTCAACTCTGCAGGCTTGCCCACGTTGCTGCGTGCTGCTCGAGCAGCTCAGCCGCGCGGCGCAACGCGACGTCAAGCGCGAGCCCCGTTGAGATCTCGACAGTCTCGACACCGCGCGCAGCGAGCGCCTTAGCCGTTTCCGGTTCGACTCGCCCGCCGAAGGCAACGAGCTTCACGCCTGCTGCCTTTGCCATTTCCGCGACACCCTCGACCGTTTTGCCCTCGAGGGTCTGCGCGTCGATGCTTCCCTCTCCGGTCGCGCAGAGTCCGGCTCCACGTAACGCCTCGTCGAGGCCGCGCGCCTTTCCAACGAGCAGCGCTCCTCGCTCGATGCGCGCGTGCAAGAACGCCGCGAGCGCGAACCCCAAGCCTCCGGCCGCGCCGGCTCCAGGCATGTCGCGCAGGTCTTTGCCGAGTGTTGCGGCGGCGACATCCGCAATATGCGTGATGACGCGATCGAGCATCTCGACATCGCGCGTCGAGGCGCCTTTCTGCGGACCGAAGACTCGAGCGGCACCATGCTCGCCCGTCAGCGGATTATCGACGTCGGATGCAACGGCAATCTTCATCTCCGTGACGCGATTGTTGAACCCACGTACGTCGATGCTAGCGAGGCGTTCGTAGTCGGGCATACCGTGGTCGATCTCGCTCCCGGATGCATCGAGAAAGCGGACCCCGAGCGCGCGTAGCATACCGGTGCCCGCATCGACCGTCGCGCTTCCTCCGATTCCGACGATGCACCGGCGAGCGCCTGCGGCAGCAGCAGACGTAAGGAGCTCGCCGGTTCCGTACGTCGTCGCGTGCAACGGATCGTAACGCTCTTTCGGTAGAAGCGCGAGGCCGGATGCCGCGGACATCTCGATCACTGCAAGATCGCCGTTCCGCGCATAGATCGCCTCCACTGGATCGCCGAGAGGCCCACGGACACGCACGCTGCAGCGCTGCGCACCGCTTGCGAGAAAGGCGTCGACGGTCCCCTCGCCGCCGTCCGCCATCGGCACGAGCTGACACTCCCACTCCGGTCGCGATCGGCGAAAACCGCGAGCAATCGCCTCCGCGGCTTGCATAGCACTGAGACTGCCCTTGAACTTGTCGGGTCCGATGACGACGCGCATTTCCTAGAGTATGCCCTTTTCGACCGGAGCCAACGCCCCTTGCGACGAAGGCACCCTCTCCATGACCGCAGCAGGGAAAACCACGCAGGAGCACGCCGAACTCGCCTACTGCGAGAACGCGCTCGAGGCGATCGGAAAAACGCCGCTCGTGAAGCTCAACAAAATTCTCGATGGCGCTGCACCACTCGTCCTCGCCAAGATCGAGTATATGAACCCGGGCGGAAGCGTGAAGGATCGCCCCGCAAAGGCGATGCTCGACGTAGCGGAGCGTGCGGGCTTCCTCAAGCCGGGCGGGACGATTGTCGAGCCGACGAGCGGCAACACGGGAACGGGTCTTGCAATGGCCGCGGCGATCCGCGGTTACCGTTGCATTCTCGTCATGCCCGACAAGATGTCGAAGGAAAAGGTGGACCTGTTGCGCGCCTACGGCGCCGAGGTGGTCGTCACACCGTCGAATGTTCCGAATGACTCTCCCGAATCGTACTACAGCGTCGCCAATCGTCTCGCCGCCGAAATTCCCGGAGCATTTCAACCCAATCAGTTCCACAATCACAACAATCCCGAGGCGCACTACCACACAACAGGGCCGGAGATCTGGGAACAGACACGAGGGCGTATCACGCATCTCGTCGCGGGGATCGGAACCGGAGGAACCATTTCGGGCAGCGCGCGCTACCTCAAGGAGCAGAATCCACGAGTGCATGTGATCGGCGCCGATCCCGAGGGCTCCATCTACTCAGGCGACACACCGCGATCCTATGCCGTCGAGGGTATCGGTTTGAACTATCTTCCGGAGACGGTCGATCTCAAGGTCATCGACGAGATCGTGCGCGTCGCCGATCGCGAATCTTTTCTCATGGCGCGCCGCATTACGCGGGAGGAGGGCCTGCTCGTCGGCGGTTCCTCGGGCACCGCTGCGGTCGCCGCGGTGCGCTTGGCAAAGACGCTGCCGCGCGATGCGATCGTCGTTGTGATCTTCCCTGACTCGGGGCGCGGCTACATGTCGAAGATCTTCAGCGACGACTGGATGATCGCCAACGGGTTCTTGAGCGAAGGGAAACGCCGCGCGACGGTCGGTGACGTGCTGCGCGGAAAGACGCCGTTGCCGCCGATGATCACCGTCAAACAAGAGGACACGGTCAACACGGCGCTCGAGCTTCTCCGAACCTACGAGATCTCGCAGATCCCCGTCATGCGCGGCCATGAGGTCATCGGCAGCATCAATGACGTGGCGGTGATGCAGGCCGTCTTCGACCGCGCCGATATCATCCACCAGCCGGTGAGCGAGGTGATGGGCCGACCCTTCCCTGCGCTCGAGCAGAGCGAGGAGATCGACCGCGCCTACAAGCTCTTGACGCTGGCAAATCCCGCGATCGTCGTGACCGATGACCGCGAACCGATCGGCGTGGTGACGCGGCAAGACGTCATCACGTTTCTCGCCGATACCTCCGCCCATCCTCATTCCCCTCACCAGGACTAACATGCGTTTCTCCACGCGTGCCATTCACGTCGGCCAAGAGGCGGAGCAGACGACGGGAGCGACGATCGTCCCGATCTTCCAGACATCGACGTACACCCAAGAGGCTGTCGGCAAACACAAGGGTTTCGACTACAGCCGTACGATCAATCCGACGCGCGTTGCGCTCGAGAAGCAGCTCGCCGCGTTGGAGAACGCTGCTCACGCCGGCGCTTTTGCCAGCGGGATGGCCGCAACGTCCGCCGTGCTCAACCTTCTCTCCGCCGGTGACCACGTGGTCGCGAGCGACGACATGTACGGCGGCACCTACCGCCTCTTCTCCCGAGTCTTTGCACGCTACGCGATCGACTTCACGTACGTCGACCTGAGCGATCTCGAGGCGTTGCGCGCGGCGCTGCGTCCGCAGACGCGTCTGGTCTGGGTGGAGACGCCCACGAACCCACTGCTCAAGATCGTCGATATTGCGGCCACTCGGGCCGCCGTCGCCAAACCGGCGCTCATCGCCGTCGATAACACATTCGCCACGCCCTATTTTCAGCAGCCGCTCGCGCTCGGTGCCGACATCGTCGTCCACTCGACAACGAAGTACATCGGCGGTCATAGTGATGTCGTCGGCGGCGTCGCGATCACGAATGACGCTGCGATCCACGAGCAGATCAAGTTCCATCAGAACTCGGTCGGGGGCGTCCCCGGACCGTTCGATGCCTGGCTCGTGATGCGCGGAGCGAAGACGCTTGCCTTACGAATGCAGCAGCACGAGCGCAACGCGCTCGCGATCGCTCAGTATCTGGAGAAACATCAGAAGGTCGAGCACGTCAACTATCCGGGCCTGCCGGCACACCCTCAGCATGCACTTGCACAACGCCAGATGCGTGGCTTCGGCGGAATGCTATCGTTCACGCTGCGCGTCTCGGAGGAACGTGCGATGGCCTTCGCCGCAAGCCTGCGCTACTTCAGTCTCGCCGAGAGTCTGGGCGGCGTCGAATCGCTCATCTGCCACCCCGCGCGGATGACGCACGGATCGATGCCGAAGGAAGATCGCGATCGCCGCGGCGTTACCGACGGACTTCTGCGCCTTTCCGTGGGCATCGAAGATATCGAAGATCTCTTGGAAGACCTCGAGGGGGCGCTCTCTCCGCTGTAGCTACGGTTGGTCGGCGGGGTATTTCACCGCGGTGGCGCCGGCGAGCAGCTGCTTTGCCTGATCCTCGTCGATGCCGCCGAGCGGCGCGGACGCGCTGAGAACGACGCCGCGCTGCGAGTCGATCCAGATATATGCGAAGACCTTCTCCGTACTGAACCCCGAGCCTAACGTCGCTTCGACGAAGAGCGCCGGCATGCCGTTTTGCAGTTCGACGTGCTCCTTGTTTTTGATATCCGCAGAGGAGTCTTGCTCTCGAAGCGCGTTCTCATAGGTGCTATCCCAGCCGTCGAGATCGCCTGTATACGACTCCATCATGATCGTGATCACCTTGACGTCGGTGTGGCTCTTGCCTGGGATCACCCACGAAGCGACCGTCGTCGGATCATCATTCAGCTGATCGAGCGTCACCTGCATCATGTTTCCCACGAGCTTTGCTTCCGGTGGTGCCGAGTAGTGCATCGCGGGATCGTTGTAGTCGAGCGGATCGGGATTGGGCGTCGATGTATCGTCCTGTGCCGCAACCATCAGCGGTATCGTTAGTACCAAAGCAAGTGCACCAAATACCAAAAGACGCTTCTTCATGTTCTATCCAAGACGCCGGCCAGGGCCGGCAGCGAAACCTCGTACCGGTAGCCTACGTTGCGGTGCCCGTCCTCGAACTCCTCGTGGCGTACGCTCAAACCGGCCTCGCGCATCGTGCGGGCCAGGACCCGTGCAGCGATATCGAGGCCGTATTCGTCGCGTCGCCCGCAATCCAGGTACCGCAAGCGCAACCGCTCCAGCGCGGTCCTGCTTCCCTCTACCCGACGAACCGGGTCGAAGGCGAGCCAGCGCGCGAACACATCTTCACGGATCTCGCCCGTGTGCAGATCGAATGGCAGCTCGAACGCGAAAGCCCGACGCTCTGTCGGGGAGTACGCAGCGGCGTAGCCGAGGATCTCGATTGCCTGATAGGCCTCCTGCGTGCGTTTCGGCGAGGCCTCGAAATCCGCAACGAACGCCGCTACGTCAAAGCCAAAGCGCTCCAACGCTCGTTGAGCGGCTGGAAACGCAATCGGATAGACATATTCGAAGTACGCGTCGCCGCTGTGCGAGGCGAAGGCCGAAAATGCCCCAGGGTGCTCCATCGCCACGTGCACCGCGCCGAAACCACCCGAGGATTTTCCCAGCACCGCACGCCCGCCTTCGGCTGCAATCGTACGATACGTGCGATCCACGTGGCCGATGACGTCGCGGACGACGTAGGTTGCGTAGTCCCCGTTGTGGATCGAGTCGACGAACTGTGAACCGCCGAGGCGCGTAAAACCATCGACGACCGCCAGAATGACCGGCGCCATTCGCCGCTGAGCGATGAGCGCGTCAGCCCACTGCACGATGTTGCGCTCCCATGGCCTCGTACCGATCATCGCTGCCGCGTTTCCCGTGTAGCCGTGGAGGAAGTAGAGCACGGGGTAACGCTGCGAACCGTTGTCGTCGTAGCCCGGGGGAAGGTAGGCGATGAGCACGCGATCCGCGGGATCACCAAGCGGATTGTGCCGAAGGGCCTCGCTCTTGACGGTATCAAGACGCACATCGCCACGCACACCCAATAGCCGTGCCAGCTGCGAGCGTTCTTCCATTGCGCTCTCTTCGGCACGAGGTCCGCGATACACCTCACCGAACGTGAAGTACGTGAAGCAGCGCGGCGAGATGGAACGCGCGATCGATACGCATGGGGCTATCGCACTCAACGTCATCACGATGATCGGCATCGGCCCGCTCATCACGATTCCTCTCGTGCTCGCTGCACTCGGCGGCGCGCTCGCGCTCATTGGCTGGATCGGCGGCGCGATCGTGGCGCTTTGCGACGGCCTTGTCTGGGCGGAGCTCTCCTCCCGCCTTCCGGGTTCTGGTGGTACCTACGTGTACTTGCGCGAGAGCTTCGGTCGCGATCGCCTTGGTCGAGCCCTCGCGTTCCTCTTCAACTGGCAGTTCCTGCTCTATGCGCCATGCCTGCTCGCAAGCGGGTACATCGGCTTCGCCGATTATGCAGCCTACTTTGCTCCTTCGCTCGCCTCGTGGTGGCTGCTCCATCTCTGCGCCCTCTGCGTCGGCGTCGTGACGATCGCCGTGCTTGCGCGCAGGACGTCAAAGGTTGCGTCAATCGGTGTGCTGCTCGGCGCGATCGCGGTCCTGACGCTCCTCGTCATCGCGATTGCCGCCTTGACCCATGCGAACTGGCATACGGCGATGCAGATTCCGCGTCCCGTGCGCTTCGACGCCGGACTGCTCGCGGGCTTCGCGAGCGCGCTCTATATCACGTTGTACGATTACGTCGGCTATGCAGACGTCGCGCTCCTCGGCGACGAGGTCCGCGCGCCGACACGAACCATACCGCGCTCGATCATCGTCTCAATCGCGCTCGTTGCGGCGCTGTACATCGCGTTGCAGGTCGGCGTGCTCGGCGTTGTCCCGTGGCATACGCTCATCGGCGCCGATGGAACGCCGACGGCGGCTTCCCAGTACGTCGGCGCTCTCGTCGTCGCGCATGCGTGGGGAACGCAGGCGGCGCGCGCGATCACGTTGCTCGTGCTCGTGACCGCGTTCGCCTCCCTCTACGGTAACCTGCTGGGCTTCTCGCGGATACCGTTCGCGGCTGCGCGCGATGGAGTATTTCTGCCCATCTTCGCTCGGCTCGACGCGCGTCACGGTATTCCTCAGACCGCCCTGCTCGCCGTTGGCGTTCTCTCACTCGTCGCATCGTTTTTCTCGCTGCAAGAAGTGATCGCGATTCTTACCGCGGGCATCGTCCTGATTCAAAGCATCCTTCAGATCATTGCGCTCGCACTCTTGCGCCGCCGCGGGCCGGCACCGTTTCGGATGCCGCTCTATCCGCTCCCGGCGCTCGTCGCCTTTGCCGGTTGGAGCCTCGCCTTCGCGTACACCGGAACGCTTGCAATTGAGCTCGGCGTCGGCTGGCTCGCGCTCGGCGCTATCGTCTTTCTCATCTTCGCCCACGGCAAGAGGCTCTGGCCATTTGCGGTCGCTGCGCTCTGCTTGCTCGTCCTTCTCCTTCCCCGCACCGCTTATGCTGCGCCCGTAGGGGCGTGGCGAAGCTGGCAGACGTCGCGCGTCGTGCAGATGCACGGTTATCCGGTATTCGAGGTCGACGGTAAGCCGTTTTTTATCTACGGCGCGGCGTTCTTCTACGAGCGCATTCCGCGCGACCAGTGGGAGGAGTGGTTGCGCCACTATCAGTCGGACCTTCTCATCAACACGATCGACCTCTACGTGCCGTGGAACTGGGAGGAGCCAACTGCGGGGCACCTCGACTTTAACGGCAGAACGAATTCCCGTCGTGATCTCATCGGGCTTTTGCGCATCGTCCATCGGCTGGGCTTCAAGGTCGTGCTTCGCCCCGGACCAGTGATCCGCAACGAGTGGCGCAACGGCGGCTACCCCGCGTGGCTCCTCGAGCGCCCGGAGTACGACATGCCTCTGCACGACGTGCTCGAAGGGCGCTATCCCGCGACGGCGACGCTTCAAAACAAACACGCCGACGCCGCGGCGAGCGAGTGGCTCCACAATAAGACGCACTTACGGTACGCCGCGCGGTGGCTGCACGACGTGCTCTCCGCCGTCGCCCCGTATTCGCACGATGTCATCGCGATCGCGCTCGATGACGATCAAGGTGCGTATTTAGACAACGACACGTGGCCCGCGCCGCATTGGCACGCGTACATCGACTGGCTGAAGTGGACGGTTCACGCGGTTACGGGCGATCGCGTCCCGGTGTTCGTGAACACGTGGCAAATGAAGGTTACCGCTGACTCACCCGTCTGGGCATGGACGAACTGGTACCAGAGCGACGCGTACAGGATCGGTGCGCACGATAGGGATCAGATCGATCTCACGGCGGGCCTTGCGGGAACGCAGAGCACGAAGCCTATCATGGTCTCCGAGTTTCAGGCGGGCTGGCTGCAAGGCGCCGACGAGAATGAGCCGCGTCCGGCCGATGCGACGAACACGGCGCTCGCGCTGGCGGAGTTTCTCGCCGACGGCGCACACGGTATCGTCAACTTTCCGGTTCAGGACACCATCTATCCGGCCGGCTGGGAAGTTCCGTGGGCAAACTGGGCGTATGATTGGGACGCAGCCTTCTTCAGCAATCTCTGCGGTCCGGACATCGGTCCACGCGCTCTGCCGACAATCGATTTTGGCGTGACCATCGCGCGTTTCGGCGAGCTCCTCGCGAAGACGCATCCGGCGTACGACGCCGAGATCGTCTGGCCGCCAAGCCTCTTTCGCGCAGGAGCACAAAGCAACGCAACGATCGCGCGAGAGGCTGCCTCGACGGTTACGGCTCTTCATGAGTGCCACGACCGCGGTTTGCTCTGCCGCTTACTCGACCTGCGCTACGGCACGCTCACCGGGACCTCACCGGTACTTCTCCCTGTCATGCTGAGTCCGCGCGAAATTGCGGCCTTCGTACCTAAAACGCGCGGGACGTTGGCGTTCTTGCGATCGCAGCACCGACTGATTGCGACGCTCGACGATGTGCCGGCTGCCGTTCTCGCTGGAAATCACGGCGAAGCCTCCTTGCTGCTCTCCGATGACGCTGCTTTCGGGTTCGTCGTGGTTTCGAACTGGAGCAGGCGAACGCGGACGTTTGGCCCCTACGTCGTACGCCTCAGCCATGGAACCGCGCACGTACCGAGAGTTACGTTCGATGCGTGGGGTGAAAGCACGCGCGTAATTCCAGTTGGCGCTGTGTCTACATCAAGCGCGAGCTCCCACGCGATGGGCGTACTCTGCGATTTGATCTCCGACCAGCAGATCTTCACGTTTGGGAACACCGAGTTCTCGGCCGGCACGGTTGCCCCGACGTTTGCCAGCGCAACCCGTTCCGACGTCTTTGAGGATGGCACCGGTGCCATCATCATGAACAACCCCACGCTGCAAGTTGTCCTCGCGCCGAGTGCCGGAGCACGCATCGGTGCGCTGAACGAGAGCCAGCCACACTCCGCGACCAATTCCCCCAACTTCGTCATAGCAAGCACCGCGTACAACCTGGCGGCGACAATCGGTCTCTTTCGTGACAGCGTCGACCCGGAGCCGACGCCGTCATCGCGCGACTATATCGCGGCTGCGACGCACGCAATCCCCGCGGGTACGTTCAATCGTCCCTATCGCTGTTCGATTCTCCAGGCCGGACCACCGAAAGCGGTCGTGTCGTGCTCCTATGATGCACCCGATCTGCCACGCGGAGGCGCGCGTTTCGAGCGTACGCTCTCGATAGGGAATGACGATCGGGAACTCACCGTTTCCGAGCGGATGATCCCGCACGATGCGGCGAGCAACGCTCATCTCAAGAGCATTTCCGGCTTTGCCTTCTATGAGGGCGAAGTGCTCGAGAAAGGCGCGTCGTGCTTCGGAATCTTCTATCCGAAGGCGGGAAAACTGTTACGCCTCTGCTGGCGAGCCGGCGACCTTTCCTCGTACGACGTGCGCAAAACGCGCGCCGCCGCGATCCTTACGCTCCACTTCAAGCGCAACGCCGTCGAGATGCGCCTCGGTGTACTGGCTGCAGCGTTCGAGGATCAGGCACGCGCGCTCGTCCAAAACCCCTAGCGCCTATCGAGCATGCCATATTCCCGCTGTGCTCTTGGCTCGACCCCAGCGCTCTATCGAACCGTCGAGAAACGGCTCGCCATCGGGCCTCTCTGCGCGATGTCAAAAAAACTTGACAAGCTGGGCATGTCGAGTTATATTGACAATATGTCAAATATACAAGACATCACCGACCCCCGACCCGGCCTGACGTTCCGCGAAAAAAGCCTCTGGGTCATCCTGCTCTCGACGATCCTCGTCTATGGGTACTATTTCTGGCGATCCTTTACTCTCGGCAGCGCCCACGCCGTACAGGTTGCCGCTCTTTTCGTCGAAGTCGTCTTTCTGCTCGTCGCCATTCAGATCGTCGGGCACATCCTTATCGCACTTCGAACGCGCCCGGAATGCGCCGACGAACGGGACCGGAGCATTTCGCTTTCGTCAACCCGGAACGCGTACTTCGTTTTCATATGGGGCGTCTGGTTCGCGCTTGCCGTCGCCTTCCGCTCGTTCGGCACGTTTTGGACTGTGCAAGCCATTCTGCTCTTGCCGGTTCTCGCCGAGATCGTCCGGTGCGCCTCGCAGCTCGTCTACTATCGTAGGGGAGTCTAGGGCTTGAGCAGCTGCCGCGTACATAACCACATCCGTGAGCTTCGCTTCCGAGCGGGCGGCATGACGCAACAGGAGCTTGCCGATCGCGTCGGTGTCACACGCCAAACGATCAACGCGGTCGAAGGCAGCAAGTATTCACCGACACTCGAGGCTGCTTTTGCTATTGCTGACGCGCTCGGGACGCCACTCCAGGAAGTCTTTCAGTATGCCCCTAACGGCAGTGCAACGAGCGGGGAAGTGGCGGAACGGTAGACGCAGCCGCCTCAAAAGCGGCCGAGGTAACCCCTCATGAGGGTTCAAATCCCTCCTTCCCCACATCAAGCTGCACTAGTTACGTGCGCTGATAGAGCGTCGACGGCCCGCCATATTT